>CAZETW010000025.1:0-19857 GCA_964515295.1 uncultured bacterium | reverse complement strand
TAATGAATATATGGAGAATGGAATAGGGAAGAAAGGAGAATGGAGAAGCCAGACCGTAAGAACTTTAGAACTTCAGAACTATAGAACTTGAGAGAATTTGCGTTCAGAAGCCAATATTACAAAGAGACCGTGGACAGCAGACCGCAGACCGCGAAGAGCAATGCGGTCTGCAGTCGGCGGTCTGTGGTCATTGAGAGGTTGTCCGAGACCCAAAGACTAAAGGACAAGGATAAAGGAAAAAGTAACAAATTATACCTTAATCATATCTAAAACTGAAAATAGGAGGCTGCAATTGCAGACAGATGAACAATTTTCCAGGAAGATGGATCAGGAAGATTCACTCAGGGATTTCAGAGACAAGTTTTTTATTCCGGAGAATACCATATATATGGACGGTAATTCTTTAGGGCTTATGCCCAAAGACACCCATACTGCAGTAGACAGAATACTTGATGAATGGAAAAATCTGGGGATAGGAGGGTGGCTTGAAGGTAAAATTCCCTGGTTTTATTTTGCTGAAACTCTGGGTGAGAAAATAGCCCCAATAGTAGGTGCTTCTCATCATGAGGTAGTGTGTACAGGTACTACAACTGTTAATATCCATTCCCTGATCAGTACTTTTTATAAACCTTTTGGTCATAGAACTAAAATTATTGCTGATGAATTAAATTTTCCTACAGATATTTATGCATTAAGGAGCCAGATAGAGCAAAAAGGGTTACAACCGGAAAAGGAGCTGATACTGTGTAAAAGCAGGGATGGATTAACCTTGAATGAGGATGCTATTATTGATTTGATGGATGATAAGACTGCTGTGATATTACTGCCGTCGGTATTATACAGAAGTGGTCAGCTTCTGGATATTCCCGGATTAACCCGGGAAGCTCATAAAAAAGATATTATTATTGGTTTTGACTGTTCTCATTCTGTAGGAACTGTACCTCATTATTTTGATGACTGGGAAGTTGATTTTGCATTATGGTGCAGTTATAAATATTTGAATGGGGGGCCGGGCTGTCCTGCATTCTTATATATTAATAAAAGACATTTTCAGAAGTCCCCAGGCATGACCGGCTGGTTTGGTTATGTTAAGGAAAAACAATTTGATCTTCTTTCTGATTTTGAACATGAAAAAAATGCAGGAGGCTGGCAAATTTCTTCTCCCAGTATATTATCTTCAGCGACTCTTGAAATAACTCTGGATATAATAAATAAGGCAGGGATACAGAATATCAGGGACAAATCAAAAAAATTAACTTCGTATCTGATTTATTTAGTACAAGAAATACTTTCTGATCAGCCTTATTCATTTACTATCGGGAGTCCGGAAGATCCGGATAAAAGAAGCGGTCATGTTGCTCTGATTCGTAAAGATGGATTAAGGGTTACTAAAGCTCTCAAAGCCCGGGGGGTAATCCCTGATTACCGGCCTGATAACCTCATCAGGATTGCACCAGTCGCTCTTTATAACAGTTTTAATGAAGTATGGAAAGTAGTTGATTACTTAAAACAGATTATTGACAAAAAAGAGTTTGAACATTTCAGTAAAGAGAGGAATGCTATTTCGTAAACAGATACTGTATTATCATGAGAAATTTTAATTTGAATTCTAAAAAAGGAAACCGGGAGTAATTTACATCAGAATTAGGGGGAATCACTGATTGCAAATTATCCCGGTCCACATACTTTAAAAAATACCTAACTATTTAGCAGCTACAGCTTTTGATAATTTGGATTTTAAGTTTGCTGCTTTATTTTTATGAATAAGATTTTTAGTTGAATATCTGTCCAGTAACGCTGTAGCTTTTCTGAATTCAGTTTCAGCAGTTTTTTTGTCTGGTGCGTTTTTTACCTTTTTAATTGAAGTTTTGAGTTTCGAGCGTTTTACGACATTTCTCAATCTTCTTCGTTCATTCTGACGCATACGTTTTTTTGCTGATTTATGTTGCGGCATATCTTCCTCACTTTATTCCTGTATTTTAGCCACAAATTTACTAAATTTATTTTTATTTGTCAAGAAATTTCTCGATAATTATTTTAATTTTTATTATATTGAATTCATTATAAATTTAGATTTCCCGAAACAGGAGAATACATGTACCGTAAAATCCTCACTCTTACCAAACATTCAGTTGTATATGGCTTTGGCTATATTCTCACCAGATCCATTGGTTTTGTGCTTTTACCTGTACATACAAATTATCTGAGCACAGCAGAGTATGGTATAGTTGGGCTTTTATTTGCATCTCTTGCGATTCTTAATGTTATCTATCGCTATGGAATAGATGTAGCATTTCTCAGATTTTTTATTTTAGAAGAAGACAAGATTGAGAAAAAGAAGGTTTTCAGTACTGCCTTTTTATCTATTTTAGGTGCAGGAATTATATTTTCATTGATCATGAATATCTTTCCTCAGTTTTTATCCCGGGCAATTTTTCAGGATCAAAGTTATATTCTGTTAATACGTCTTTCTGCCGGGATTCTTATAGCTGATGCTCTGGTTGAAATACCTTTCAGAGTTTTAAGAGCTGAGGAAAAATCCTTCAGTTTTTGCCTCTTAAAATTTTTAAATGTTGCAGCAAATTTTAGTTTAAATATATTATTTATTGTACACTTAAAAAAAGGGATTGAAGGTGTTTTTCTGGCTAATTTAATTTCTTCAGTATTTACTTTAATAACGGTTTTACCAATTATTATTACCTGGATAAAAGTGAGTGTAGTCTTAAAAGTATTAAAGGAGTTGCTTGTTTTTGGAATACCATATATCCCTTCTCTGCTTTCTGTTATAATTATGGGACAAATAGGCAGGTTTTTTCTTGATCGTATGGTCAGTGCAGAAGCTACCGGTATTTTTAATGCCGGTTATAAGCTTGGAATGTTTATGTCTTTAGTGGTGACTGCGTTCAGATTTGCCTGGCATCCCTTTTTTCTTTCTGTATCTAAGGAAGATAATGCAAAAGAAATTTATAGAAAAGTTCTTACTTATTTTATAGTGGTTATTGGATTTATTTTTTTGGTCATATGTTTTTTTCTGGAAGAGATCGTGCATATTAACGTTTTTGGTGTTACCCTGTTCGGAGAAAAATTTCTGCCAGGGATTTCTATCGTTCCTATTGTTATGCTGGCCTATGTAGCTTATGGAATTTATATTAACTTTATTGTGGGAATTTATATGGAAAAGAAAACAGTATATCTTCCTTTCATAACCGGATCCGGTGCTGCTGTAGCAATTATATCAAATTTTATTTTTGTTCCTTTATGGGGTATAACCGGAGCTGCTGTTTCTACATTCATAGCATATATGAGTATGGCAATCATATTATATATAATAAATCAGAAATTATATACTATACAATACGAATTTTCAAAAATCTTTAAAATTACAATTTTTTATACATTAATTTATCTACTGGGGATACTTATTTTTAATGATCTAGTTATAATAAAAATATGTTTACTTCTGTGTATCTTTCCTTTCTTATGGATATGTGGTATATTAAATAAAAAAGAAAAAGATATTATTCTTTCTTTTTTTCATAAGATATGATCAGGATATCCTCAGCAGTTTTATTTTTTAATTCTTGCAACAATAATATTTCTTTATTATATTTGAAATGCTAACAAATTTTTGTATATAATGTATGAGTGATTTATGAAAAAAATATCAATAATCGGTATTGACTGTGCTACTGATAAGAAAAATGCAGCTATTGCTTATGGAGAATTTAGCGGGGATACACCAGTTATAAAAAAAGTTGCCGTAAGTAAAAGCGAACAGCAACCAATTGATGTTATCAGTGAAATGGCCAGGGGTAAAAAACCACTCCTTTTTGCTTTTGATGCACCTCTTGGTTGGCCCCGAGAAATGGCTCATGTTTTACATGAACATAAAGCTGGAGAACCAATACATGTCGATTCTGATTCATTATTTAACAGAGAAACAGAGCTGTTCATAAGAAAGATAATTGGCAAAAAACCATTGGAGATCGGAGCAGACAGAATTGCCCGGACTGCGAAGTGGACGCTGGATTTACTTGACTGGTCAAGGAAAGAATTAAATTATGATATTCCTCTTTCCTGGGATCATAATGAAATCCTGCCCGCATCAGCAATAGAAATATATCCTGCTGCCACTTTACTTTCCCGAAAAATTAAGATGAGAGGGTATAAAAGAAAGGAGAATATTAAAAAAAGAGAAGAAATTTTAGAACAACTTAAAACTTATATTAATATTGAGACAGATAAAAAAGAGATCACAAAAACGTCTCATACCATTGATGCTGTGATTTGTGTGCTGGCTGCCAGTGATTTTCTCAGAGGTGATTGTATCCCTCCGCCGGATAAGTTTTCTGTGGAAAAAGAAGGATGGATATGGATCAGGTAGTTTTCTTTAAGGAAAAAGGAAAAAGGATAAAGGATAAAGGAAAAAAAGGAGCAAGAGGCAAGAATCAAGAATAAAATAAAGGGGATAGGGAATAGGTAGTGTCGTCCTGAAAAAAGTTTACAGTTTACAAGACCAGGATTATGAGAAGATCAATTGCTGAAAGTTCTGCAATTGGGGAGAGGCGGTCCTTGACTGCCGATTAGGTAAAATAAATTATTTTTATTAAATGTTGTTATTGATAATGGTTGAGATAATAATACCAATTTTTGATATGGAAAACATGTTAATTAAATAATAATAATCCGGCAAGTCCGGATCTCAAAAATTGGAGTTAACAATGAAAAAAATATGTATAACATTTTTCTGTTTTGTTTTGATTATTAGCTGTGCATTATTTGAAAAAGAACAGATCATATCAGGTACCGTAGTTTCGAAGCTTACCAATGAACCTATGGAAGGTGTCAGAGTAGATATTAAAAATACGGATAGTACTACGCTTACTGACAGTACTGGATTTTATTCTATTCCATATAAAGATCTATCTATGTTTCGGTTGAATTTTGTTCATAAAGGCTATGATACTACACGGGTAGATGTGATTGTGGATGAAAACAGAAATAAGTATGAAATTGATGTTGCTTTAGAGAGAAGACAATAATTGTTAATTAATACAGAGGAGATTCATGATGAAAATTTTTTATTTTTTATTTTTATTTTTTATTTTCATAGGAGTAGTTATGGCTGCTGATAACAGTGAAACTCACCCCTTTAATGTACATGATATGCTGGCCATGCACCGTATTTCAGATCCTCAGCTTTCTCCGGATGGTACGTTGATTGTTTTTACGCTCAGAAAAACCGATATGGAAGCCAATAAAGGCAGAACTGATCTCTGGATTGTAGGATCCGATGGTAAAGCATTACGACAATTAACTACTCATAAGGAAAGTGACTGGAGCCCCCGCTGGTCAGAATGCGGTAAATATGTCTGGTTTCTTTCCTCACGGTCCGGATCAGTGCAGGTGTGGAGTATTGGTATCAAGGGGGGAGAAGCTGTTCAAAAAACCGATTTACCGCTTGATGTTTCTAATCTGAAAGTCTCTCCAGAGGGTAATTGCATTGCTTTTACTATGGAAGTTTTTCCGGAAAAGGGATGTCCGGAATGTACTAAGAAAAAACTCCATGAGATAAAGAACAAAAAGGAATCCGGGCGTATATATGAAACTACTTTTATCCGTCACTGGGATACCTGGGAGGACGGGCGCAGATCACATCTGTTTGTTATGAACAGTAAAGACAGCAAACCAGTCAATCTGATGAAAGGAATGGATGCAGATACTCCTTCTAAGCCTTTCGGAGGTCCGGAAGAAATAACGTTTACACCGGACGGCAAGGGATTAATCTTTACTGCCAAGGATGTGGGGGATAAAGCTCCCTGGTCCACAAATTTTGATCTGTTTTATGTGCCCATCGACGGTTCCCAAAAACCGGAATGTTTAACCAGAGACAATAAAGCCTGGGATACTCAGCCGGTTTTCTCGCCAGACAGTAAGACACTGGCTTATCTTGCCATGTCCAGACCAGGGTATGAATCTGATCGGTATCGAATTATATTAAGATCATGGCCGGAAGGGGAAACTCGGGTGTTAACCGAGAACTGGGACCGGTCTCCCTCCTCAATCCGCTGGTCTCCGGATAGTAAAAAGATATTTGCCACTGCTGCAAATCTGGGACAGAGATCTCTTTTTGTTATTAATGCTGAATCCGCTAAGGTTGAGACTATTGATCGGAATGGTACTATAGGTTCTATAATTGCTGATAATGACAGAATTATTTTTGCTCAGGATGACTTGAAATCTCCGGTAGAACTTTACTCTGTAGATGTTTCCGGAAAGAATATGAAATCAATCACTGATATAAACAGAGAAAATGTGGCTCAAGCGCGTATGGGAGATTATGAACAATTCACTTTTAAAGGATGGAATGATGAGGAAGTCTATTGTTATGTAGTTAAGCCGGTGGATTTTGATCCTTCAAAAAAATATCCGGTAGCATTTCTTATTCACGGCGGTCCTCAGGGGTCATTTGGAAACCATTTCCATTACCGGTGGAACCCACAGGCCTATGCTGGAGCCGGATATGCTGCAGTAATGGTTGATTTTCATGGTTCAGTCGGGTATGGTCAGGATTTCTGTGATGCTATCCGGGGAGACTGGGGTGGCAAACCTCTAATTGATCTGCAAAAAGGGCTGAGGGCTGCTCTGGATAGATATTCCTGGATGGACGGTGACAGAGTTGGTGCTCTGGGAGCTTCTTTCGGCGGTTTTATGATCAACTGGATAGCCGGGAACTGGCCGGACAGATTCAAATGTCTGGTCAATCATGACGGTAATCTTGATGAAAGATTTGCCTATTATGCAACCGAAGAACTCTGGTTTCCGGAATGGGATCACAAAGGTACTCCCTGGGAGAATCCTGAAGCCTATGAAAAACATAATCCGGTAAATTATGTTGAAAACTGGAAAACTCCTATGCTGATAATTCATGGAGCATATGATTTCCGGGTAGTTGAAACTCAGGGGATGGCTGCTTTTAATGCTCTGCAGCGTCTGGGTATTCCGAGTAAATTCTTATATTTTCCGGATGAGAATCATTGGGTGTTAAAACCACATAATTCAATCCAGTGGCATGAAACCGTGATAGGATGGCTGGATAAATGGCTGAAAAAGTAGGGTAGTATTTTATTTATACGTATTTTATATAAAACATTAAACATAAGCATTAACATGTATATATGAAATTATCTGCTGTTCTTAAATAAACAGCAGATAATCATTTATTTGAATTAATTATCACAATGAATAAACATGATCAGGATACAACACACATTCCTAAATTTGAAGAAGAGAAAAAGGCTTTTCAGATACGTTTTGAAAAATCTTTAATTGCTGTATTATTGATTTTTATTATGCTGTCCTTTATTTCTCGCAGAATTCCCCAGGGAAAATATGGAATAAAATATATCTCAGTTGATCATATGAGCGTTGTAAACATCCCGGTTACTTCACATGGAGGATTACCGCGACCGCCTACATTACCCGAGGTTCCCATACCAGTTGAAGACGAATATATTCCTCTGGATGAAACCATTGAAGATACAGATCTTGATATTTATGAAGATATTATACGTTTGCATGACTATGGAACAGGCAGAGGTGCAGTTGCGATAAGACCCAGACCTATCAGAGATGTAATACCTGAATATCCTGAGAAAGAAAGAAAACAAGGAATAAAAGCAGAAGTTGTAGTTAAACTCCTGGTCAACAGCAGCGGATCTGTGGACAGTGTACAGGTGGTTAGTAATACTACTCATAATATCAATTTTGAAAAAGCTGCAAAGAAAGCTGCGTATAAAACAAAATATTTACCAGCTAAAGTGAAGCGGGAAAATATCGCTTTATGGATTATGAGGAAGTATACCTGGAAGTGATTTTAGAAAATATTAAGTGATTAATCCCAGTACTCTGTTTGTGAGAAGTGTAATCCATATTTTTTTACACTTTGGGCAAATGTAATTCGGATCAGAATAAAACGAGACTTCACTGTTATCTTTAAAGGATATAGTTGAATATGGAAGTGCTGAGGTACCAGTTCCTTCACATGTTTTGTGCTGATAATAAAAAATTTATTTAATCTTTTTTTATCAACATTTTTTCAACAGGAGAATCATAAAATCTATACCATATTGTTTAGTCCAGTATTTTATCATAATAATCTTTACAGAAATTACCGGAACGTTCGTAATCATACTGTGCACGTGAGTGATGCCCCAATAGATAATTTGCAAATCCTTCATAGAAATAATCTTCTTCTGTATGCGGTAAAGGGAAAGATTTTCGGTCAAGAATATGTCTGCAAGCTTGTTTCATTTTTTTTAGATCTTGCTGCCGGAGCATACGGGCATACTCAATCCAATATTGTCTTAAATAAGGCTTCATTTTTAATAATTTTTCTCTATAAATACGAATAGCTTTTTTGTCCTCTTTAGCATGCCATAAAGCATGAGCAAGATAATGATATATAACAGGATCATCAAATGAAGTAACTGATTCTTTCAACAGGTGCAGTGATTCTGTATATCTGCCCAGTTTATTCAGGGATAAATAATAGTATATTATAGTTGTAGTATTTGGCGATGTAATCTTGTTGAATACCCGGGTAGCTGCTTTATAATCCCCTTTTTGATAAAAAGCAATTCCCTTCATATTATAAAATGAGAGTTTTTCCCGGCCATCAAAATTATTAATATCGAATTGATCCAGAAATGACAGATCAATCAATTCCTCTCCTGCTTGAATCTGAGCACCGAGTTTATTAAACAGAATTTCTTTATTTAAATCCGGAGGACATATTTCAAGTGCTTTATTATAGGCATTGCAGGCCTCCAGATACCGTTTTTGCCTGAAGTAGACCTGACCTAACCCTCCAAAACAGTTTTCATCCCGGTTGGGATGTTCAGTAGCCTTTAGAAAGGTTTCTTCAGCTTCTGATAGTTTTCCTACCTGAATCTGACAGACTCCTTTTACAATACGCGGATAATAAGGATTAAAATCCGGAAGTCGATACTTACAGGTCAGCAGAAAATAGCTGATTATTTCTTCTGCAGTTATGTAATCTTTTGCTGCATATTTTTTAGAAAAAGTATCTATTATTAACATTAATTCTTCATGAATTGCAATTTCCAGATTCCAGTTTTTAATTTCCTTCTGAAACCGGTTAGTAAAAGGGAGCCGGGTATGCGCAAGGAAAGGTGTATAGTAGGGAACATCAAGGTACCGGCAGATTTTTGCAATGGATTTTTCAAAATCTTCATTGTTTTCAGGATCAGTCTCAAGATAAAGGATATTCTGGAATTTACTGTATATTCCGGAAAATTCTTCTGGCGGATTGTTCAGAAATACCAAAGGTAATACACGGTTTCGGGTGAGCCAGCCCTGATTCAGAACATAGGATACTTCCATTCGTGTAAACTTTCCGTATTTCTTACTGGTACTGTTTGATGTAAGTACAGGTATAAAGAAATCCGAAGAATTGATTTTTTCTTTGAGAATATCAGGTATACGGCTTCCCCAGGGAATCTCATCACCTTTATGGGAATAATCCCATACGTCAATATTCTGACTTTTTAAACGGTAAAATAATTTGCGTACATATTGTCTGTCCCGGGATGAAAAACTGATGAATAAAGTAAGTAACCATCCTCATATTTTTGAATTTCATTTAGAATATTATCAATGTACCAGTCACGGATACTGTGTTGCCAGTTCGGATGTTTTTTCTTAAATTCATTAATTTCATCATGCGTCTTCACTAAAAGTTCAGATTGATACATTTTTTGTTCTTCCTGGCTCATATTATCGTAACGGTAGCGCCAGCAATAAAAAAACGGATTGCCTGAAATACACAATGTATCCCTAGTAAAGTTAAACTTTATTTTTTGGTTATAATCACATATTAAATAAGAACGAAATCGTTCCTGGAGATCTGATTCTATTTTTTGAAGCTTTGATAAAGTATTGTTAAATCCTTTGGCATTTTTGTAATAGTCTGGATGAGTTTCTCCTGCACCCAGAATGTATTCTCCGTTCTTTTTGGGCAGATCAGCACAATCGTTGTACATAAGCATCAGATCAAGCTGCATAAGACGCAGCCCTAATAAGGTGTTTACAAAAGCAGGATGGTAATTGATGATTTTACCGTTTTTTTCAAGAATCTCATTTTCTTTATTCTGGTCAATTAAATGTCCGAAATAGGTAAAACAACCATAATAAGGGCTGTCGGCATAGTGTGCTATTGGAATAAGCATCCAGTCATATATTTTTGAATACTTAATTTCATTGTTCAGATAAATCACTAAACGACTTCCGTTATTTCGGCCGGGATCATACTTCAAGTAGAGTGTATCGACTTCTAATCCATTTACAGGATGTGCCTGACGTTCAAAGGCAACCCCGCCGACACCTGAAAGTACCTTCTGAGTGTAAATACTTTCTCTTTTCATATTTAATGGACTTGTCAGCTCCTTTGCAGGCATGGAATTCATAGTAATATCACCAAGTACAATCTGAGCAAGGGAATTAATTGTCAGACTAAACACAATGAGAATGACAAATACTGTAAGTCTTATTTTTTTCATATGTATACTCTCCTTATAGAAGTTAGTAAGATGAAAATTTTAAAGCCCGAATCAAATATTCAGCCCGGAAAATTCTTAGATAGTTTATAATATTTTTCATTGAAATGTCATTTTTAAATACATGTTATGATCAGTCAGGGCAGATCTGCTATGAATGGATTGTACTGAAAGTGATGTTTACAATGTTCACATTCTGATAATAATACAAGCTCTTCCCAGGCTTCATCCGGAAGCTTTAAACAGGGAGCGTCATCAGAAGTTAATCCTGCTTTCTTATTAATATAATTAATATTTTCCAGCATTTTTTTCGGTACCGGGAAACGTTTTCCGCACCAGGGACAGATTACCGTTATATTCTCATCCCAATATTCTCTATTATTTTCTTTATCGAAACACCACATTCGAACCGGCGTAACCAGGGGTTCATTGATAGGAAACTGCGCCTGAAAAAGAAGAACCTTACCGGATTCCAGGCCACAGGCAAAGCGACCATGAGCTGTTATCTCCGAAAGAGAGTTAATCGGAGTTTGAGCTTTAAAAACAGTTACTCTCATACTGTTTTTCATATTCCATACTTGTATTACATTATCATGACCTGCAGAATGAATAAATTGCCCGTCTGGAGTGATACTGACAGCTTCAACCTGAGTACCTGTATCCAGAACCTGTATACATTTTCCGCTTTTAATCTCCCATATACGAAGAGTTTTGTCATATCCGCTTGAAATTATTTTTTTACCATCAGGGGAAAGACAGACTGACTGGATCCATCCTGTATGACCCATCATAGTTTTTAAACAGTTACCTGTTTGCAGATCCCATATTTTCAGCGTGGTATCATTACTGCCTGAAACAGCCAGCCTTCCGTCCTGTGTCATACAGATACTATTTACACAGTCAGTGTGGCCTTTAAAAGATTTCTTACATTCACCATTGTAGATATCCCACAGCCGCATCATCGAATCTGAATGTGCGGTCATGATGTGTCTGCCTTGAACAGAAACACTTACATCTTCAATACAGTAAGGGGTATTCCAGGAGTCAAGACAAGTGAGGCCAAGATGATCCCAGATTTTCAGTTCCTGATCCAGGCCGCCGGATATAATCCTTTTCCCATCCGGGGTCATACAAACACCGAATACCGAGTCGTCATGGGAACAGGGTTCGTGTTCCCAATGTCCGCCTCCTCCGTACCCTCCCTCCAGATTCCAGTACATGAGGCAAAAATCCGCACTGGCAGAGATCACCCATTTCCCGTCCGAAGACAGACTCAAATCCTCGACTGAACTTTCATGTTCTGCTTTTAGTTCTTGAGATATATGATCTGGCCTCCAGACTTTGATGGTATTATCGTTATGAGCAGATATGATACCTTTTGCATCCGGGGTCATTCGTAGACTGGTAATTAAAGATCTATGGTCAGGAGAATAAAAGTAATTTTCAAATTCAAAGTTAGCTGTATTTTTTAAATTCATGGCATATCCACTGCTGTACAGTATTTTTCTGCCGTCATGAGTGATCTGGATATCGATGATTTTTTTTATGGTAGTACAGCGCTTATGGTTAATGCATATACCTTTATTAAGCTGCCATAGTCTGATAATATTATTATTACTAACAGTAACTGCCTTTGATCCGTCCGAAGTAATGCTCAGACATTGAATCTCCTGTTCAGGGACTTCAATGGTTTTCAGGTTTTTACCGCTCAGCAGATCCCATATTTTAAGGGTATGATCATTTTGACCTCCGCCTGAAACTGCTGTTTGTCCGTTTGCTGTAATACAGACTGTATTTACAGGTCCCTGGTGGCCTTTCAGTATGTTCAGGCATCTGCCGTGTTTCAGATCCCACAGCCGGAGAGTCTGATCTCTGCTGGCGGACACTGCAATCATACCATCAGGAGTGATATCCACACATGAAATGGTATTCAAATGGCCTTCCAGAATACTGATACATTTAGCCTCATTCAGATTCCAAACCCTTACAGTATTATCATATCCACCAGTAACCGCAATTCGTGCATCCGGGGTCATGCGGACACTTTTAACCGTATTCTGATGTCCCTTAAGAACAGACAAACAGACGTTATTCTCCAGATCCCAGAAACGTAATGTTTTATCACTGCTTGCAGAAATTGCCCGTTTTCCGTCAGGAGTTACATCCACACTTTCAATGATTTTTGTATGCCCGGATATGGATTTTTGCAGGGCAGGACGGAGTCGGTTTATAGTCAGCTGATCCGGTTGTCGCAGCAGCATCACTGTATCCGGATGATCCTGAACAGCTTTTTTCGCTGAGGCTGCAACCGGCCCCAGACTGATGTAGTTCCAGGCATGCTGGATGCAAAAGCCGTCATACTGAGCACATTGATTTAAATACTCCTGTTCAGTTTTTATAAATTCTGCAAAACTGCAAAGTATATCTAATCGGGTGGGATCTTTGCTGATACGGTTGATTTCTTTTTTCTGATCTTCCGGGGTCCAGGATTTTATAGAGGTCGGAATTTCCGGAAAGGATATTTTTTTTCCAGTATCAAAAGACTTTTTTAAGTGATTTGTAAATTTTTTATTGTCAAAATATGCTCTGATCTGATTTTCAGCATATGCTACTATATCTTTTACATATGACTTGATTTTTTTTTCATATTTTTTCTTGTGTTCTTGTTCTTCTATAGATTCGGGCAATACTTTCAGGGTGTGCTGATAATCCTTTAGTAATTCGGGAATCATACCTGCTTTGCATTTAGCTTCAATAAAATCCAGGTCTGTAAGCAGATCGGTCAGTTCATTCCACATCCGGGCTTTACCCAGATGATAGGGTGTTTCAGAGATCATGTGCGGTGATTGAGGACCAAGGCTGAAAAAATAGAGAGCAAGCTCTTTGTGTACTTGTTGCAGTAAATATTCATTTTTCAGATAGTACTGGTTCACAACATTTGTACTGTCCTGTTTTAAATTAATCAAGCCTTCTTTTTCAAGAAAATAAGGATGTAATTGTGTAAGCAGGACTTGAATACTATTGAGTATATTATTTTCATCAATACACTCTGGCAGTTTTTTTTCCAGAATATCAATGATTTCCTGTCTGGATAAACCGTTACGACTCACAGCGACGTATATCAGAATGCATTGTATGACATCCCTGTCTTCTTTTTTCTCAAATGATTGCAGGAGTTTTTTTATGTGATGCTGCATAATATTGATATTACAATTGTGTCAATCCTATGAATTTTAAATATACTGTATACGATACAAATATTGATATTTATGATACAGTTTACTTATTGCTGCTTATACAGTTTAAGATTTCCCAGATTCTGTGAACGTCCTGATCTGGATGTAATGGTTTTATCGGCAAGATAATGATCCTGCTGAAACATGTACAGTTTCAGCTTTTTATCTCTGGGAGCACTGATAATAAAGAATCCGTCTTCATCTGCTTTGGCAATATTATAAAAGAATTCTCCCTTAAGCATGTTCTGTACATCAGAAGGCAGATTTTCCAGGGAAACTTTTGAATGGGTGATTTCTTCAGCTTTGTGTACAGGTATATTTAAATAAGCAGCGATATTTTCAACCGAAGCACCAGACTTGTACATTTGCTGAATCATAACGATAATAAAAACCTCTTGCACCTTTTGATGAATTTTACGTATTTGTTCATAGGTTCTGTCTGTTCGTGCAGCGATTGCCAGGGCAGGAAGCGGTTTTCTGGAATGTGCTGAAATAATGGTACCGGTGAGATAGATATTCTCTGCTGTCTCATCAGTATTATAGTCATTCTGGAGCCATTGCAGGGGCATTTCCGGTACTGTAAATCCATATTTTTTCTCTGCAACGGTCAGAACCTTTGCGGCCCAGGTGATTGGATGTATGTATCCCATATCTGAGCCGGCCAAACCGGGCAGAGTCACTGCAGTGGGAACTCCCACCATTCTGTTCTGATGCAGGGCAGTACCGCCGCTGTTGCCGGGTGACATAGCTGCATTAGTTTTGATGAATCCGTCTCTTCCCATATATTGTTCATTCAGATAGTATCCTAAAAATTTTCCGTCAGTTACGGTTATAGTATTTCCTCCCTTGGCAGGATATCCCAGGATCAGCATCTCATTATTCAGGGTAAGAGAATAGGGATTTCCCACAGGAATACATGGAAACTCTATTCCTGTTATTTCGTTGCCGTCCTCATCTGTAACAATTTTTAGCAGGGCAGTATCATGGTCCTGGTCCAGACTGACCGGTTCAGCATAATACTGCAGAACAGGCGGTTTCAGAGGATCATTGTCTGCAAGAGTATAAACCAGCATAGAGGAATTATCTGATTTCATCAGCTTTATTGTATTTGAAGATTCATCATAACTCAATTGATCCTTTATCTGGAAAACATGATAATTGGTCAGGATCAGACCGTCAGAACTGATAATAGTACCGGACCCAACCGGAATATTCATTATGTTAAGATCTATTAGCTGACCGATATTGGTTAACTTATTACTTTCCTGATCGAATTTAGGGTTTTCAAAAGTCAGTACTTTTACAGAACGTCCCAGCCGAACAAACGGTCTCATCTCCTGAGGAATTTCCTGGGCAGACAGATGCTGTCCCAGGAATAGTATTAATAAAATCAGTAATCTATATATATGTTTCATTATTATTGCCTCCTTATTTTTACAGCCATTCTATGCTTTCCAGTATGTTCCGGTATATCTCCAGACCAGCCTGAAAATTTTCAGATGTTGCTTCATAGGTCAGAATATATATTTTTTCTTGTTTTGTAAAGATATCTTTATAGACTTGCTTGTACACAGGAAAATAGGCACTGGATGCAGTGGTGGTTTGCAGATAACTGTAAACTAAACGCTGCCCTGTAAGTGTTTCAGTCTCAATTTTCTTTATGGTGAAATTTTCAGGTTGTGCCACATCAATATATGAGATGAGATCAGGTTTTTCCTCTGTTTCTCTTAAAGGATGAACCATTACTGAAAAGGTAAAGGCAGGAGATGTTTTGTGTATAGCGGTGAAGAGAATGGTGGCTGGCTGAGGTAAAAATGAAAGAGAAAGGTCTGCAGCAGGAAAACGGGACAGGGAATGAGGATACCTGAAGGCAATGCCGTGTTCAGTATCCCGGAATTCTTTGCCACCTGATCCAATATGAGCAGTAATGCCCCCTGCAAAAAGAAAAAGGAGAACAAGAAGGATCACTCCTTTATCCCATTTCAGGGTAACAGATACAGTTTCGTGCATATCTTTTTCAGTAAGCCGCTGCATGGTTCTGGTACAGAAAAGGAGGATCAAAAATGCATAGAGCAAGGAAAGAATAAATGACAGCCAGAATGCAGTGGAGAATCCACGGACAAAGATAAATTCATTGAGGAGATGATATATTCCCAGGAGGACTATACCAATCAGAATTCCGGTACATGATGCTTTGTTTATGGATGTTTTCTGAAATTTGGCTTTACCTATTATAAAGCCGATAACTGCACCGATACCCGAGTACACCAATACATGAGTTGTGGCTGTATAGCCAATGACAAACAGAGTGAAATCCGGATTCAGCCATAGTTTAAATATACTCAAAACAAAAGCAATACCGCAGCCGGTGAATGCACCGTACACCATGCCGTCTACCGGTTCATCAAATTCTTTTAAAGGATAAAATCCATAGCGGATCACTGCGTACAGTAATAAACAGACAATTGGTGCGGTCACCAAAAATGAACCTGCTACAAACAGGGATACAGATTCATAGATCCATTCATGGACACGGAATAAAACCCGGTGTATGGGGAGAATACCGATGGCAGCAGTGCTCATTCCGGCTAAAAAGGAAATAAAGATATATGACAAAGGCTCGGGTTCCAGCCGGTCGCGAATATAAAAGAACACAGTCCAGATGATACTGGGGATCAGTATCAAGGCAGCGAGAAGGAGACCCCGCAGCGGAGGACTGAAGTTAAGGGATAGGTTATATCCGGCAAAAAACAGAATAACCAGAAAGATAATCTGGAATACAAAATTCCACAATCCGGCTTTCAGGATATTTCGTATCCGGATAAATGTTTTGGATGTTGTTTCAGTCATAGGATGCCTCCTGTATATATTGTTTATTTAAGAATTATATTAATATACCTTAATTTTTCACCAAAATTTTTTAATTCAGGGAATATAATACTTATATCGATCATTTATTCCTTATATATTGTTTACATTTTGTACTTCATATTTCGTATTTTTCATTTTATCCTTTTTCCTTATCTTTTAATCTCCTCCTGCAATAAATGGATTAAATCTAATTTTTTCATGACACTTCGGACACTGCGAAAACAATCCCGGCTCATCCCAGGCTTCTCTGGGGAGTTTGAGACAAGGAGAGTCTTCCGGGCCTATGTTGCTATTTTGTAGTATGCCTTGTATGGTATCAATATATTTTTTTTCCGGTTCAAACCGATAACCACACAATGGACAATCGGCAGTAAGGGGCATATAGCACTTTCCGAGACTGTCCCAGAACCTTCTAACCGTTGTAAAACCCGTTTCCGGACAGGTCAAGGCTCGCGCTGCATGGAAAATAACAGTCTCACCACTTGAACACCCCGCAAATATCCCCCCAGGGAATTTTGACACCTCAGTAACATCAGAACTGAATACGGCAATGGCTAGGGTGTGTCCGGTCTTCAGATCCCATACATTACAGATATTATCCTTTGCAACGGATACAGCATGTTTTCCATCCGGAGTTATGGTTATGGCGGTAATCTCGCCTGAGTGACCTTCGAATGTTTGAAGCACCTTTCCCGTCTCCAGATCCCAGACCATACAAATCCCTCCCCATGACCCGGATACCGCCCTTTTACCGTCAGGTGTCACGTTTAGAATCCGGACACTATTTTGATGGGCTTTCAGTGTTTGCAAAACAATACCGGTGTCCAAGTCCCAGACTTTGCAGGTACTATCCAATGAGCCGGATACACAGCACCGGCCGTCCGGGGTCATATCCACCATTAAAACATCTTCTGTGTGGTCTTCCATTTTGTGAAGTGCTTTGCCTGTCTCCAGATCCCAGACCATAACGGTTCCATCCTCTGAACCGGTTACAGCCCGACTGCCGTCTGGGGTCACGCTCATTGCGGTGATCTCAGTGACATCGCCTCTGATTATTTTCCCTGTATTGCCGGTATCCAGATCCCAAATCCTGCAGGTATCATCCCATGATCCGGATAAGGCATATTTGCCGTCTGGTAATACGCGCATTGAAAACACATCGTCGGTATGACCCTTCAGTGTCTGAGGGGCCTTACCCGTCTTCAGATCCCATACGATGACGGTTCCATCCTCTGACCCGGAAACAGCGCGTCTGCCGTCTGGAGTCACCTGAACGGAAAAAACTTTACCTGTATGGCCTTCCAGTGTCTGAAGTACCTGTCCGGTTTTTAAGTCCCAAACCATACAGGTGTGATCATACGATCCGGATACGGCATGTTTGCCGTCCGGGGTAATGCTCACTGCAGTTACCATCCTTCTATGGTTTTTTTTCATTGGAAGCGGCTGGCCGGACTCCAGATCCCAGACCCTGCAGGTGCTGTCATATGACCCGGATACGGCCCGCGTGCCGTCAGGTGTCATACTCACCGCAGCGACATCCTCTGTGTGTCCTTTCAGTATCTGAACGGGATGGCCGTTATCGAGATCCCAGATTACGCAAGTGTTATCCCTGGACCCCGATATGGCACGTTTTCCGTCCGGCGTCACGCTGACAGCGGTAATATCATATCTATTCGCCCTGGTTCCTTTCAACGTATGAAGCACCTGCCCGGTCTCCAGATCCAAAACCCTGAAGTTCCTATCCCTGGAGCCGGATACAGCCCGTTTGCTGTCCGGTGTCATGCTGATAGCTTCGATACTGCTTGTATGACCTTCTATAGATCGTAACGGTATGCCGGCCTCCAGATCCCACATAGAGCAGGTTCCATCCCTGGAGCCGGATACAGCGCGAGTGCCGTCTGGTGTCATGCTGATGGCATCGACACTGGATTCATGACCTTTCAGTGTATGTACCCTATCGCCGGTCTCCAAATCCCATACGATACAGATTCCATCCCCGGCTCCGGAAAAAGCGCGTTTACCGTCAGGCGTTATGCTGACGGCTTCGACATTGGTGCTGTGGCCTTTGAGTGTACTTACCATATTGCCGGTCTCCAGGTCCCAGACAATGCAGTTGTTATCCCATGAACCGGATACGGCGCATTTGCCGTCCGGAGTAATACTCACGGAAGTGATCGGCTTTGTGTGACCATACAGTATCTGAAGGGCCTTGCCAGTCTCCAGGTTCCAGAAAATGCCCGTGCAATCTGCCGATCCGGATACAGCGAATCTGCCGTCCGGGGTGAGGCTCACAGCCATGACCCTTCCTGTATGGTTTTTTAACGTTTGAAGCGTTTGGGGAAACGGGTTCCAGGGAGGACGGGCAGGATTAGGTCGTAACAGCAGGTGTTGGGTGTCTGATTCCGGTTTTCGATCGATCAGTTCCGTTGCAGCCCGTCCTGTAAAACCGTTATTCGCATGGTTCCAGGCCTGCTGTAGTGTAAAATTGGCAAACAAACCAGCATACTTTTGCAGATTATCCGCTTCTACACCTATAAAGTTGATAAATGTAATTAACCGGTCATAACGGTTCGGCTTCTTCTTCATCCGATCAATCTCGGCGTTCATTTCTTCCTGCGCCCGCGGCTGTACACTTTCAGGAATATCCAATTCCTTTATTTCGCCTTTGGCATATGCAATCAAATCCCTTGTAAACCTTTCCATCCTCTCCAGTCGATTTTGCTCTTTCTGACGAACAGGCTGGGCTTCAGGTAAATCTTTTAGACAAAAATGGTAATCTGTTACCAGATCATACGTCCTCTCGACAGAAGCTTTGGCTTGGATAAAATCAAGATTACAAAGTGTATCTGTCACCTCATCCCACATTTCACCTCTTGTCTGCTGAAAGGGCAGTTCTGAGAGTTTTCTTAAATTAGGTGATTTCTGATCTTTTTGTTCTCTGTATAGATCCTGTTTTTCAAAATATTCCGACAATTGCTTGTGACGCTGAGTTTTGTTTTTTCCGGACAAATATTTTTCTTTTACCTGATTGCCAAAGGTGGTGGGATGATAGAATGTCATTAAGGTTGTCCCGTCTGCACTGATCTCGATCAGATAGGGTTCCAGATCAAAGTAGAGTCTGGACCAGACTATGACCGGCAGGCGGTTCTCAGGCGGTTTGTGAAATGCCCGGT
>CAZETW010000024.1:16467-34529 GCA_964515295.1 uncultured bacterium | reverse complement strand
TAAAACTGCAAATATTATTAATCATATTTCTATTATTTAATGATTTTATATTTAGTCAAGACTTTAAAAAGATTACTATACAAAAAGTTCTATCCATTGGATCTATTGAAAATGATATCCTCTATCAATGGGCAGATGTTTGTGTGGATGATAATGGAAATATTTATTTAACAGATATGCTTGACTATTCAATAAAAAAATTTAATAAAAATGGGAAATTAATAAAAAAAACTGGAAGAAAAGGTATGGGACCCGGAGAGTTTAATGATATACGATTCATTAGATTATATAAAAAACGTTTATATATTACTGAACAATATAAGAGAAGTATTCAAGTTTTCGATACTAGCTTACATTATCGATACTCAATTCCATTTGATAAAGCCATTTCAGATATCCAAATTTTATCTGAAAATAAAATCGCCATCCCCGAGGTTATTGAAAACAATATTCAAATTATCGATACTTTAGGAAATACAAAAGAGGTTTTTAGTTATAGGGAGAGTAAAAATAAAAACAATTTTGATTTCCTAGATTTATTCTCAAATATGATTAAATTTAAATTTGATGTACAAAAAAATTTATATGTATGTTATTCATTTAATGATAAAATTGCAAAGTATAAAAGTAATAATAAACTTGAATGGAACAAAAAATTGTTTAAAGGAGCAAAACAAACATATCATGATAGTAATGTAAAAGAGCATCATACACAATTACCACAAAATATTTTTTATAAAAATATTGAATTCGATACTTCCGGAAATGTATTTGTATTAGGTGGACATTATTCTGAAAACAAGAGTAGAGATGTATATGTACTTTCTCAAAAAGGAGAACACATTACAACCTTTACCCTTCCAGACGAAACACATTGTATTTACATAGATAAGGAAAATTATTTATATTCCCGGGCAAAGCAGGGTGTAATTTTAAAAAAATATAAAATTATTTATAATTAAATTCTAAAAAGAAGGGCAGAACGGTGAATTATTTCTCTAGAATATCACATCAAAAATTCTGTAATAAAATTTTTATATTAACAACATTTTCTATAATTTTTTTTAATAACATATCAATGGTTAATGGATGCACAATGAGTCAAAATAAGAAAATAACCATAATTCTTATTCTAGACAATACTAACTTTGGATGTAAATTTTGTATGGACTCATTTATTGAACTTTGTGACCGGTTACAAGAATCAGAAAAGTTAAAAAATTCAATATATGGAGTACTTTGTTATGATAGTAAAGAAAATGACCATAATAAAGAAAATAGATTAATACAGAAAAAATTACTGCGGGGATTTATTAAGGGTAACAATATTCAGTTTCCTTTCATTCTGGATTCTTCTCATGTTTTTAAAAACTTTTGTAATAACGGATCACAAAAAATAATTATTATAAATGCAGAAAAGGATTGTATTAGACAATGGAATATACCCCTGAAAGCAAACCAGTATGAAGAAATAATGATTTTTATTCATAAAAATGGACAAGATGAAAATTTTTAGATAATAATATTGAATGTATATGAATAATCAGGAGCTGAGATCATGATTTTATATATAATCTATATAGTATTGTTACTAATATTATTTTTAAAAATTAAACGGGATAAACAAAAAAAGGAAAATCTACTTAATAAAATAGGAAATAATATTAAAGCCATTAATATTTTATCCATTACCTCTTATTGGGGGAATATAGTAAGATATTTAATATTGATCATGGTATTGTCATGGATTATTTACTGGTTGATCTATGAACCTGATCAAAATTATGGCCATATGTTTATATATATATTTATCATTAACTTCTGTTTTTATTGTAAATTTGTAGTATTTACCGGCACAAACGGTCTGATTGTCAATCTGCATCTCATACCCTGGGACGAAATTGATAAAAGCTCAATTAATGAAAAGAAGAACTATTTCAAATTAACCATAACATCTGAGAAAAAAAATGTTCATGAAAAAATTGTTTTACCGATAAAATACATTGATCAGGTGAAAATGTATTTTAATAAATGAAAATTACATTATTTAAATATATAACAATGATTCTACACTTTAATTAAATACTATTTTATTGTATAAGAAAAAATATTCTAAACTGTAAACTACCATCAAGAGAATCATGATGGCCATGATTACCATGATAAACCGTGATGGACAGTGATGACTATAATTTTTTATCAGGGTAATATTGGTAATCTTGGTTATCATGGTAATCTTGGTCCATCATGGTAATCTTGGTCCATCATGGTTCCTATCATTTATCAATCGTTTAAATTCTAAGCGTTTACTGCCAAAGTTGATGAGCAATCCTATATCCAGATTGAATGCTTCTATATAATTTAATCCCTGAACTAAATGATTATCTTCCAGCTCCTTAACTGCTTTTAATTCAACCATGATTTTATTCTCAACCAGAAAATCCATTCTGCGAGTACCGACTTGAATTCCCTGATAAAAAATATGTATTTCTTTTTCACGTTCAAAATCGAGTTTACACCTTTTAAACTCAATAGCCATACAACGCTGATAAATTACTTCCTGAAATCCACAGCCAATAACATTGTGTATTTTTATAGCACAGCCTATTATCTTTCCAGTTAAATCTGAGTATTTATATGCCTGTAACATTTTGATAAAATATTTAACAGAATAATAAAAAAACAATTTAACTTAATTATTATATAAGATTATTCTATTTTACTATAGTGCATCAAATTTATCATATTCAACAAAATTCTATCATGACCCATCATGGTAATCATGGTCAATCATGGCCATCATGGTCCACCACGCTCACATCATAGTACTAAAATCCCTATCCAGACTTCGGTACTGGATAGCTTCGCTTATGAACCGGCCCTGAATGTCCGATGAACCCTCCAGATCAGCAATGGTGCGTGCCACTTTCAATATCCTGTCATAGGCACGGGCAGATAAGCCGAAACGAGTAATAGCTTTTTTAAGCAGGTTATGACCTTCATCATCAATTTTACAGAATTTACGGATTTCTTTAGATCCCATATGAGCATTACAGTAAACATTTTTTATATCCTTGAATCGTACCGACTGAACTTTCCGAGCCTGATTAACTCTGCTGCGTATCTGTTCAGAATATTCACCTTTGGACTCACTGGAGAGATCCTTATATTTTACTGCAGGTACTTCTATATGAATATCAATCCGGTCAAAAAGAGGACCCGATATTTTAGACCGGTAGCGCTGGATCTGAGGAACAGTACAAGTGCACTCATGCACCGGATCAGTGAAATATCCGCAGGGACAGGGATTCATGGCAGCAATTAGCATAAAATTAGCAGGATATGAAAGTGATAACGCAGCTCTGGCTATGGTTACTGTACCATCTTCCATCGGTTGACGCATGACTTCCAGCACATTCTTCTTGAATTCAGGGAGCTCATCAAGAAACAACACACCGTGATGGGCAAGGCTCACCTCCCCCGGTTTGGGAATACGGCCACCTCCGATCAGCCCGGCATCAGAAATTGTATGATGAGGAGACCGAAAAGGACGGGTGACAATTAAAGCTTTATCTGCAGGCAGAAGACCTGATACGGAATGAATTTTTGTGGTTTCCAGCGCTTCTTCAAAAGAAAGTTCCGGCAGAATGGTGGGGAACCTTTTTGCCAGCATGGTCTTACCCGAACCCGGAGGGCCGATCATAATAACATTATGCCCACCAGCTGCTGCAACTTCCAGTGCTTTTTTTACATGGTGCTGCCCTTTAACATCTCTGAAATCTACCAGATATTCACCGTCCCTCCATAACACATCCTTGACATCAATAGTAAACGGCTCCTTATCAACACTGTTTTCTATTATGGAAACAGCTTCCTTAAGATTATTGACCGGATACACATCCATGCCCTGTACCATGGCAGCTTCCTTTGCATTTTTTTCCGGAATGATGATTCTTTTAATATTATTATCCCGTAAAGCCAGACAAATGGGAAGACCGCCCCGGATCTCTCGCACCTGTCCGTCAAGCGCCAGTTCACCTAATATAGCTGTATCTTTCAGTTTCTTTTGATCTATCTGACCACTGGCAGTCATAATCCCTATCGCCATAGGCAGATCAAATGCTGATCCTTCCTTTTTAACATCTGCTGGTGCCAGGTTGACCGTTATTCTTTTTCTGGGAAACCAGAAATCAGAATTTTTGATCGCTGCACTCACCCTTTCTTTGGACTCTTTCACTGCCCCCTCAGGAAGTCCTACTGTGGAGAATGCAGGTAATGCACCCTCTAAATGAGACTCCAGCTCAATTAAATAACCGTCTATTCCTAAAACTGCACCGCTTATTACTTTAGAAAACATAGATTAATTTCGTAAAAAGTTACGTATTTTTGAATACAATTTACAAATAAAGGTTAAAAGAAGCAAGCATTTTTTAAAAATTTTTTACTGTAGTATCAAAAGTAAGAAAAATTAAACAGCATATAATTTAAAAAAAGCAGAACGCAGCTGAAGAATTATTTTGATATTTTTATTTGATATGTATGAAGGATATAAATTGACTTATTTTACAGTCATCAGCTTTTTTTAAATTTTTTTACCTGAACCACAACCATAGTGATATCATCACTCTGAGGTGTTTCATGAGTAAAATCTTTTACATCCGAACTGACGGCTTTAATGATATCCTGTGCTGATTTATCCCGGTTTATTTTGACGATATTCTGCAGCCTCATTTCTCCGTATTCATCACCATTATTATCCATTGCCTCAGTAATACCATCAGTATACATAACAACTGTGTCCCCGCTTTTAAACTCTATGGTTTCAGTCTCAAATGGTGTCCCCAACATCATCCCCAAAACTATTCCGCCTGTTTTAAGCTCCCGAATAATACCTTTTTTATCTATTAAATAAGGAGGATTATGTCCGGCATTGCAAAAGACGAATGTATTGGTTTTTGTATCCAGGATACCGTAAAAAAATGTGATATATTTCTCAAGATCGGTGTTATCATATATGAGCTTATTCAAACGGGAAATAATTTCTGCCAGCTTTAAATCACCAACAGTAAGTGCTCGTAATCCTGCCTGTAAATTCGACATTAAAAGAGCAGCACCTGCTCCTTTCCCGGATACATCAGCAATTACAATTCCGTAAGTATCCTGATCTATTCTGATCACATCATAATAATCACCGCCAACTTCCCGGCTGGGAATATTGATACCGCCAATTTCATACCTCTCCGGCTGTTCAATGGTTGAGGGAAGTAATCTCTGCTGCATATTTTTTGCAATCCGCAGGTCTTCTTCCATACGCTGCTTTTCCAGCGTTTCCTTGAATAAACGGGCATTTTCCAGAGATGTCATTGCATGGTTTCCAAGAGTGGTAAGAAATTCAATATCACCGGAAGTAAATTCAGCTTCTCCTATTTTCTCCCCCAGCATCATTACCCCCCTTGTTTCATCTTTTAGTCTTAAAGGAATAATAAGGGCGAATCCCTGTTTTGCATACTGCTGAAATCGCTCTGTTTCATTCAAATTTACCGGTTTCTCAATTTCTGTTAATTCCTGATCAGGATTAAGTAACGGGCTTAAACCCTTGGTAACCAGCGGTTTCATTGTATTTTTTTCTTTAAGAAATACCGCATATTTATTAACAAGCAGCTCTCCCATTACTGCAAAACCCATCAGACTGGCAATTTTTTTCTGATCAAGAGTTATATTTAATTCCCGGCTGATATCAAATATTGTATGTAGCTGCTGAATTTTTTTATCAAGATTAATATTAACTTTTTTGATTTTAGCAACATTCAACCCATTATAAACAGCTGTTGCTGCAATGTTAGCGACTGAATTTAAAAACTCTATTTCATTCTGTTCATAAGGTTTACCGCCTATCTTCTCTCCGAAACCAACTAATCCGATCATACCCTCATTTACTATTAAGGGTAACAAAATTTCAATATTAAACTTTTGAAAAAAAATAGACCAGTCAATGTTCTGTTCTATCTCTTTAACAAAAATCGGACGATCAATATAGGTGTCTACTGTAAGATTCTTCCCTAAAATTTCTCTTGGCAGTCCTTTAAGTTCTTCGGTCTTAAATTCGTGCTTGTCTTCATCCCTCAGCAGAACAATACCTTTATTAATCAACAAATTCCCCATGGGAATTCTGAGAAGATTCTCTACAATTGATCTGATATTCAAAGAAGAACTTAAGGTCTGACTTATCTCAAAAAGAGCAGATAAGGTAAGTAACCTCTGATCAAGGGTTTGACCAGTTTTATTATTTTTATTTTTCTTGAACGTCATTTCCTATTTTTTATCTTTTTTGTCCTTATCAAAAAAATATTTTACCATTTTCACCTGATTTTTCCCGTCAGTTTTCTTATAGTCTACTTCATCCATCAAAGTTTTCATCAGATATATACCCAATCCCCCGACTTTTAATTCAGCCAGATATTCCTCCATATCTGGAACATCAATATCTTCAAACCTAAATCCCTCACCCCTGTCTGTAATGACAACTGAAAACTTCTTATAATCAAGTTTTACTGCAATATCTATAAGCTGATTGCTTTTTTCTTTATACGCATGCTGAATAACATTAGTACATGCTTCATCAACAGCTAATTCTATTTTATGTATATCATCATTTTTAAAGCCCACTTTCCGAGCAATTTCTGAAACAAAATTACGTATAATTTCTAAATTTTCAGTATTGCTGGGTATTTTAAGCTGATATTTTTTTACTCTCTCTATCATTAAATCACCTGTTATTTACACATAAATTAATTATTAGAAGTATCATATTTTTCCATTGCTTCCTGTTCACTGTCAAATATCTGATACAACACCTGAAAGCCTAAAAGCTCAAATACCCGCATTACTTTCTTACTGGGTTCTGCCATTTTTATATCACCATTTTTTTTACGGATATCCTCAATAAACCCCATAAAAACGCCAAGACCGGCACTGCTGATATATACCAGATCTGAAAGATTTACAATAATTTTCACCCTGTTTTCACATACTAACTCTTCCAAAGCACTTTCAAATTCACTGGCCGTATGCGCATCCAGATAGCCTTTTAGATTTAAAACTGAAACATCGTTAATGTCTTTTCTTTTAACTTCGAACTCACTCATAAAATACTCCTCATTTATTATATGTGTTTCTATACAATTTGTTACACCAATAATTAATCATTTTTTTATTTTTAATACAACCATTGACATATCATCATGTACAGAAGTTCCGGTAGTGAAGCCGTTGACTCTCTTAAATACATGATCTATGATTTCTCTGGCTTTTACATTCAGTATATCAAGCTCTGATAAAGTATCAGTAAGAACCTGTTCTCCGAACTCCTCGCCTTGGCTGTTTCTGGCTTCCTCGATTCCGTCAGTATGAAAAAATACAGTATCACCGGTCTTCAATGTAATCCACTTTTCTTCTAAAGAACTATTAAATTTTTTCTTTTCAGCCAGACCCAGACCTAATCCGTTTGGTTCTAACCAGTTTAGTTCATTTTTTGTAAGATAACATAAGGGAGTATGTCCGGCCCGGACAAAACGAAACTGCTTTTCATTAAAAAAATAAACTGCATATATCATAGTAGTAAACATATCACGTTTAAAGTTGTTCCTGATAAATTCATTGGTCTCTGATAAAATTTCTTTGGGGGACTTAAAATGAGGAGCTAAAGCCTGTAACACTCCCTTCAGTTCTGCCATATTAAAAGCTGCAAATGCCCCCTTCCCGGAAACATCACCGATTACTATATCAAGTCTGTCTTCCCCTACAAGATAATAATCATATAAATCTCCTCCAACTTCATTGGCAGTCAAGGTCATGCCTTCTATTTCAACTTCTTTTACCGGAAGAAGCCTCTGCGGTAAAAGACGCATCTGTGCTTCATGCGCAACTCGGAGTTCTTCTTTATACACCTGCTGCTCCAAGGTTATATTAAATAGTTCGAGATTTTTCAAGGCAACTGCCACCTGATCCGCAACTGAACAAAAGATCCCAATGCTGTCTTCCATAAAAGCAAATTTGTTTCTGCTGACAGCATACAGAACACCAAGTTTCTCATTCTTAATTGTTATAAAAGTAGCGAGCATAGAACCGATATGCATCTCTTTGTATCTGATTGATTTTACCTTTTGATCCTGAGAATAATCATTTATAAAAATTGAATTTTTATTATTTTCCAATACCTCTCTTATACGAGAGAAAAATTTTGACGGTATCTTCTCAGCCTGCTTTCTGGAAATCCCGTTCCATCCCTGAAGTGTATAACTGCTATCTTTTTTTAATTCCATTAAAGTAAAATCTGCATTGACAATATCTTTAGTCAAACTTGTAGATTCGGACATTAATTCGTTAATATCTAGAACAGAGCCTATTGAAGCGCTCATATTTTTAAGCAGATTTAAATCCTTCATTCTCCGATCCATAATTCCGGCAGAAGGGAGCTGAAAAAGAATTCCCATCAGAGAAATGACAGCATATGTTCCGTAAAATAAAAATAATGTTTTAACACTGTTCCCGATCACTATTCCGTATTGATTTATCAAAGGATTAACATTAAAAATAGTAATAAATAGTAATGGAGTAATCAATGAGCCTATAAAAAGTATTATCAGCTTTTGATGTTTATTCAGATAATGTATCCATTTACATCGTAATCCATTGATAAAAAAATATAAAAAAAGGATGCTGTATACAATGGTCTTGAAAATTCCAAAAGAACCAATATCATAAGAAGCAGCTGATCTGATTTCTGAACCATGCAGCCAAATTGAAAAGAATATGGTCAAAAACAGAAAAAATATTAAAATCTTATAATTTCTGGTTGTGTATTTACGCTGCTGAATAAAAATTGATTCTTTGATTAAAATAAGCATAGCAAAAATTACAGAAATAAAAATAAATACTAAAATAATATTCAATAAATCCGGAAAAGATCTGACAGTTATCCAGGTAATATCTCTGTCACCAGATGGGAAGAACTCTCTGGATCTTGACAGCATTATCCACAGAAAAATTAAAATTGATCCTAATCCAAAATATTGCAATCTGCGTATGAGATTTAACTTTTCAAACCATTTTATATGTGAAATAACCTGATAAAGCAATAATAAAGATATAAAGAGAATTAATTCCCGAATTCGTGCCATACCAAGGAAAAAATCCACTCCATAAGAGGAAAATGACCCTGAACCAATAGAAAAAGCTGTAATAAATAAAATTATCGAAATTATTATTTTAATTTTTACAGTTTTCATGACTACCATTATTTTATCTTTATGACAACTGCTGTCATATCATCATATTGAGGGGCCCTGCCGGTAAAATAATATATATCCTCTTCAATATTATCCAATAGTACTTCAATCGGAAGATGGCTGTTTTTTTCTACAGCTAAACGCAGCCGTGTCTCACCATATTCTTCATTGGATGCATTTATTGCTTCATTAAGTCCGTCAGTATAAAATAAAAAGACATCCCCTGAATGTATGGGAATAGTTTTTTGCTCAATAGTTCTTGAAAATATTTCTCCTTTTTCCAGTCCCAATGCTATTCCCGGAGGACTGATTTCCTCTGCTATTCCTTTGTCTGAACGACGAAGTATCATGGGATTATGTCCTGCTCTGGAAAATGTCATCTTTTTCTTCTCTAAATCAAATATAGAATATATCATGCTTATAAACACACCGCGCTCAACATTATCATAAAATAATTCATTCATATTAATAAGAACCTGCATAGGAGAATCTACATATTTTGCCTGAGATTTAAAGAATCCCTTGGTAAGAGTCATGTAAAACGCAGCAGAAGTTCCTTTTCCTGACACATCACCTATAGCAACTCCTAATTTATTATTTCTTATTTCGACAAAATCATAATAATCTCCTCCAACCTCTTTAGCCGGAAGACATAATGAAGCAACATCAATTCCCTTTATCTTCGGTTTCTCTTTGGGAAGAAAAGAAGCCTGGACATCTCTGGCAATCTCAAGCTCCTTTTTAATTCTTTCTCTCTCATACACTCTTTTCAGATAAGGCGGCACATAAGCAGTATCTTCTTCCGAAGGCGGCTCTGCAAAAAATGAAAGAATTGCATATAAAACCAGCACCCCGATAAATGCATAAAGGATAATACCATGAACTATATAAAAGCTTATTCCTGAACTCATCAGTATAGTTCCATAATAGAAAACAGGTATCCCGATACTCCCCACAACCAGACTGGGATAATCATATTTGATAAAAAACAGTACCAGGATCAACCCGATAATTAAATTAATACCAAGACTTAAGCCGATGGGATAAATATGAGGAAAAGATAAACTTAAAAACAAAGAAGCTAAAGCTACAATAATGACAACCCATTTATTATGACTGAATTGCTGTTTAATAATAGGAGCAAAAAATAAAAATAAGGCTGTCACTATATAGAAAGAAGAAATAAATTCTCCAATTAATGGCAATACACTGGGAAAAGCGGAACTCCAGATATGATTTTCAATTCCGTCAATCCGAAAATATCCGGATAAATAGTTTACTCCTGCATATTCAATAACGGAAACCACACCCAGAATAATAAAAATGAGTGATACTCCTCTTAAGATTGAACGTCCCAAACTCGGGAACAGCTTTTTTTTCTTTATGGTGTCCATTATTAATAACTTATCAGACCAGACATCTCTTGAAATTGCCAATCCGATAGAATAAAGTATCCACAAGCCGGCTCCGATAAACGGAGTTACAATAAGGATGGCTATTAAAGCTTCCAGAATCGATTGATGAGAAACTACTGTTACTCTATACCCCAGAAAGAATGCATATCCAAGACCCACAATAATGCCGGGTATAATGCCTCGTTTCAGATCGATCATATCAGAACGTAACCTTCTGATAAAATGAATAACAACCAGAACAATAAAAAACAGAATTATTAAAACAGAGATGATGCCAACCCATTCATACTCTTTTGCAGTAGCTAAATAATTCTTGGGAATATTGTACTTAAGATTAATACTTCTATAGCCCCCTTCCTTAAAATTCACAACCATTGTTACATATTCACCAGCAACTCTCTTCTCCAGATGCCATTTAAAAATATTGTTTCTGGTATAACCACCTGTGTTATCGAGAGGTTTATCATAAATCCATCTGCCAGGATGATAATTGAAAAATTTATTAGCATACTGCTGGGCTATAGTAAAATAATCGCTGATCTGGCTTTCTCTTTCGGCACCAAACATATTATCCGCTTCTAAACTAAGGGGTCTGCCCTGTAAATCCATATGTAAGATCACCTGATTTTCCGAGGTTACAACTTCTCTTTCTGAACCTGTGCCGATCTCAATACGGTCTTCTTTAGCAGTATCCTTTCTGATAGTCCAGGATAAATTCCAGTAATAAACAGGTATGGAATCATTTATTATATGATTAGTCATTTTTGATCCGAATACTCTGTTCAGATATCTGATCTGATCATTATCATGATTAATATTTACATTAGATTCATCCTTATCAACCGTATAACCAAAATCTTTTAAAAACGAAACTCCTCTTTTTATGATCTCTTTTTTACTAAAGGTAAATTTTAAATTTGATCCGGGATATAATTTAGGAAATAAATAAAAAAACAAAAAAAGACCAATTATTGATAAGATAATTATTGTAAAATCACTTTTTCTAAATCCGACTTTCATGAGGTTAATCCTTATTTTTACTTATATAATGCATAAACGTTATAATCAAGATAATATTATATACAATAAAAAATTTTTCAAACACTATGTAATGCTGGCCATACTAATCCCGGGTATATGGATAAGATGGTAATGTAATATTATTTCCACTATTCGGCCAGCGCGGTTTTGCTAATACTGTATCACTATATACAATAAATCTTTCTGCTGATAAAAAAGGAAAAGGATTCCCGTAACTGTATTTTCGGTTGTTGTCTCTGTCTCTGAAGCAGCTGATTACATAATTCCCGGGAAGAATTTGTCTAAAATCAAAATTATTTGCTGAATCAGCTTTCTGCTGATAAGAAGTTTGCTCATTTTCAATTTGATGTAAAGTAACATACATATCACCTGTTTCCACTGTATCCGGGTCTATTATTTTGCCTGAAATTCCGGAGAGTGTATCTTTATTCAATATTTTAAACTGATAAAGGGTATCATTTAAACTGTTCCCGGATAGATCCCTTATCCACTCTCCTGTCAATTCAACTCTGTATACTGTCCTGCTTTTAAAATCGTTTTCCGGAATAAATGAAACTTCAGCAGGATTATACCATTTAAAATTCCCTGAAATTTCTCCTTCCAGGGTATCAGCCAGAGAAAATCCCCGGTTAAATGTTACTGTGTCCATTGATTCACTAAAAACAAGATGAATATTCTGGTTAAGATTAATATCCTTTTGACCAGGAGCAGGCAAAACACTGGTAAGTTCAGGTTTTACTGTGTCCCTTCTGGTGCTGGCATCAAATTCAGATGTATTAAAGTCAGGATCAACAGGATTACCTGCTTCATCAAAAACTCCTTCTATTTTCAGAAAATATTTTCCTTCTTTCTGAGGTTCGGTTAAAATTGTCATGCATTTATTATCATTCGGACTAACATATGCGTCTTTTAGGTTCAATACATCCATACTATCCAGATATGAATAAATTCTGATTTTCTCCTGTAACATTTTCCTGTCAAAGCAAACAGGCTGATCAAACAAAAGCTGAACAGAATGATCATTGACAGGTACTGCTCTTACCAAAGCAGGTTTTAAGGTATCCTCAATAAACATTCTGAAAAAAACATTGTCTGCTTTTTGAGGTTTTTCCTCCGGAATTATCACATCACCAAAAGTTACGCCTACCCGGTCCTCTCCTCTCGTATACAATCGGTCTGCTATTCTGTCCTTGACTGCAAATAATCTGTATTTGCCTGCTGCAATATGAGTAAAGTGAAAATCTCCATCATCTTCGCACTGTATAATATAATCAGGCTCACTAACCGCAGGATTAATTACATTATCGTTGTTTAATGAATATGCCCACACATCTGTTCCCTGTACATCTTCTTCATACACCCTGCCTTTCATTTCTCCCATATCCAGTACACCACCCGTGGAAAAAGCCAGAGTAAAAGATTTCTCCATAGCATTATTACGTAAATCCTTAATCTCTGTTCCAAAAGTAACAACATAGGTACAATTTTGTTTAAGAGGCTCAGGAAAAACAATAGTGATCTTTTTGCCCCCTATTTTTATTTTTACATCTTCACCAACATAAGGTGAAATGAACACTGCCTCCTCAATATTCCTGGAATTAATCCATTCATTAAACACTACTTCAACTTTAATATTGCGGTCAACAAAAGTAGATTGCGGAGCCGGAGTAGTACTTATAATTTGAGGAGGAGTTTCATCCACCGGACCGCCCGGGGGCATTCCCTGCTTTGCACAAGCTGCTGCCAGTAAAATAATCAATGCTAAAATTTTTAAAAATAAAGACCCGGGATCAGGATTATTTTGATATGTATATTCCTGCACTGTTTCTTTCTCTAGTTTTCAATAATTCATTAAATAGTAACATCTTTAATCTACTAAATTACAATAATATTCCAAAAAAAGCAAAAAAATAATTTTAGCATTGACATTTAACCATAACCCTGCTATATTTTCAAAAAAGAAGGTATTATATATGAAAATATATTTTTCTCCCCGGTCTCTGGAATACAACTTTCCGGGTCATCCTGAATCATCTGAAAGAATTAAGAGTATAAAGAAATATCTGGAGAAAAAAAATTATCCCTTTACAGAACCAACTGCCTGTACAGAAAAAGACTTACTGCGGGTACATACATACAGGCATATTGAAGCTGTAAAAGCAGGCGCTTTTATTGATCCTGATACTCCCTCTCTTCCACATATTTATGACTATGCAATTCTGTCTGCTGGTGCAGCTGTTAATGCTCTCAACCATTCTTTGAATGGTGAGATCTCTTTCTCATTAATGCGTCCTCCCGGCCACCATGCAACGCCCGACAGAGTAATGGGATTCTGTTATTTTAACAATATTGCAATTGCCACAGCCTCTTATCTGGAAAATAATCCGGATAAAAAAATTGCTGTTCTGGATCTTGATGTTCATCACGGCAACGGCACTGAAGAAATATTCAGAAATAATTCAAAAGTACTCTATATTTCCATACATCAGCATTCTCTCTTTCCCGGAACAGGCAGGCAAACAGGAAAAAATTTTATAAACTTTCCCCTGCCGCCAGGAACAGGAGAAAAACCATATCTCTATGCTCTGGAAAAATCATGCAATTTTATTTCAAAGTTCAATCCTGATATTGTAGGAATCTCTATGGGATTTGATACTCTGTATAATGATCCCATCAGTATATTCAATCTGACTACAGACTCTTATACAAAAATAGCATTGCAGATAGCTCGTCTGAAAAAACCGGTTTTTATAGTAATGGAGGGAGGATATAGTAAAGATATTTCCATAAGCACCTATAACTTTCTAGAAAATATTGAAATATGAAAGCACAATATAAAAAATTTCCCGGTATTTGTGCAGTACTGTCATTGCTGCTGCTATTTTCGTTATATCATTCAGATTCTTTAAACGCACAGACTACAGAAATTGTTATTCCTCTTGGACTCAGAAAAAAATCCGCCACAGCATTCAAATACGACAAACAATATGAAGTTAACAGACCTAAAATAGCGTTGGCTCTCAGCGGAGGAGGAGCCAGAGGACTGGCTCAGATTGGGGTATTGAAAGTTTTTGAAAAATATGGAATTCCCATAGATGGTATCGCAGGAACAAGTATTGGTGCTGTTATAGGTGCATTATACAGTACAGGATATACTTCTTCTGAGATTGAAACATTTGCTTTACAGACCGACTGGGATGATATTATCTATGATAATCCTGAAAGAAATCAACTGTTCCTGGGACAGAAAGAAGAGAGGGGACGATATATCATCCAGCTTCGCTTAAAAAATTTTACCATTGATATACCAAATGCTGTGACCAGCGGTCAGAAATTCTCAACTCTGCTGACCGATCTGTTATTTCATGCACCGTATCCCCCTGTGAATGATTTTAACAGTATGCATATTCCTCTGAAAATAGTGACCACTGATCTTATAGAAGGTACAAAGATCGTACTGGAAAAAGGATCACTTATCGATGCAGTAAGAGCATCTATGGCAATTCCTCTTCTTTTCACTCCTGTGAACCTGAATGATCATCTTCTTGTTGACGGCGGTCTTTTACAAAATCTTCCTGTTGATGAAGCTCGTGCATTCAATCATGATTTGGTCATAGCTGTGAATACGTGTTCAAAGCTTCGCGATGCATCATCTCTGACAACTCCCTGGGAAATTGCAGATCAGGTAACAACTATAATGCAGAATAACAAAGTTAATAAACAATTCCAGCAGGCAGATATTAAAATTAAGCCTGATCTGGAAAATATTTCCAACACAGATTTTCAGCAGATTAATACGATCATAAAAGCAGGTGAAACTGCTGCTCAGGAAGCAGTAACCCAGCTGGAGAAACTGCTGTACAGCAGAATCCAATTAGTTTATCAGGATACTTCTTATTTCATAAAAAATATCTCTTTCCAGGGCTGTCAGAATCTATTGCCGCAAAAAATGATAAAAAATATCAATCTCCCTTTAAATACCAGAATAAAAAAATCAGATATCATCTGGGCAGGCCAGTCTCTGTATCAGTCCGGTAATCTAAAAATGATTAAGGCCAGTATCGATACTCTTGATTCCACACTGACGTATGTGATCAAGGAAAATCCGTATATAGAACAAATCACCTTTCATAACAACACGGTCTTTACACAATCACAACTGCTGGACAGTCTGAATCTGCGCTTACCTCAGGTTTTGAATAATCAGGACTATCGTAACGGCATAAGAAAAATCCTGTCCATGTATCATAAAAAGAACCTTTCTGCAGCTAAGATTGATTCGGTGGAAATCAAACATGACATTTTAAATATTTTTATTGATGAAGGTAAAATAAAAAAAATAACCATTTTCGGAAATAAGCTTACCAGAAATTATGTTATTACAAGAGAACTTCCTTTTAAAACAGGAGATCTTTTTGATATTACAAAGGTCAAACAGGGCATAGATAATATTTACAGTACAGGATATTTTAAATATGTCCGAATCAAAGATAATCAATTTCAGAAAGATAATCATCTGATCATCAATCTGAAAGAAAGAACCAACCGATTATTACGATTTGGGTTTCGTTTTGATCTGATAAGAAAATCTCAGACTTTTCTGCAAATACTGGAAGAAAACATATTCGGACTGGGCGGCAAGGGTGCAATTACCGGTTTAATAGGGTTTCGGGATCAAATGATCCAGACAAGGCTGTGGTCCAGCCGGCTGATGAATTCCTTGTTCACCTATGATGTTAAACTCTTTTCAGAGAGCAGAAGATACCATTATTATGAAAACCTTAGAAGAACCGGTGAATACAAAATCAATAATACAGGACTTTCTCTTGAAATAGGAAGGCAAATGGGCAGACTGGGAACTGTTTCCCTGAATCTCACCACTCAAAAACCCAACATACATTCTCTGAAAGGGGTAAATACACCTCAGGACAAATACACACTCAGCACCATAACCCTTCAATCAGAAGTAGACAAACGCGACAAAATGCCGTTTCCGAACAAGGGGGAATATCATATTCTTCAATATATGTTCGGAGATGATTTTATAGGCAGTGATATTGCCTTTGTCAAACTTTTTTCATCTATGGAAATTTACTATCCTCTTTTTTCTGTATGCAATTTCCATCCCAGAATCAGCTGGGGATTTGCTGATCTGACCACTCCTTTTATACAAAGATATAGGCTGGGAGGACTTCATAGTTTCATGGGCCTCCCGGATGAAGCCCTGATTGGAAAACAGTTTATCTGCCTTAATACTGAATTCAGGATACAGCCTCCCTGGCCTGATTATCTGGAATGGTATATTTCTCTGCGGTATGATCTCGGGGGAATATGGAACAAATACACAAATCTTAATATAAAAGATTTTATGCATGGTGCCGGAGTCATAATTTCACTTAATACCCCTGTCGGACCCATACAGGTTGGCTACGGCCGTATGGACAGAGACAAGGACAGAATTTATCTTTCAGCCGGATACACATTTTAGATAAAAAAACCTTGACTTACACATTTATTTTAAATAAATTAAATGAAATAGGAGGTGTTAAATAAAACTGTTTTTGTTATTAGCTAAAAAAAACCAACAACTATGTAAAGGAGTATTTACCATGAAAACAAAAAAATTATTAATTGCACTCATGTTAATCACCTTAATTCCCATGACCTCACTTTTTGCACAGCGAACAGCCGGTTCCTATGCCATAGGAGGTTTTGTCGGTACCGGTATGCCTATGTCCCCTGACTTTTTCAAGGATTACTGGACATCAGGTGGTATTGGTTTTGGGGGTGAGTTTGTTTACAATTTCACTGAAAATATCGGTTTAGGTGTAAGATTTCATCGTCTTCCGTTTCCGGCGAATACTGATGAATTAGAAGATTTGTTCCTGACTTTGATGCAAGCTCCACCAGGAACTACTATTGAACTTGACGGAATGGCCATTAACACTAATATAATTTCTGCTAATATACTTGCATTCTTAATGCCTCCTGATCCTCTGGGAATATATCTAACCGGTGGTGGTTCATATTATCAATTCAGTGTAAGTGATCTTGAATATACAGCAGAATATAATGGTCAAACAATTAGCGGTACAGAAGAAATGGATGATGATATTGATGATAAATTCGGCATTAATGTCGGCGGCGGATTAGAATTCACCGCTGGCGGCAGCATGAATATATTTGTTGAAGGAAGGTATCATTATTTATTTGAAGAAGAAGAAGGCCCTGATTTTGAAGGCGGAGGTACCTCAGACGGGTCTTTAAGTTTTATTTCAATTGTAGCCGGTATCAGATTTAGTTTATAATCATTACTAAT
>CAZETW010000024.1:0-16367 GCA_964515295.1 uncultured bacterium | reverse complement strand
TAAGTTTTATTTCAATTGTAGCCGGTATCAGATTTAGTTTATAATCATTACTAATCAATACAAAGCAGATGGGCTTCGCTTTTAAAGTGAAGCCCATTTTTTATAAATAATCTTTATTAATATTAACAATTGCTCCCGACTATTCTGTCAATCCTTTTAGCACAGTCCGAAACTATTCATCAGAATCTCAAGGATAGACAACTCAGGCCTCCATCCATTTTCTGAAATTCAGAGACATCAAGTTCAATAACCGGCAATCCTGCGGATTCAATCTTCTTTCGGGTTGAGGGAAATCCCGAAGGGATAAGTACGCTGCCGTTTACAGCAATTGCATTTGCTGCATAGGCTTCTTTGTCTTCCACTAAAATGCTATCCTGATTTTTAAACCCAGGCAGATGGCTACATTCCCCGGCAGTAAGAAAAATACCCTTTCCTAAATAGGCGATTCCGGTCTTAAGATGAAGCATATCTTTCAGGCTGACGGCAGAACCTGAATACCCATACGTTTTCAGTATTCCGATCAGCTGTTCTGCTCCTGCTTTGTTGGTTCTGGAGGAAAGCCCGATATAAAAATGATCCTCTGCTCTGAGCACATCACCACCTTCCAGAGTACCGGGTGATTGAATACATTCGATGTTATGATAAAATGTACCTAAAATCTCCGCAATCGACTTTTCTTCTCCCTGCCTGGATTGTGCTCCCAGTCTGCAGATTACAGCACACTTTTCAGTGACAACGGCAGTATCTTCCACAAACACACCGTCCGGAAATTGGGGAAGAGACGGCAGCACCGTTACTGACACCTTACATTTCTCCAGAATTTTTACATATTCAGCATGCTGCTTCAATGTTTTTTGATAATCAGGTTTTCCCAGATGGGCAGTGGTTATTCCCTCACCAAAATTTGATCCGGGTTTTCTTACTATGGCATTTGAAATATTCATACTGTAACTATATTAATACATGCAACTAATTACCCCCCCGACAGAACTATTTCCCTCCCTCGAAAGCCTGTCCTGAGCTTGTCGAAGGAGAGGGATAAAAGGGAGGGTGTTATAGTTAAAAACAGCCACCCTTTTAACCCTACTCCTTCCTCCACACTGTCCCATCTTTGGTGTCTTCCAGGGTGATCCCTATGTTCTGCAATCCATCCCGGATCTGGTCAGCAGCTTTCCAGTTTTTCTGTATGCGGAACTGATTTCTCAGTTCTATAATAAAATTCATGATTTCTTCTTCTTTCCCGGACCCCTGTTTTTCAGTTTCAAAAGTCAGCCCCAAAATATCTTCACCCAGAACTGAATAGAGATGATCAGCTGAAACCAGATCATTATCTGTAAGTGAAGAATCTGCAATTTTATCATTCACATATTTATTCAGATCAAAAAGCACAGAAATGGCCTCAGCAGTATTAAAATCATTTCCCATGGCTTCAAAAAACTGACCCTTGAATTCTTTCCATTGTCCCTGCAGTTTTACTTCTTTATTGCTTCCTTTTTTCAGTAAACTGCGTACTTTCTCAATACTGCGCAGTAATTTCTGGTATCCTTTATGAGCTGCATCCAGGGCTTCATCAGAAAAATCCTGCGGAGACCGATAATGACCCTGCAGAACAAAAAACCTTACTGTCATGGGATCATATTTTTCAATCAGATCTTTAATAGTAATAAAATTACCCAGTGACTTACTCATTTTCTGACCTTCAACAGTGACCATATTATTATGCATCCAGTAGCGGACAAACTGTTCTCCCGTGGCTGCCTCGCTCTGAGCAATTTCACATTCATGGTGGGGAAACTGATTGTCCAGCCCGCCTCCGTGAATATCCAGGGTAGGACCGATATATTTCATGGACATCACCGAACACTCCAGATGCCAGCCCGGATACCCTTCTCCCCAGGGAGAATTCCACTTCATAATATGCTTATCATCAGCCTTTTTCCAGAGAGCAAAATCAGCTGAATGTTTTTTATCCTCAGCCGTTTTAACTCTGGTTCCGTGAACCAGATCCTCTACTTTTCTGCCGGTCAGCTTCCCATACTCTTTAAATTCGGATATGTCAAAATATACATTTCCATCTGTCTGATAGGCATATCCTTTATCCAGAAGAGTTTGCACTAATTCTATCATCTCCGGAATATGACCCGTTGCACGGCAGGATATATCAGGTCTCAAACAATTTAATAAATCCATATATTTAAAATATATTCTTTCATATTTCTGAGCAATCTCAATCGGTTCCAATTTTTCCAAACGTGCTTTTTTCTGTACTCTGTCTTCACCTTCATCATCTCCTAAAAGATGCCCCACATCTGTAATATTCTGAACATATCGTACTTTATAACCGGATGCTCTTAAAAAACGCACTACCACATCAAAAGATACATAGCTTTTAGCATGTCCGAGATGAGGTTCATCGTATACAGTAGGACCGCAAACATACATACCAACAAAAGGCGGATTCAGAGGAACAAACTTTTCCTTGTTTTTTGTCAGGGTATTATAAATCTTAAGCATGGTTTCCTTCCGTTTTACAGTTGATTTATTACTGATTTTAAATTATCTTCAATGTATAATGAAATCTGAAAAATATCAACTTCTTTCTTTAAATTTTACAATTCCGTTGACTATTATAGTTATTGGCCTCACTTCTGTGACCACTCAAATACTGATTATAAGAGAAATGTCTACTATATTTCAGGGTAATGAACTCTCTCTGGGAACTATGCTTGGAGTCTGGCTTTTCTGGACCGGGATCGGCAGTCTGCTTCTGCCCAAAATATCTTTTTTAAAAAACCACCCGTTAAAAAAAATTTCAATAGTCCAGATAGTATTAACTGTATTACTGCCTTTGTACCTGCTGTTTATCCGGTCAGCAAAACATATCTTATCTTTAATTCCCGGGGAAATAATCGGGTATATCCCCATGTTCATCATGTCATTAATGGTGCTGGCACCTTTTTGTCTTTTATCCGGATTTCTTTACTCAATTTCCTGTCAATGGGTAGAAAGTATACTATCAAAAGGTCCGCGGTCAATTGCCAGGGTATATATATGGGACGCTGTGGGTGCCTCCATAGGCGGAGTACTGGCCAGTCTTTTTCTTATCAGATTTTTATCTCCTTTTCAGATCCTGATCATTTTAGCATCACTTAATTTTATTGCGGCTGTATATAACGGCAGGTTCAATCCTTTTAAGGCTACATCTCTGAGAATAACATGGAACCTCATACTCCCTTTACTGTTTCTTTACCTCGGACTTTTCTACTCATCTAAAATACAGTCATACTGCAACCAGATCCTCTGGAAAGGGTACAATCTTATTAAAACCACAAACACTGCTTATGGAAATGTAGCAGTAATAAAAACCGGAAACCAAATATCTCTTTTCCACAACGGACTCCATCTATTCAGCCTGTCGGATCAGCTTACTGCTGAAGAATCTGTCCATTTCTCCCTGCTTCAGCATAAAAATCCAGAATATGTTCTTTTGGTAAGTGGTAATGTACAGAGTTCCATGGCAGAAGTACTGAAACACCCTAATGTTAAATCACTATATTATGTTGAACTCGATCCTGCCATAGTAGAATATGCCATTATGTACGGAGATTCCGGAGCATCTGAAATCAGATCTGATCCCAGGGTAACAGTAAAAACCATCGATGCCCGTTTGTTTATAAAACAAACCAGAAAAAATTTTGATCTGGTCATACTCAACCTGCCTCATCCCTATACAGCTCAGTTAAACCGCTTTTATACTGTTGAATTTTTCCGTGAAATAAAAAGTATTTTAAAAAAAAATGGTATAATCTCATTGACAGTACAAGGGGGAGCAAATGTCATATCTCCTGAACTCTCTGATTATTTAAATATGGTCCATGCTACTCTGAAAAGAGTATTTTCAGAAACAGTTTTACTGCCGGGGGAAACAATACGCATATTTTCATCTCAAAATAAAAAATTTCTTACTACTGATCCGGATACATTGGTTAAACGACTTAATAACAGAAACATACATACAGAATACATCCGGGAATACTATCTTCCTTATCAGCTTTCTGAAGAACGAAGAAATTATCTTAACAGTAAGATCAAACCAGTGAGCACGGTATCAGTAAACCGTGACCTGCATCCTCTGGGTTACTATTTTCACACAATTCTCTGGTCTACTACTTATATGGGTGGATTTAAAAAAATATTCCACTTTTTTTCACAGGTTAAAATGTGGCAGATAATTTCATTTTTAATTATTATCACCATGCTGATCTATATTATGAAAAAAAATACACCTCAAAGTTTATCAAGATGGAGTGTGGAATTTTCAATTATCGGAGTGGGGTTCAGTGAAATTTCCATTGAATTTATTCTAATTCTTGCATTTCAGATCCTTCACGGATATGTATATCAAATGCTGGCTGTACTGATTGCCGGATATATGGTTGGTCTTTCTCTTGGCGGATGGTCTTCCTTATTATCCCGTATTAAGGATAAAAATATTCCTGTGCTTTTCCAGAATATTCAGTTCTTTATGTTTATTCTTCCAGTATGTATAGGAATCATTCTCTACATTTTCCATAATATAACAATATTTTCCACAAATACAGCAATGTTAGCGTTTCTGTTTACTTTCATTTTATTAATATGCGGGTTTCTGGGAGGATTCCAGTTTGCACTTGGAAATCACCTGTTTTTTAAATTCAAGAGATCGGTTTCTAAAACTGCTGGCTTCCTCTATTGTATGGATCTTTTAGGATCAGCTGGCGGAGCTCTTTTAACCAGTGCATTTTTTATCCCCATATTGGGAATCTACAAAACACTTGCAATTCTTGCTTTCCTGAATTTTTCCGGGTTTGTTCTTTTGAAAATATCTTTACGAAAATTCAGTAATGAATTATCATTTTAATTTTTGACAGGATTAACAGGACACTTAATTTTTAATATTAAAAGTGCGGACAGTTCTTTTTTACGTTACTGATTCTTTCTCAGCCTCAGGTTCTTTCTTTTTCTCTTTATCTTTATCTTTGTCTTCTTTTCCTCTAACCACAAAACAACTGTTAGGACATTTATCTATTGCCTTTTCTAGATCCTTAAGAAGATCTTTGCTTTTCTCTGTATGAATTACCGGTAATTTCCCGTCCATGGTAATTATTTCATTTTCCACGATCTTGGGTCTGGCACATAATCCGCATCCTATGCAACCTACCTCACACACTGATTTCACCGCTTTGCCAAAATCTTTGGACACACAGCCAAGGTATACCTTCTGGCTTACAGGAATCAATGTAATGATATTACGGGGACAGGCTTTAACACATTCCCCGCAGCCGGTACATTTGTCTTCATCAACCACAGGTAGACCATCCTTACCCATAGACAAAGCATCAAAAGGACACACGGCAACACATGTGCCGTACCCCAGGCATCCATAAACACAGCCCTTATCACCATTATTAATTAATGTTGCTGCCGTACAATCTTCAATTCCCTGATAATGTGCTCTTTTTTCTGCATTGTCACGTCCACCCTGACATTGTATCACTGCAATTTTTGGCTCAACTGATTCAGCTTCTTTCTCCATAATTTCTGCAATAGCTTCAGCAACTTCTTCTCCACCTGGTACACATCCATGTACGTCATATTTCCCTTCCACAACTCCTTCAGCAAAACCGAAACAACCGGGAGCTCCACAGGCTCCGCAGTTGGCACCGGGAAGGACTTCTTCAATTCTTTTAATACGGGGATCCTTTTCTACATGAAAGATCTTGGAAGCCAAACCCAGTCCCAGGCCGAAAAGCAGACTTAATCCGCCTAATATAATCAAAGCAGAAATAATCGAAAAACTCATATAAGATTACTCCAAAATTATGTATATATTATCATAAATAAAACCCATCGTAAAAGTATGCGATGGGTTTGTATATTAATTAATATGAACCAACATTATCGGTTTCTTATCTGATCAATCTTCCAGTCTACGTATTTTTTCAGGCGAACATCCATATTACCGGCTTTCTGATAGTTTTCGATTGCTTTGGGGAAATCTCCCATGTCCTCATGGGCTTTACCAATTTCAAGGTATGCATTAGCAAATGATTTATTATACTCTAAACAGTCATTTGCTGCACTTAATGCTTCAGTACTTCTGCCTACATTATTATATGCTTTAGCCAAATAATAATGAGCTGTTGCATAATTCTGCCTGATCATAACAGCTTTTTCTAAATTCTCTATTGCTTTTTTATTATTGCCCATATCAATATACATTTTACCCAGAGCAAGATAGGGACTAAAATAGTTCGGATTCACCTGAATAGCCTTGTTAAACGCCTGAGCGGCTTTAGTATAATCTTTATTTTTTTCATGTATATATCCGATCTGATAATAAGCTCTATAATCGGAAGTATCATATTCTACCACTTTCTGAAAATTATTTAATGCTTTAGCATTCTGATCAAGATCAGAATATAATTTTGCTAAATTATAATAAGCAGAAGAATTTACCGGATCAATTTCTATGGCTTTACTGAAAGAAGCTTCCGCCTCCTCATATTGTCTTAATCGTTTCAAAGCTATTCCCTTCCCAATATATGCTTTGGGATTTTCTGGATTCAATATCAAAGACTCATTAAATTTATCCAAAGCCTGGCTGTACTGACCTAACCGTAAAAATCTGTTGCCGTCATTGATGGCTTTCTTGGCTTTTTGTTCTTTATTTCCCAAGGCTAATATCTTATTCTTTACTTCATCAATCTTCTGGTTAGCAGCCTCATACTTTTCCTTGGCTGCATTATATGCATCTAAATCACCAGCATCAGTAGCATTCTGCATCTGCTGAGAATACTCTTTTCGTTGTTGTATCAGCTGCTCCAGTTCTTTTTGCAATTCATCTATTGTTTGGGCAAATACAATACCTGTAATAAATATCAAACCTATAAAAGCTGTAATCAGATTGTTTCTTTGGAAAAACTTCATTCTTAATACCCTCCCATTTATTTAATAATATCTAATATACAACTGTGCCGAAGGGGGGATTCGAACCCCCACACCCTTTCGAGTACTGCCCCCTCAAGACAGCGTGTCTGCCAATTCCACCACTTCGGCTAAAGTTTATTGCTCCTCTTCCTCAGGTTCTTCTTTATCCTGACCTTCCCTGCTGCCTGCAGCCTCAGGTAATATTGCGGCTGGTGTTGAAGCTCGTTCCTGCTCGCCTTCCATTACCTGCTGAACCATACTTCTCTGTTCAAAGTTTGTTCCTTTCCTGAGAAGTCCGATCAAAATAGCAGTAGCAGCAAATCCAATCCCCAGCCACATTGTAACTTTGGCCAAAAATGACGCCGTCCCCCTGCCTCCAAAAGATCCTATTCCTCCGCCCCCGAACATTCCGGCTAATCCTCCCCCTTTACTTGACTGTAATAAAATACTTATAACCAAAAATATACATATCAATACATGTAATATAGTTAAAATTGTTACCATTAATTATACCTCGTACTTAACTAAGTTGATTTAATAATTGCAGTAAAACTTTCTGCCTCCAAACTTGCTCCACCTACTAATGCCCCGTCAATATCTGCTTTAGAAAGCAGTTTTTCTGCATTTTCAGGTTTAACACTCCCCCCATATTGAATACGTATTGATTCAGCAATATCCCTATCATACTCATTCCTGATCCAGTTCCTGATCATTTGATGTACCTCTTGAGCCTGATCAGGAGTTGCTGTTTTACCTGTACCAATTGCCCATATTGGTTCATAGGCAATAGTAACTTTCTTTATTTCTTTGTTCAGTAACCCCTTTAAACAGCCTGACAATTGTGTCTTTACGACATGCTCAGTTTCATCATTTTCTCTCTGCTGCAAAGATTCCCCCACACATACAATTGGATACAGATCGGAAGAAACAGCTAATTTTATTTTTTTATTAATAAGCTCATCTTTTTCATTAAAATATTTTCTTCGTTCTGAATGCCCCAAAATAACATATTTGCATCCAACATCTTTTAACATATCAGGTGAAACTTCTCCTGTAAACGCACCACTTTTTTCCCAGGCCATGTTCTGAGCACCTACATCTATTTCTGCATCTTTAAGAATATCTACAGCTAAAGATAAATATGGATACGGAGGACATACAGCTATATCAATTGCACTTATATCTGCCAACATTTTTTTCAGTTGAGAGAGTAAGATATTTACTTCCCCGAACGTTTTATTCATTTTCCAATTTCCGGCAATAAAATAAGTTCTCATTGCATATTCCTATTAATTTAAATTCTGTCAGTTAAAGCTTCTACTCCGGGAAGATCTTTACCCTGTAATAATTCCAGAGAAGCTCCTCCTCCGGTTGATACATGAGACATCTCCGATGCAACTCCTGCTTTCTTAACAGCAGAAGCGGAATCACCGCCGCCGATTATGGTCACTGTTCCTTTCCTGGTCGCTTCAGCTAATACCTTAGCAATTTCTAAAGTCCCTTTAGCAGTTTTTTCTATCTCAAAAACTCCCATCGGACCATTCCATACCACTGTTTTAGACTCTTTGCATATTCCGGAAAACTTCTCTATAGTCTTCGGACCTATATCCAACCCAACCCATCCGGAAGGAATACTATCAACTGAAACAACTTTCACAGTGCCGAGAGTACGATTTTTAAGATCAAAAGAATCGGAAACAACACAGTCTTCCGGCAGAACAAACTTATCTTTATTACTGTTCAGCATTTCTCCAACGAATTCAAGGCTGGTTTCATCTAACAAAGAATCACCTATTTCCATTCCTTCCGCCTTTAAAAAAGTAAACATCATTCCGCCGCCAATAACAATAGTATCAACTTTATCGATAATGTTTTCAATCACTGGTATTTTATCTGCAATCTTAGCACCACCCAATATTGCACTAAAGGGTTTTTCCGGACTGGAAATAGTATTATTCAGATAATCGATCTCTCTTTCCATTAAAAATCCTGCAGCACACGTATCAAAATATTTAGTAACTCCTTCTGTGGAAGCATGTGCTCTGTGAGCAGAGCCGAAAGCATCATTTACATAAATATCTCCCCATTGGGCTAATTTTTCAGCAAATTCAGGGTCATTTTCTTTTTCCTCTTTATGAAATCTCAGATTTTCTAACACTAAAACATCACCGTCTTTCATTGCTTTGACAGCATTCTCTACTTCCTGACCAATACATTCTTCCACAAAGTTAACTGATTTTCCTAATAATTGTTCCAATTTTCCTGCTGCGGGTTTCAGACTCATCTCTGGAATAACAGTCCCTTTAGGTCTACCCAGATGAGACATCAAAACCAGCCGTGCTCCCTGCTCAACAGCATAGTTAATTGTGGGCAATGCGGCCCGAATTCTTTTATCATCAGTAACGTTCTGGTGTTCATCAAGAGGAACATTGAAATCAACCCGCATTAATACATATTTAGAAGCAATATCTATGTCTTTTATAAGCAATTTTTTCATTATGACATGCCTGCCATTTTTACAATAAGATCCACCATTCTGCAGGAATATCCCCATTCGTTATCATACCAGGAAATTACTTTAATCATTCTTGAATCTAAAAGCATGGTAGCTTCACTGTCAAAAATGCTGGAATGCGAATTCCCGATTATATCAACTGATACTATGGGATCCGTACAGTATTCAAGTATGCCTTTCATAGGTCCGTCAGCATACTTTTTGAACGTATCCCTTACTTGATCCAGGGTAACATCTTCTTCTAATTCGGCAACCAGATCAACCATAGATCCATTAGAAACAGGAACACGGACTGCCATTCCGTCTAATTTACCATCCAATTCCGGATATACTTTCCCGGTTGCTACTGCAGCTCCGGTAGTAGTCGGTATCATGGATACAGCTGATGCCCGGGCTCTTCTGAGTTTTTTATGAGGAGTATCAAGAACGGTCTGATCGTTTGTATATGCATGTATTGTGGTCATTAATCCTTTTTTGATTCCAAAAGATTCATGGAGCACTTTAACGACCGGGGCGAGACAATTAGTGGTACAGGAAGCATTGGAAACAATCTTATGTTCCGGTTTGAGATCATCATCATTTACTCCCAGTACGATAGTTGCATCTATTTTATCTTTGGATGGAACAGAAAGCAGTACTTTACTTGCTCCTGCCTCAAGATGAGCTGCAATTTGTTCTCTTTTTCTGAATACACCGGTGGATTCTACTGCTACTTCCACACCCAGATCTTTCCAGGGTAGTTTTCCCGGATCTTTTTCTGATAAAACTTTAATCTTTTTACCGTCAACCATCAAGGCATCTTCTTCAGCTTTAACAGATCCTTCAAATTTGCCATGTACAGAATCATATTTGAGTAAATAAGCCAGTGTTTTTGCATCAGTAAGATCGTTTACTGCTAAAACTTCCACATCATCTCTTTTATGAGCAATCCTGAAAACCAGGCGGCCAATCCTTCCAAATCCATTAATACCGATTTTTACTGCCATTGTTACCCTCCCAAATCATAAATTATTAATAGTTTACAAAGTTCACTTAATTTTTTTATTAAAATTATATTAACCTTATATTTCAAGTAACTATTATTATATTGATTTTTCCTATAAATGTCAAGTATTAATATTACTTTGCCCATTTTTTCTGTGATATTTAGTCTTTGGCAAATTTATTATACTATAGTAAAAATAATATTCCTATAATTGATTGGTAAAAGCAACACATTATTGTTTATGTATTTTATATTCTTCCAGCTTAAGAGATACCGACCCAATAAAAACTTTCATTTTTGCCATTAAGGGCAGTCTTCTGCTGTCTGCTGAGAACCACCCTTTAAAATCACCGGAAAGACCTGCCATTCCTCGGTTATAAACATGACCCTCCAGATAATAGGCAGGAATTTTTTGTTCAAAGGGTTCGATCTTCGGCAAACCGTCTGTACCCTTAAAATTGATTAAAACCACATCCTGACCGTCATCTGCTAAATAAGAAACTCTGTGCTGCTCTGATTTATCTGCATGGGCCCGGGCATAATATATTAGTGAGGTTCCGTCCTGAAGATTGCCTGTAAAGGGAATCTCTTTTGTAATTTTATGTGAAGTATCGCTGGTATCTGTCAATTCAATAGATACCAATCCTCTGGCATGATTAAGTCTGTATTCTGCTTTGTAAGTAATCCCTTCATCTTCTTCAATATAAGTAAAATACTGCACCTTAAGATCTTTACTGAAATAAGTTTCAGCCACAGTATGATAATTAACAAAGAACAGAGCAGGATTTGAATCAATATAGCACTTTATATGAAATGCTTTCTGGTTATTTATTCTGACCGTATCACATATATGAAGTCTTATAGTGCCTAATCGAATAAAGGTCCATTTTACTTTATAGATCAACTCCTCGCCTACTTCCCAGGAAGGAAAAGTATCCTGGGAATAGACAAAATAAACAGAGCAGATTATCAGGATAACAAGTAAAATTTTGTTTATGTTTTTCTTCATTATTGTTACTATTAATTTTATTCTGTTAATAATAACTGATTACATTAAATAAAGCAAGTCAAAAAAAATAACCACAGAGTTTTTAGAGAAAAAATGAGATTTAAAAAAATTGATTTAGATCAATGAAATATTGTAAAAAATGTTGTATCTTACATTTAGGATACAGAACATTTTTCCCAAAGTTTAGGAGTAAACCTTAAACATAAATTGAGGAGGAGACTTATGATCAACCTTTCAACAGAATATATGGGGATGCAATTAAGAAATCCCCTCATCGTCGCCAGTAGTGGACTCACAGACAGCGTTGAAGGTGTTCGCGGTTGTGAGGATGCAGGCGCAGGGGCTGTTGTGCTGAAATCTCTTTTTGAAGAACAGATACAGATCGAGACAAAAAAGCTCGAACAACACATTGGCCTTAGCTGGCATGCAGAGGCATTTGATTATGTAAAACAAATGGGGATGCGATTGGGACCAAATGAGTATCTGAAGTTCATAAAAGAAACGAAAAAAGCGTTGGCAATACCTGTTATCGCAAGTCTGAATTGTATATCACCAGTATGGTGGTCGGATTATGCAAAACAAATCGAAGCTGCAGGGGCAGATGCCATTGAGCTTAATATTTCTTTTATGCCCAGTAATCCTCAACAGAGTGGAAAAGACATCGAACAACAATATTTGCAGAGTATTGATAAAATTAAAAATCGCATTAAAATACCCATTGCTGTAAAGGTAGGGCCTTACTTTACCTCAACAGCACAAATGGCTGAGCAGCTTTATGTGCACGGTGCATCAGCGCTTGTTCTTTTTAATCGTTTTTATCAATTCGATATTAATATTGATACCTTGGAACTCTCTCCTGGACACAGCCTAAGCACACCCGAAGAAATACACACATCTCTCCGGTGGGTAGCTTTGCTCTCAGGGCGTATAAAGTGTGATCTGGCGGCTGCCACTGGTATTCATGACGCATCGGGTGTTATCAAACAAATACTGGCAGGCGCAGCAGTTGTGCAAATTTGTTCTACACTGTATAAAAACGGATTAGAGCAGATTGATAAAATTATAGAGGAAATGAAAGGTTGGATGAGAACAAAACATTTTGATTCTATCCATCATTTTAGAGGAAAGTTGAATCAAATGCAGAGTGATCAACCGGAACTTTACGAACGGTTACAATATATAAAAGGATTGACAGGGATTGAATGATACTCTTTGATCGTCCTGGGGCTGTACCCCCTTCGGTATTACTCAGGGCAGACCTGGACGTAAAAAAGTGGGGGCTCAGCCCCCGCATAATAACCGCACCAGGGTAGAACCCCTGGCGCGATCAAAAAGATAATATTCCTTCAATTTCTGTCCCTTCAGGGACAGAATATATATAGTCAATTCACCAACCACCAAAACATCAGCCCCGTTAGGGACGTAATGTGCCAATTTCTCTATATTTCACTTGACATTCTTGGATTAAATTGTTAGCATATAATGTTTAATTCTCATTTTAGAGTAATTTTGATGTGGAAACTAAACTCATGTTTGGAAAATGTGTACATTATGCTTCTCCAAAGCTCAGGATGTTTATGGTTTTGCTGGTTGATGGGAATGATATCAAACCCAAAGAAAAATTATTTTAATAACTATTTCTCGCAGAGGCTCCAGCCCCTGCGGAACAAAAAACGTTTTAATTAAAATGTGTAGAGACACAAAATGTTGCGTCTCTACACCAATAATCTGTGAGAAAATGAATAATCTGACACCTAAACAATCGGAATTTTTACTGTACACCGGCAATGACGGCGAGACGCGCATCGATGTGCTGCTGCAGGATGAGACGGTGTGGCTGACGCTGAATAAAATAGCGGAGTTATTCGGCGCCACAAAACAGAATATCAGTTACCATTTCCAGAATATTTTCAATGAAAAAGAGCTGGAAAAGCAGGCAACTGTCAAAGAAATTTTGACAGTTCAAAGAGAAGGACAGAGAAAGGTTTCCCGTCATCTTGAATACTATAATCTGGACGCCATTATCTCTGGCGGATACCGTGTTAACAGCGCACAAGCGACACAGTTTAGAATCTGGGCAACGCGTGTTTTGGCTAAATACATTGTCAAAGGCTTCGCCCTGGATGATCAGCGACTCAAACAGGGCACAGAGCTCTTCGGGAAAGACTATTTTGATGAACTGCTGGAGCGCATCCGGGAAATTCGCGCAAGCGAACGGCGGTTCTATCAAAAGATCACCGATATTTACGCACAGTGCAGCATCGATTATGATCCTCAATCGGACATCACTTTGACCTTTTACAAACCGTTCAGAATAAACTGCATTGGGCCATCACGGGGCAGCCGGCCGCAGAAATCATTTCTCACAGAGCTGATGCCTCAAAAAAGTACATGGGACTTACCACGTGGAAAAATGCACCCAAAGGTAAAATAATGAAGTCGGATGTGGCTGTTGCCAAAAACTATCTGAATGGAAAGGAATTGCGCCAGTTGAATCGCATCGTTACCATGTATCTGGATTTTGCCGAGTTGCAGGCTGAACGGCAAAATCCCATGAGGATGAAAGACTGGGTTGAACGCCTGGACAGCTTCCTGAAATTCAATGAATACGACATCCTGAATAATGCCGGTCAGGTTTCCGCGGAAGTGGCAAAATCATTGGCTGAAAGGGAATATAAAAAATTCAGAGTCAGGCAGGATCGGGAATATATATCGGATTTTGATAAAATGGCGCGAAAAATGTTGAAAAGCGGTAAACCTGGAAAACCCAAATAAACTGAATCCAGGTGCGCATTCATGAAACTGCATTTCGAACCCAATCAATCCTGCCAACACAAAGCCATTCAATCAGTTAGCTCAGATTACGAAAGCCAGCCCCCCCTAGCAAGAGTGATTTCCAACTCCCCGGGAGTTTTGGGCTCATAATTAGGTTGACATATCAGGCAGCTACCCCTCCAGAATATTTATAGCCAATTTACCAACCATCAAAACCTCAGTCCCGTCAGGGACGTAATATAAAACCCCGGAACAATAAGCTGAAAAAAATCTCTACACATGCCAATTTCTCTCTATTTTACTTGACATTCTTGAATTAAATTGTTAGGATATAATGTTTAATGCTTCATTTAGAATAATTTTGTTACGGAAACGAAACTCATGGTTGGTATATGTATATATAATGCTACTCCAAAGCTCAGGATGTTAAACGTTTTGATAGTTAATAAAAATGTTACCAATCTAAAGAAAAGACTATTTTAGTGTCTATTTTGCGCAAAAATATTGATAAACTTGGAAACACATTTATTGATAAGCTTATCAATATTAAAAAAATGAAATTGATAAACTTGGTACTTTATTAATGTATTTATCAATATTTTAAAAGAGTGGCTTTACCGAATAATAAATGGTTATACCATAAAAATAAATTTATTTAAAGGGTGTAAAAACTATGGGAAAACAAATAGCAAAAGGTGATATAGTTGGCTCAATGGTTATATGTTTTTTTGTTGGTGGTTTATTGGCCTATTTGATCAGAGATTTATCCTCATCGGGTGATGTGATTCGTAGCTTTACGACAGAACTCATTGGCGGTTTAATTGGGTTAATAATCGGAACACCTATAATGCTTCATTTTATAAGAAAATATTACGATAAAGAATAATGATATTTTTATTTAATATGTACAAAGTCATTAATTAGGTCTCGACTTTTAGTTTAATTTCGAGGAATTCTTATTACGATATTAAATAAAACAAAAAATATAATCTGGTCCCATATTTCAACACAAAAATGGATGTACATATGAGCCTTCTTGAAGAACATTTGAAAAAATTAAGTTGGCCTGATAAAAAAAAATCACTGTTTTCAAAAAGGAAAGATTGGTGGAATATTGCCCATCTAGAAATCACAAACATAGATGATGGTCTTTCGATTTATTCTCAGGCTTACAAAGATGCAGCAGACATATTAGTTGAGCATACCCAAACAGACAAGACTTCATTAAATTTCATGGTTTTTCCAATATTGTTTCTTTACCGTCATTACATCGAGTTAGCACTTAAGGAAATTATACTTACAGCATCGAAATACTTAGGAAAGAAACAAAGTACTATCAATTTTCATACCTTATCAAAATTATGGGAAGAAGCTAAGCGATTAATCCTGGAAGTTGATTTAGATATTCCAAAAGATGACATAGTAGCAGTTGCAAACCAGATTTTGCAGTTTCATAATCTTGATAAAAGTTCAATGACGTTTCGTTATCCTGCTGACAATCAAGGTAATGTTTTCAAGAATCTTTCAGATTATATCAATATTGAGAATGTAAGAGAAATTGTGGATGGATTACATGCTTGGTTTTTCGGATTAGCGTGTGTGCTTGGTGAATATCAAGACGCTAAAAATCAATATTAAAAGTGCTCAACACTAAGAAAGCAAAGGTAAAATAATCACGTATATTTGGTATAACAACAACATCAAGGCGGAATGAAAAACGCATGTTGTTTTGATTGAATCGCTGTTTCTGGAATTACTTTTTCAAAAAAAATAATCGTGTAGTTTTTCATCCGCTTATGTTCGACGTTCTACATAAATGAGAGCTAACAGTGAATGACGTTTTAAAAAAATATAAAAGTTTACTGATTCAAAAAAGATACAGTGATAATACTATAAAAATATATTGCAATTATTTTAAAAATTTTGCTTTGTACTTTAAAGAGATAAAACTCGAAGCTGTTACAGCAAATCAAATAAATGAATATATTTTAAAGTTGATAAAATTAAGAAATATTTCTATTAGTCAGCAGAACCAACGGATAAATGCAATTAAATTTTAAGGCTCCTCATGCGAATCTGTGCACAACATTAAATCGATAAGTTATTGAAAAGCA
>CAZETW010000023.1:0-37630 GCA_964515295.1 uncultured bacterium | reverse complement strand
TGATTCAGACTATTATTTGTCACACAGAGGCAGAGCCTCTGCGGGACTGGTAATTAATATTACATCTCAAATTGCTCTTTATACCCCTCAAACAACCTATCTTTAAATACAGAATACACTTTCGGATCGGTTAGTTTTTTATATAAATCAAGTTTGGTATGAACAAATTCAAGCAGCAAATTTTCCAATATCTTATCAAATTTATATTTAATAGCTGAGAGTGTATTTTTTTCATTCATGACTGCAAGCAGTTCTTCATCATTTTCTAATTTTACTTTAATATTTTCAAGATCTATTTGATTTTCTTCGGTTAAATTCAAATTATATGTTTCATTAAGAAATTTAATTATATTAGAGAGTAGCTCCTTTTCTTCTTCCTCATGTTGAGATGTTCCATCAGAAATAGGTTTTACTATTCCATCTTTTTTCTTTAAAGAAGCATCTCCCTCATAGGTTTGTTCTATCCGGAACGATGCAAGGTCAACAGCATCACGGATTTCATGGGGGAGGGAAACTTTACGTTTTGGCAATTTACTGTTTAAATGTTTAGCAAACACATATAACTTTTCCAGATCAGTATCCTGATAAGAGATCATTTGAGAAACAAAACCGTATAATCGTATATAACTTTGTAAAAGTGACCTGAAATCCTCTCTTTTATTTTCATCAGCAATAAATTGCCATTGAGTTACCACGTGATCCAGAATAGGCTGCAGTTTTTCTTCCGGTTCTGAGGGATTGTAAAAAATATTAGCAAAGTTTTCAATATCAGTTTTGGTATACACTTCACATTCTTCCAGTTCGTTTTCATAATCATGTAATTTATTGGGATCAGTTTCACCTTCCAGCAAAGTGGTCTGATAAAAGTCCTGAAATGCTGCCTGAATATCTTCAATATCATTTATAAAATCCAGGATTGCAGTTTTGGTTTTCCCTTTTGCCGGGCGGTTCAAACGGCCCAATGTTTGAACCGCGTTGACACCTCCGAGTTTCTTGTCTACATACATGGTATGAAGATAAGGTTCATCAAAGCCGGTTTGAAATTTATTGGCAACAATAAGTATGCGGTATTTCGGCATTTTAAAAGCATCTTCAATACTCACCTTGGGTGGCAGTTTGTTTAAGCCATTTTCTGTTGTTTCAAGACCGGTATCAGAATCTTTCACCGTGCCGGAAAAAGCTGCCAATGGCTTGATCTGTAATCCTTTTTCAGCCATAATTTTCTTGAACATAAAGTAAAATTTTACTACATGTAAACGGGAACAGGTAGCAACCATAGCCCGTCCACGCCCCTGGATTGCATTAACAGTAACATCTAAGAAGTGATCCAGCATAATTCTGGTTTTCATTTCAATTGCATGGGGTTGTAAGTCAACCCAGTTCTTGAGCAAATTAACTGCTTTTTTCTTTTCATATTCTTTATCTTCTTTTAGGGTCTTGACCAGTTTAAAGTAACGTTCGAATGTGGTATAATTTTCCAAAACATCCAGAATAAAATTTTCTTCAATAGCTTGCCGCATGGAATAAACATGAAAAGCAATATACCTTCTGTTTTGATTTTTTCTCCCAAAAAGTTCCAAAGTTTTGTTTTTTGGGGTAGCGGTAAAAGCAAAATAAGAGATATGCTTCTGTGGACCTCTGTATTTAATTTCTTTAACCACTTCATCTTCAAGATTGGAATCATCCCTGTCTTCCTCCTCCGCTTTATCCAAATTTACAGACAAGACTTTTTTGAGATGTTTGGATGATTCACCACTTTGAGAGGAATGAGCTTCATCGATAATTACAGCAAATCGCCTGCCTTCCAGCTTGGACATGCTTTCTGATATGACTGGAAACTTTTGCAGAGTACTAACAATGATATCCTTACCGGTTTCCAAAGCCTGCTGCAATTGGGTAGAATTAACATCAATTTTTTTGACTACCCCTTCTACCTGTTCAAACTGCTTAATAGTATTTTGCAGCTGTCTATCCAGTACTCGTCTGTCTGTAACTACAATTATGGAATCAAATAGCCGTTCTTCATCTGTCTCATGCTGGTAAAAACTGGCTAATTGATGCGCCAGCCAGGCAATGGAATTGGACTTTCCTGAACCAGTTGAATGCTGTACCAGATAATTATGTCCTGTCCCTTCTGATTTTACTGCAGAAAGTATTTTACGGACAACGTCCAGTTGATGGAACCGGGGGAAAATAAAAAACGGGGTTTCTATTTCCACTACTTTCTTTTTATCCGGATCGTATAATTTTTCTGTATTGATTTGAATATGCAGATAGTTCTGTATAAGATTGAGCAGTGTTACAGGCTGGAGAATATCTTCCCAGAGATAAGCTGTTTTATGACCGTTTGGATTAACTGGATTTTCAGTATCTTTGTTAAAGGGTAAAAATTTAGTTTTTTCACCTTGTAACCTGGTAGTCATGAATATTTTCTCATTGCCAACTGCAAAGTGAACCAGACAGCGTTTAAATTTAAACAGCGGTTCTCTGGGATCTCTGTCTTTTTTATACTGCTTGATTGCATTCTCTACAAACTGACCGGTAAGAGAGTTTTTTAATTCCATGGTAATAATGGGCAGACCGTTGAGGAAAATCACCATATCCAAAGACTTTTCATCTCGATCACTGAATTTCAGCTGTCGGACTACTGTAAATCGATTCTGTTCATACAGTTTCTGATGCTCCGGATTCATACCACTGGAAGGTTTGAAAAAAGCTAATCGGAATTTTACCCCTCTATCCTTGAAACCTTTACGGATTACTTGCAGCGTACCATATTTATTAACTTCCTGGGAAAGTCTGTAGACTAACTTTTTCGCTGTATCTGCTCCATATTGTTTTTTTAGCTCTTCAAACTCATCCGGCTGACTGGATTGAATGAGAAAAATAACTTCTTCCGGTATCAAACACAAATTTTTATCATATTTTTCAGTATCTTGTCTGTGATAACCGGAATTGAGCAGATGTTCTTCAATGTGTTCTTCAAAATTTTGTTCAGTATAATGTTGTGGAGTCATATTTAACTCCTAAATAAGTATTAAAGTCATTAATTATCTTTTATGTTTGTAATAATTTTTAATTTTAATGATTCTGAAAATTCCTGTTCTGATATTATCGAGCAAATAATTTCATTTAATATTTTACTTTACCCATGTCCACACAGTCCTTGAGTGCATTGGTAAATTCACGCCTGTAATCTTCACCGCTTAAGTAGTTTACAATAAAATCTTCATCACGCTGATTTATATATTTAGTGCCTCCACCTGTTCGTTTGTTGATTACATCAATTACAATATCCAGCATTACACTGCGTAACACACGAGCTTTTTCACTTTCTTTCAAAAGCATAGCCAGGTTTAGAAAAGATTTGAAATTGAATATACCAAGATTTCTAATTTTGTGAGGGACATTCATGTCACTCACAGGGGCTTTCTGAAGCTTTAAGATGAATTTTTTCAAACGGTTACCTCGTAAAACCTCATATCCGTTATATTTAAGTTCATCTTCATAATCAGATAAATAACGTTTTACAGTGCGTTCATCTATTTCAAAAAAAACTGATAGCTGTTTTATGGTAAAACGATACTGCCCTTCAAATAAAACACCTTTGACACCTGCTTCTTCTTGTATGGCTTCAAGGGCATAAGAATTATTCAATATGTTTTGTCTATCAACTGCTGATGTAGTTAAATCTTTACTCATCATAAATCCTCTTATTTTCAGCATTACAGATTACGCAGATAAACATTTATCATTATTAATTTTTCATTGTTTATTGATCATTGATAATTGTATCTGTGCAATCTGCGGCATCTGCGTCCATCTGTGATTCAGACCGCACATCAATCTTCCCGGTCACCGCTTCGGAGATTAATGTGGTACGGTACTCTTTTAAAAGATCGATTTGTTGGTTTATTTTATCTATTTGATTATCCGTTTCCTTTGTCTTTAGATCAAGAAATTTTGCGATTTGAGTTTGTTCAGGGAGAGGAGGTATCATCCAATATCTATCAGTTACAATTGTGGAATTAACTAAAGGTTGTGCTGTTTGAATAGCAAATTTATTAAAATCAATCGCCCATAATGCATAAAAAAAGTATTGTAGGTCAATATTTTTTTTCGGGTATACTATTAATGCATGTTCTGAAACCCAATATTTACCCTCAACAAGATGAACATTACCACATTTTGCCCCAACTCGTCCAATTAATAGACGCTTACCTTCATAATTATATTTAGTTGAAAAACCTCTTAAACCATTACCACCATAAATTGGATAACCGTCATCAGTATTATTTTCAGTCTTGTGAAATTCACCACTACTTACTCGGTAATATCGTTTTAATTTTTTCACTTCCCAATGCACTGGAATCTCCCCAATCCACTCCACTCCTGAATCCTTCATCAGCACATCGGGATTAAGTCCTTTGGTAACAGCCTGATTTATAACAGCCGCACGCTGTTCCTTGAGCAGTTCGATCTGCTTTTGTTTTTTTTCAATAAGAGTATCGATGAGTTTTGTTTTGCGGTCGAGGAAATAATTAATAAATTTAATTTCAGAATCAGGAGGTAATGGTATGTGAATATCTCCAATAGTTTCAGTATTTAAATTAAGCTGTGTACCCCATTTCCCCAAACCTTTATACAGCTCACCTAATGAAAGCAAGCTATAGAAATATTGCTTATCAAGTTTTAAATTATCAAACCAAACAAATCCATCATGTATACAACATTTTATTTTCGTAATTATTGGTTTTCCAACAGTTCCAGCAATACTGACAAATATATCTCCCGGATATTGTTTAACACTTAATGAACTACCGAGTTCTGAAAGTGTTTGTGTTGTGGTATCCAAGTATTTATCACTTGCTGTAACATCAGCAATTCTTACCCAAGCAAATTTTCCTTGATCATCAAAATATTTTGGATCGTCTATTGGCCTAGGAGAAGCACCTCTCCTAACTTTACATAATTTTTTAATTCTGAGACAATCCCAATGCTCCGGAATCTCACCAATCCAATCAACACCTGAGTCTTTATATTTAGGATAGGATTTCATAATTTTTACTTCTTTATTATATCGATGTTTGCTTTTTTTATTATTACACCTGTCACCACTGCCACTTACTACACTTTCACCACCACCTCCTCTTTTACCACCAATACCACCAATAATACCACCTCTAATTCCATTAACACCAACACCACCCATCACCACATTAAAAACAATGACAACCACAACTTCAACCACTGCTCAATCAGCACCTCCACTACTTCTATCACCACTAATATATTACCTGTTTTTAGTAAATTGGATAGACTAGAAACATACTTGAGATACTTGCCTATTTATATTAATACTCTTATCTATGTTACTACCTGAGTTATATAGTTACCAACTTAGTTACCAACTTAGTTACCAACTTAGTTACTTTATTAGTTATCTTCTCAGTTACTTTCAACTATTAATCTAGCTAACAAGTTGTATTAACTCCATTATAAGTATATTTATCTCAATATATCTACTTAAATGTTTCTTTTACCTTTACTAGTAGTACAATATCTCTGATTTTTACTACGTGGTTTTTCAGGTATTGTTAATCTTAACAAACCTTTTTCTATTAAAGGTTTAATATGTGTTTCAAAATTCTTTGTTTGATTTGATAGTCCAAGCATGGTTAAGATTTCAATTCTCTTTTTCGGTTCAACACAATAGTTTAGTATTCGAGACTTTGTATCTTCTACTCTTGGTTCCTCATCTACTATTACTTGTGCTTTTGGATGAATATAAAGTCGGGTTAAGAAAAATGAACGATCCTCATCTGTTTCAAAAATAGGATCAGGAGAGCCATTATTTTTCATAGCATTTCGAATCTTAGGAAATCCAGTTCCTCTTCCTTCCGTCAAGCGCAATTCCTTTAAAAAATCTCCAATACGGCGATTCCGATATTTACGAGCTGAGACATTCCCCACTTTTAAGTTTTCATTATTTAAAGGTGGTAGTGGACCTGGATAGCTTAATATTTCAATTCTGTCATTCAGCACTCGTATTTCAACAGGTGAATCATCCTGGTAACTACGATGGTAGACAGCATTAACCAATGCTTCTTCCAAGGCTTCAAAAGGATAATTATAATACCTTAAAGCTTCTGCTTTATCTGGCAATTTATTTACATACTCGGTTACTACATTATTATTCAGATAGGTCAAAACCGAATTGATTTGATGTTGAATTGGACCAGTAAACTTCTTTTCAGATAGTTTATCTCCAATTTCATCATGAAAAATAACAACATCGATTATAGCTCCAGAAAAGTATGCATCTGGAGTCTCATTAAATAGTAAGAGACCAACGTTTTTGGGTTTAAGATTTTCATCTGCTCCGCTTACAATATTCATTCTACGACATAAGTCACTAAATGGTATTTTTTTTGATTCATCTAGAAGAGAACTATTTATTTCAGCCAAATGAGATTGGATGAGCATTAAATTCAAATCCGTGATCTTGGCATTCATATTTGCCTGATCATCAAAAGGGATGCGCGGACTCATAGTATAAAGTTCAGTTTTTTCTGTAGGATTTGTTTTCTTTGTAACAGATCCTCTTCTAATATAAGGCGAATAGGTTGCTCCTCGTTTTAAATTCTCTGGGGCTTCATAAGGCCTTTCATTTCCACCAGGTACACAGATAACTAAAATCTTTTTTTTCTGAAAATCAATGGGCTCAAATTGTGGTATGTAGACAGGTTTTAACTTATGACACAACTCCACCAACTTCCTTTGTATCTTATCAACAATGTTCAATTGGATTCCTTCAGGTGGTAAAACAGGCCGTCCATTTTTCTCATCTATTCCTATAATAATGTATCCGCCATTCCAATTATCAAAGTCATTGGCAAAAGCACATATTGTATGCAATACTTTTAACGGATTCCACCCTTTTTTAAATTCGATCCGAGCCCATTCAACAGTTGTTCCAGTGATCAATTTATTAATATTTAAAGGCAAAGCCTTCACTCCAAAATCTCCTTCAACAACCCTTCCGTCTCCTTTTCAATCTTCAAAATATCCTTTTTAATCTCATCCAAGGGTCGCAAGGGTGTATATTTGTAAAAATACTTGGTAAAGTTGATTTCATATCCAATTTTATCCTTACTCCTGTCCATCCAGGCATCAGGTACGTGAGGTTTAACTTCTTTTTCAAAATAAGCATTAATATCATCTTTTAAAGGAATTTTTTCATAATCACGAAGAGAAGTATCGGGTTTAGGGTTGCCTTTTTTGTCAGTAACAACGTTTCCGTCTTCCTTCAAAGGTCTTTCCACAGTCACTTTGGTAAATCCAAAATCTTCTTTATCAAAAATTTTACAATATTCTCCTTTTTTAAAACTTGTATAAATATCGGTAATTTCCTGAATTTTATCATCCGGAATATAATTTCGTTTATTCCCCAGGCTTTTCCGCATTTTTTTGTAAAAATCCAAAGCATTTATTAATTGAACTTTACCTTTTCGCTTGTCAGGTTTACGGTTAGTTACAATCCAAATATAGGTAGCAATGCCGGTGTTGTAAAAAAGTTCTTTGGGAAGGGCTACAATGGCTTCCAGCCAGTCGTTTTCAATTATCCATTTTCTAATATCACTTTCACCGGATCCGGCATCACCGGTAAAAAGAGGTGATCCATTGAAAATAATGGCAATACGGCTGCCGCTAATTTCCATTTTCGAGATCATATGCTGTAAAAAAAGTAAAGCTCCATCACTCACCCGGGGAGTACCAGCGTGAAATCTTCCATAAGGATCATTGGCTTCATTTTTAATAAAATCTTGTTCTTTTTTCCAGCTTACTCCAAAAGGAGGATTACTGAGCATAAAATTATACTTTTCGCCTTTGAATTTATCATTACTGAAACTTGATCCCAAGCGTATATTTCCGGCTTCCTCACCGGTTACCAGCAAATCTGATTTGGCAATAGCATATGTTTGTTCATTCAATTCCTGGCCGAAAAGAACCACATCCATTTCCGGATTTATCTCTTTTAAAATATGCTCTTTGGCAATGGTGAGCATACCGCCGGTTCCGCAGGCAGGGTCAAAAACGGTTCGAATAATTCCTTTTCCCTTGAGTTCCTGTTTATGTTCAGAAAAAAGTAAATTCACCATTAGCCAGATCACTTCACGAGGAGTATAGTGTTCCCCTGCAGTTTCATTGGACATTTCCGAGAAACGCCTTAAAAGTTCTTCAAAAATATACCCCATTTCATGATTAGTTACGTTATCTGGATGCAGATCTATTTCAGTAAACCGGTCTATCAGCATAAATAATAAATTATTTTTCACCAGACGAGTAATGATTTTTTCCAACTGAAAATTATCAATAATCTCCCTTACATTTTCACTGTATCCATTTACATAATTATTAAAATTTATTTCAATATTTGCCGCATCCTGAGAGAGCCGTTTGAGATCAAACTTTGAGGTATTAAAATAATTAAGTCCCCCTGTAGTTTTAAGGAGAACTTGAGTGGGATCAGGAAGTTTGTCTTTGAATTTATTATAGGTTACAATAACGTCATCTTTGCATTTTTCATGAACACAATCTAAACGCCGCAATACAACAAAAGGTAAAATCACATCTCCATATTCGTGCTGTTTAAAAGTACCGCGCAGGATATCGTCTGCCACTTGCCAGATAAAGTTCGCTTTATTCTGGAAGTTGTTCATTTAATTATCCTTTTTTAATATTATCAATCATTTATTTTATTAATAATATGAATAATGATTATTAATAATACTCTTTCACACATGCATTCGCATAATATTGTATACTGTTGATTACTTTCATGGTGTATAAACAAGCTTTGTTTTTAATATAACAAATTGATGGTTTTTATTCAAGGGGTTCAGAAATATTTTATTTACTTGTATTTTAATATATTTATTTTATATTACATTTTTAGATTACTTTTTGAATACAATCAGGTATTAAGTAAGAATATTAAAATTAAGAACTCATATAAAATTGCCGGTTAAAACGAATCCGAATTATAAATTTTTAATAAGAATAACTTGGGTAATATCTCTATGATAACCATTTTTAAAACAAAATCGTTATCCGGTCCTATATTTTGTACAGTTATTTTTATAACCATATTTTTTGTTTCTGCAGCTTCTCAAATTTCTGATAACAATTCAATACTTTCATCACAATACAGAAAATCCCTCCTCTTGATTGGATCCAAAAGATATGATCAGGCAATTCACATTCTGAAAAAACATATTGAAACTAATCCTTCCCAGGCCAGGGCATATATAAAATTAGCCCAGGTATATAATAAGAAAAATGCACTGGATCAGGCTTTACATTATTTCAATACACTGAAGCAGGCTAATCCCGAAAATTCTTTTGTAATGTATACAATTGCCTGGATATATCTAACCAAAAATGATTATACCAAAGCAGTTGAATACAGCTACATGGCTATGGCATTAAATTCCCATTATTCTGAAGGATTTAGAAACTATGTGATCGCAATGGATAAGCTGGGTAAAAATGATGAATCATTAAAATTTCTAAACCAGACAATCGATTCAGAACCTGACAATGCAGCTGCTTATTATGGTCTGGGGTATCTGTATCAATTACAGGGAAAATGGAATCTTGCATTGTACAACTTAGACAAAGCCCAGGAATTACGACATGATTTATTAGATGTCTATACTGATAAAGGAATAATTTATTTTAATAAATCAGACTATCGAAAACTTTTAGAAATATCGCAAAATGCTTTGAAATTAGCAAAAAAACAAAAAGACCTGGAATTTCAATGTAATGTTTCAGGCAATATTGGTCTTGCTTTATCCTATCTTGGAAACCATTCAGAAGCAATTGTCTATAACAAAAAGTCATTAAAGATCGCTGAGAAGATCGGATATGAAAAAGAATATGGTCGTATGCTGGGGAATATTGGCTGTATTTATATGAATATTTCTGAACTGGACAGTGCTCAGTTATATTTAGCTCAAGCAGTAAAAAAAATGCAGGCAATAAAGAATGAGAGACTTGAAGGGTCATATCTAAGATATCTTGGTTCTGTTATGTATATGAAAAATAATTATACAGAAGCTGTGAAATATCTTAAACAAGCCTTATCAATTATGCAGAAAACAGGTGATCAAAGGGAAGAAAGTTTAGCTCTCTGGAATATAGGATTAGTTTATTGGAATTATGGAAATTACAGAGAGTCTTTACAACAATGTCAACAAGCCTTGGATCTGGCTTTACAGTTAGGTTTCAAATGGGCGGAAGAAAGAATTTTAACAACTATGGGATTAGATTACTGGAATATGGGCAATTATACCAAAGCGCTTGATTGTCAAAAAAAAGCACTGTCCATCTCCAGAGGAATTGCTGATAAAATCGGTATGAATTTACAAATTGGGAATTTGGCAAACCTTTACAGGGAACTGGGTGAATTTGATAGAGCTCTGCATTATTATAACGAGGCATTGGCTTTATCAAGAGAAACTGGGAATAAAGGGGATGAAGCGATGCATCTGGGTAATATTGGTACTATCCATCAGACCAGGAAAGAATATGACAAAGCATTGGATTTATATAATAAGGCAATTGATTTATGTCAGGAAGTTCAGAATAAAAAATCTGAATCTGTTTTTTTGGGGAATATTGGTGAGATATATATCAGTTTAAGAAAATATAATAAGGCAGACGAATACCTGAAAGAAGCTTTGAAAATTGCTCAGGAAATTAGTCATAAAAGGATGATGGCGAGCAGTCATGCTAAATTGGGTGATTTATATATGAATATGAAGAAGTATGCTATAGCTTATACTTATTTTTCAAAAGCCCTGAAGATTGCCCAAAATATCAATGAACCCATAGGTATTATGGAAGCAAATATGGGGTTATCGGTTTCCTATAATCAGCAGAATTATTATAAAAAATCATTATTTTATGCTGAAAAGGCTGTTAAACAGGTTGAGACTATGCGGACTTCCATTACTACAGAAGAATTCAAAACTGGTTTCTTTGCCTATAATATTCATGTATATGACCAGGCACTTGATGTATGTTCTGATTTACATGCGAAATATCCTGAGGAGAAGTATGATTTCAGATCGTTTTCCATTGTTGAAAAAGCTAAAGCACGATCTTTATTAGATATAATGTATCAGGGTAAAATCTTTCAGAATCTCTCTGAGATACCCGATAGCATACAGCATAGATTAATTACCTGTGAGTATGATATTGAAAAGAAATATCAAGAATTATCCAATGAATTAAATGAATCAAAAGAAGCACAGGATAAATCCTTTGTTTTAAAATTGGAGGAACAGCTGGAAGATCTGAAAAGGGAAAAAGAGAAAATCTTAGATTATCTTGGTAAGAAATTCCCTCATTATTACACCTTAACCAATCCGGTTATATACACTATCAATGATGTACAACAAAAACTGTTGAATGATAACCAGGCCTTGATAGAGTATTTTGTCGGGGATAAAGATATTTTTATGTGGATTATTACCAAAACCGAACAGGAATTCATTACCTTGAATATATCTAAAACTGATCTGGAAAACAGGTTAGTAGCGATCAGTCCAATTTTTAATAAGCAAAAGCAGATTCTTGAGACCAAAATTGATTACCGCTGGGCAAATATAAGACTGGATTTACTGTATCAATTATATAAGGATTTACTGGAAACTCCGGCAGCAGCATTTTTAAACAATACCAAGGAACTAATAATTGTACCTGATGATATACTTAATTATTTTCCCTTTGAAATTCTGGTAACACATTTACAAGAGGATGAGGTAATCTATTTGATTGAAGATTATGCCATCTCCTATGCACCCTCTGCCAGTTTACTTAATCCGGACTTAAAGTCTGTTAATAAAGCCAAAGATAACTTATTAGCAATGGGAAATCCATATTTTAAAACGGAAAAGAAAAAAAGTTTCTGGCAACAGTTTGACAGTATAATCAAGTATCGTGCTATTTTCAGAGGAAATAATTTTCAGCAGCTTCCCGATGCTGAAGCAGAGGTTAAAACGATAGCAAAAAATTTTGAGAATCCTACAGTATGTATAGGAAAACAAGCAAATGAAAAACGATTCAAGCAAATTGCTTCTGATTTTAATATAATACATCTGGCAACACATTTCTTAGTGGATGATTCCCAACCTATGTATTCAAAGATAGTGTTGTCCCAGACAGATAATGAAGTTGAGGATGGACTTATCGAAACCTTTGAAATTTATAATATGCGCCTAAATGCAGATATGGTAGTTCTCAGTGGATGCAACACAGGTATGGGTATACTAAAGCGAGGAGAAGGGTTGATGGGAATTTCCCGTGCATTTCTCTATGCAGGAGTTTCTTCTCTTATTGTCAGTCTCTGGCCGGTGGAAGATAAATCAACTTCGGTTTTGATGGACAGTTTTTATCAATATCTCAATAAGGGATATAATAAAAATAGGGCCCTGCAAAAAGCCAAGATAGATCTTATTCAGTCAAAAGATTATAAAAAGGATCCTTTTTACTGGGCTCCATTTGTATTGATTGGAAGGTAAACAAATTATTTTAATGCTGCTAATATTTGCTGGGCATCATTTTTACGCATCAGATTAGGATGTGGTAATTGTAATATTTTTCCAAAGAATTCACGTGATTTTGGAATATCTTCTGCCATCAAATAAGCTTTACCTAGATACCAATAACAATCTTCCAAGTAATATTTATTTTCTCCAGCATTTTGTAAAGCTTGGTTTAAAAAGATTATCCCCTTATTTACTTTGGTCTGATCGTAAGTATAAGATAAGCCTGGAAGGCCCTTTTTCGCTATTAAAAGGGAGGAAAGGCCAGTATAATAGTTTGCAGTATAATTGTCAGTATTTTCTTTTAAGAAATTGTTAAACTGTTCAATTGCTGCGGTATAATTTTTCTTATTAAATGATTGCATACCTTTTGCCAATAAAGATTCAGTTTCAACTCCGGTTCTGAGAGTGCTCTGTTGTTCCGGTTCAATTTCTGCTAAATAAAAATTGTCTGAACGGCTGAAAAAAGCTATAGTATAAATACATAGTATAAGAATAACCGCCATGGAACCAGTATAAGCCAGGACTTTTCCGGGGTTCATGGTATTAATAAATTCTTGCCATTTTCTTTTAATGATGTCAAAATGACTCTTTTTGTAAGAAGTTTCTTGGGATTCTTGTTTGTTACTCTTTAAGGATTCAAGAGCAGTATAGAAGGTATGATCCAATTTTTTTTCAATCTTATTCCAATTTTTTATAGATTCCGGTCTTTGTTGTTTCATCTCTTGAGAAGAAAGTAAACTCTGGACCGCTTCTAAACAAAAGGGGCAAAAATTTAGATGTTTTTCAATCTTTTTTGCTTTTCTTTTAGAAAGATTATCATAGATATATTTTTGCAGTAATCCAGCATGGGGACAGTGTTTAGTATTTTTATACTGCATATGTTTAAAATAGTATTTATATTGATCTATATGCTGATTATTTTTATTTTTCATATTTTTATTCTTTTTATTATAACATACAGTATTTTAATGTCTCATGGCTAATTTAAATTTCCTTTTACCATTTTGGATATGAGAACGTACCTGATTATAGGAAAAACCGGTTATTTCAGAGATCTGTTTATAAGATTTGTGATGAATGTAGAAAAGACAAAAACATCTTTTTTGGGGATTTTTTAATTTATTAATTACTTTTTTTATTTTTTTTATCATTTCTTTTTGTTCCATTTCAGAAAGAGCAGTTTCTGATTTGACCGGATCCTTTTCTTCATTTAATGGTTGGAAAACTACTGTTTTTTTTCTCCGAATGTGGTCAATACATACATTGGTTGCAATCTTACCAAGCCAGGGATAAAATGGCTTCTTCAGATTGAATGTATGAATATTTTCAAATGCTTTTATAAAAGCATCACTTGTCATATCTTTGGCTTCTTCTTGATTTCTTATTATCTTTAAACAGTGGAAAAAGAGACGCTGCTTATATTGTTCATAAATTTTTCCTAATAGTTCTTTATTTCCATTTTGAATGAACTGTTTTATATATAACTTGGTGTCACCATTTATAGAACGTTTTGTAACTTTTTTTTTCATATTATATACGGATGATTAGCTGAGATTACATAATTTTTTTTATTTATTATTAAATATAGATAATAGAGATTAAAAAATCAAAAATTTTTATGTAATTATGAATTTCTGTTCGTAATTATGTATAGAAGATAAACTATAATTCACTTTTAAATTTTATGATTATATAAGGAGAATTAATCATGAAACCACAACCATTTTATGTAACAGTTTTATTTGTGTTTTTCATAGGTAATATTTCTAAACTTTCAGCTCAAAAATATGATTTTAATGATGGTACTAAACAGGGATGGAAAATGACTGGCGCCTTTGATGAAAATGGTAATGGACCCTATTCCTCCAACTTTTTTTATATGTGGAAAAGTGAGGTGGATTATCCCTATGCCCCGGGAAAATTTTCCGGAGGAGCTCAATGCGGATCAATTGCCCTGGGTAATGTGACTATGAATCATGGAGTAACCGGTTCATCCGGTCAATACTGGACTATGATATTTAATTCACCGGATTTATCCAGTATTCAGGGATGGCAAAATGCTTCTGGTTATACTGCAAAGATTGCAAATTGTTTAGGTCCCTCAAAAGTATATGCCAGTTTGCAGGTGAAAATTTGGGATAAAAGTCAGAATAAATACAGGTATTTTTCAAGCGGCTCTGCTCAGGAGTTAAACCATGATATTTACGGGGATAATAATGCTGTTTGGAATAGTATGAGTTTTGATTGGTCCTCAATATCAACATTTCCGACCTCAAATTATACAGTAAATGAAATTTATATTAAAATTTGGGGTCATATAGCTGGATTGTATGAAGGTGGTGTTTATATGGATGCGATCCAGGCATTAACCTCTCAAAATTCAGAAAGTATAACTGTTGATATTCCCAACGGAAATGAAACCTGGTATGCTGGAACAACGCATTATATAAGCTGGCATACCAGTAATTTTACTGATCCGGTGAAAATAGAATATTCTGATGATAACGGCTACTCCTACACCACAGTTACAAGCAGTACCGCCAATGACGGTTCATATGAATGGACAGTACCCCAGAATTTTTCTTCTCAATGTCTGGTGCGAATATCTGATGCTTCTGATGGGAGTCCTTCTGATGTCAGTGATGCTGTTTTTACTATTGGAGCATATATCGAGCTTGATGTGCCGGATGGAGGAGAGAACTGGGTTGCTGGAACAACTCATTACATTGTATGGCATGGTCAGGGAATTGATAATTATGATGTGAAAATGGAATATTCTACTGATAACGGAGCTACTTATACTTTTATTAATTATAAAACCAATATTGGTTTATCAGGATCATATTCCTGGGAGGTTCCGAATACACCTTCTACTCAATGTCTAATGCGGGTTACCGTAACTTTACCACCGGATATTTCTGATGTGAGCAGCTCTGTATTCACTATATCTTCAGCCGGGAGTAACAATACTCAAACCGGAAATAACGTAAAAGTGTCTTTGAGCAATGATGTAAGTGTAACCTTTGATAATGTAACTGGAGCCGGGAACACTACCTTGAATACAGAAGTATCCGGGCCGGCAGCTCCCGGTGGATTCAGTATTGTACCCTCAGCTTCACCGGTATACTATGATATAAGTACTACTGCTGTTTTTACAGGCAAGGTCAACGTCTGCATCAAATACGATGATAGTGGTATGACTTCGTTTCAGGAATCAGCCTTAAAGCTTCAGGTTTACGAAAGTCCTTCCGGTCCCTGGAAAGATATTACTACTTCGGTAGAGACGAATACCAATATTATTTGCGGTGAAGTGACCCATTTTTCCGACTTTGCTGTTATGACTTCAGGAACAGGAGGGGATTCTGATACACTGAGTTTTTCTCTGGATCAGGGCTGGAACTGGATATCATTAAATGTACAACCGGCAGACTTATCAGTAGATAACGTTATGGAGAATTTTTCCGATTTGGTAATTGTGGTAAATGGGGATGGAGAATTTTATATCCCCGAATCGGTTAACACTATTGGTCAGATTGATGTTACAGAAGGATATAAAGTGTATGTTTTATCAGAACAAGATATTTCCATAACCGGATCACAGGTCTCGGTGACGACTCCCATTATTCTCAATGCCGGATGGAATTTTATAAGTTATTTAATGGATAGAGAGGTCACTGTAGAAGGGGCATTAGATTATATGTTACCAGATCTGGTAATTATAAAAAATGATGATGGTAAATTTTTTATTCCTAATTCTGTTAACACCTTAGGTACTATGCAACCGGGAGAAGGGTATTATTTGTACATGAATTCTCCGGATACGCTTAAGTATGAGTATTTTTATTTGATCAAACAAAATTAAAAAATTGAATACCGTATTTGATTATAAAAAGGAGGGATTAATAATGAAGAAAATTATATTGTTTGTATTAGCAGGTTTACTAATACCAGCTCTGCTTTTAGCACAAACTCAGCATTTTACCTTCACTTCCAATACAGGAGACAGTTACAGTATTGTGATTGATGATGCTACTTTGAATGGAAGCACTTTGTCAAACGGAGATGAGATTGGGGTATTTACTCCGGCAGATCTGTGTGTGGGTGCTTCGGTGTGGGACGGCAGCACTCCTTTGGCTCTCACAGCCTGGATCGATGACAGTCAGACTCAGGAGACGGATGGGTATCAGAGCGGTGAAGCTATGATTTTTAAGATCTGGGAGCAGAGTGCAGATAAGGAATATACTGCTACTGCAACCTATAGTTTGGGTAATGGTAATTTCGGTTCAGGAGCTTATGCCCAGTTGACCTTAACCGCAGGATCCGGTACTTCAGAATCAATAACAGTAATGAGTCCTAATGGGGGTGAAACCTGGGCTGTGGATTCAGAGCAGGAAATTCAATGGTTCTGCAGTAATTTTTCCGATCCGGTAAAAATTGAGTATTCAACGGACGGAAATGCCTCAAAAATAGAGATTGAATCCTCAACAGATAATGACGGCTCCTATATGTGGATGGTACCCAATACACCTTCTACCAACTGCTGTATAAGCATATCAGATGCAGCTGACGGGGATCCTTTTGATATCAGTGATCAGGTGTTTACCATTGCTGCAGAATCTGCTGGCGGATCTCTGATTGTCACCAATACCAATGATACAGGTCAGGGATCGTTACGGGATGCTATTACTCAGGCAAACAGTAATCCGGGGCCGGATTCTATAACATTTAATATTCCTGTCGGAGATGGTGGGTATAATGCCGGTACAGGTGTGTGGACTATCTCTCACACAACGGCCTTACCTGCAATATCAGATGAAATGCTGGTAATAGACGGCACCTCCCAGGCTGATTTTGCCGGACAAGAGACAAATCCTGCCGGACCGGAGATCATGCTGGACGGCAGTAATGCTGGAAGCAATACGAATGGTATACAAATTTCTGCGCCCGGAGCAGAAATATTAGGCTTGGGGATTTCAAATTTCGGTGGAGATGGGATCAAGTTTGGTTTAGTAGAGGGAGGCAGGATTTCCGGCTGTTATATTGGTGTATCATCGGATGGTTCTGAACCAGCTGGTAATCAGATTGGTATTAATATAAATACCTCCAGAGGAATTATTATTAGTCCTTTGGATACTGTACCAAATGTAATTTCCGGCAATACAATGCATGGACTGTACATGATAGAAGCATCTCATAATATTATTATTGGCAATGTTATTGGATTAAACAGTACCAAAGATGATACCCTGGGAAATCATCAATATGGTATGTTTATGATGAGTGAATGTGACAGTAATGAAATTTTTGATAACTGTATAGGAGGTAATGGTCAGGATGGAATTTATATTATAGAGGGAAGCGGAAATATTATAGCAAACAATGGTATTGGATGTAATTTTGAACAGCCGGAGAATGCACTTGGAAACAGTTCCTGTGGAATAAGCATTGATGATCAGAAAAATCGAATTGAGGGTAATACTATTACTCATAATTCTGTATATGGGATTAAAATATATGGAGCCCAGGCTCTTTACAATACTATTAGTTCTAATAGTATTTTTGCAAATTTATGGGGTGGTATCAGTAATGAAATGGGTGGTAACAATGAATTGACCCCACCAAGTATTACCAGTATTTCCTCGAATTCAGTATCAGGCACTGCACCTGCTAATTCAACTGTGGAGATATTTGCTGATGAAAACAACCAGGGGGCACTGTTTTTAGGTTCAGTTACTGCAGATGGCTCCGGTAATTTTAATTTCAGCGATGAATTCCCCGAAGAGTTAAATATTACTGCTACAGCTACAGACAGTGAAGGCAATACCTCAGAATTCTCCCAGCCCATGCAAACCCGGGTGGCAGATCAGGTTTCAGATCAATTACCGCAGGAATTCGAACTGTATCAGAATACACCCAATCCTTTTAATCCCCAGACTTCTATAGGTTTTAGTTTACCACTGGATTCATATGTAGAGCTTGAAGTGTACAGTATATCAGGTCAGAAGATCACCACTTTAGTTAACGAGAAAATGAAAAAGGGAATTCATAATATTCAATTTATAGCAGAAAATTTACCTTCAGGTGTATATTTGTACTGCATAAAGACTGATACGTTTGTACAGGTTAAGAAAATGATGTTGTTGAAATAAAAATAAGATTTTCTGTTGTACAATTACAGACTTTAATTTATTGAATGTTACCCCGGTTCCTGGTGGAATCGGGGTTTTTTTAATTCTGATCAACCACTATTGTATATAATTTTCAAAAATAATATTTTTTATAAACCCCTTTATATCTCCCCTTATCAGGGGAGTTTTTATAGTGATATTATTTCTGAAAATTATATAATCCTAAATAGATTATTACATGAAAAATGTAAAATCAATTTGGATTTACAGTTGCGGATAGTTAATTTATAGAATTCAGGAATAATACAGAATAATCATCATAAAGGAAGAATTCATGACTAAGCAAAAATCACGGCATGAAAAGCGCTGGGGAGAGAGGGATGATCTCACCGGCGAACACGGCATCGGAGATGCAGGACAGCTGTTCTTTGCAGTTATATTTTTTGGAGTATGGATTGCTGATTCTTTTTTTCTGAACTATACTACTCAGTTAAATCATTTTGTTTATGACTGGATACGGAATACTCTGGGTATAGCAATTCTGATTATATCCGGATATTGTGCATTCAATGGTTTACGGATTGTGTTTCATGAGGTGAGAGATACTCCTTCAGTGATACGTAAAGGAGTATTCGGTATAGTCCGGCACCCCATTTATCTGAGTGAAGTGTTGTTATATCTGGGTATGTTCATGTTAAGTATGTCTTTGGCTTCACTTGCAGTGATGCTTGTTGCTGATATATTTTTATACTTCCTGTGCCGTCACGAAGAAAAGCTATTGTTAAAACGTTTTGGGAAGGATTATGAGGATTATATGCAGGAGGTGGGGATGTGGGTACCGCGGTTGAAGAAGGGGTGAGGTGATTGGTTATCAGAACAGCTTATTAACCACAGAGTTCACAGAGTGGGAGCTGAGAATTTACTTTAGTTAGATAAATTTTGGTTTCAATATATTAATGCTTATCATTGGTGTGTCATTCCCGCGAAAGCGGGAATCCAGGTGGGGAAGTGATTAAAGGAAGCATTATATGATTTTTTCTTTAACAGACATATTCGGATTTGCATTTTTTTTATTGTCCAATATATTTTTTCTATTTCGTCCCTAAAGGGACTTTATTTTTTACATTTATTGGTCTATAAATGTTCCGTCCCTACCGGGACGAGTTCATATCTTATGGTCAGTTTTTATGATTTCTGTCCCTTTAGGGACAGTATATTTATAGAAAATCTCTGACAATATAAACCAAACCTCCCGAAGGTTTGAAACCTTCGGGAGGTTGAATATTCTTACCATTCTTCAATGAACCCAGACTGGCAATTTATGGCTAATGGATAAGCCTGACGCTGGTTGATATCTTGTTCAAGTTTTATACCCCCAGGTGCAGAGAGTGCGGATGGTGCGAGCATCATCTTTGAGTTCTTTTTGCTGAACATTCTTTAACGGTATATCCTGAAAAGCTTCTTTATAATCTGCTGCACTCCATAATGTCAGAGGGATATCCATATCGCGGGGCCAGGAATGGGTTTCTTTATTCTCGTAATAAAAATCCACCAGGATCATCAACATACCTTCCGGTGCCAGAAGAGAAGCAGCTTTATCAATTCCGGCTCTTATATCAGAAAAATAATAAAAGGTTTCCATGGAAAAAACTGCTGAGAATTGTTTGCCTGGCGGCTGCCAGGTGAGAAAGTCATCCGCCTGGAGGATGACATTATCCAGATCCTTTGTGCGTTTTTTTGCCTGTTCAACCATATTAGGACTGATATCCAGTCCGTAGCAGCGGCCGTTTTTATATTGATTGAGGGCCATGTAATGTATGCCGTATCCGTTCCCGATACCGATCTCCAGATAATTGCCCTGAGAAGGAGGAATCAGTTCAAAGGCCTGTTTAACCCGTTGCCAGTGACCCTTTTCCATGCCTTCGGCATGATGATCAAGAGCCCATTGGTCGAAAATATCTTTAGCTGTTGGTTTATTTATTTTCAAGAATACCTCTTTTTAAAATTGTTGATTTTCCCTAAAGATAGTGGTAACTTTTTTTAAAAGCAACCGGATAACGATCCAATTGTAAAATCCTGAATATTACACATCATTAGTTTGATTTAGAAGAAGTATAACCTCCCGAAGGATTCAAACCTTCGGGAGGTTAATTCCCGGAGATTCAGACCATCTTATAATCATTGGATTTATTTTTTTATTTACAGCAGATAATTTTTTATCTTGCGATTAATAGATCATTGTACTATTATTAATGCATGAGTACATTAATAATTATATTTGCAGGATTTATTTTCTTTATTTCATATATATTATTTACCCCTTATACAGTAAGAGCTGAATGTGCTGTCCGCAGGTCAAATTTTAGGTTACTGGTGAATCTTTCTTCTTTTTTTAATGTATTCAGATTAAAATTCATTCTTAAGGAAAACAGAGTAAATTTTGAGGTTACTATATGTCGTCAGAGTATTTCGCTTAACAGATTTATAAAAAAACAAAAGAAAAAAAAGAAAGAAAAACCGGCAAAGAAAGTTTCTAGTCCTGTCAGAGATATTAAGAAATTAACAGAAGGTAATCAGTTATATATAATAAAGAAATCATTTTCTGTTGTGACCAATTGTACATTAAAGTTCGTATTTGGGAGTGAGAATCCCTATATCACCGGTATTGTCTGTGCCTGGGTGCTTCCGGTTCTTGTTCATTCTGATCATATAGATTTTAAGCCGGAATTTCAGGAAAAGTCATTTATATTTTGTGCTGATCTGGTTTTTTCAATATATATTTACAGAATAATTATATTATTTGTATCAGCTGTGATCAGAACCAGAATGAAGGATTTTAAATCTAAACATCATAATTAAATAAAGTAAATCTCAGGGTATTGAATTATTAATAACAAGGAGGATTGGAAATGATAATTGAGAAATTAGTTGACACCGTACTTTCCAGGCTTAAGGAGATATCCAGAACCGAGACCATAATCGGAAAACCGGTAAAGCTGGATAATGTAACTATCATTCCGGTAACCAAGTTGTCAGTTGGATTTGGTGCCGGAGGGGGGAGCAAAGATGAGGAAAAGGGAACAGGTGAAGCGACAGGGGGAGGAGCGTCCATTGAGCCGGTGGCATTTTTTGTGATCAGGGAAGAAAAGGTGGAGCTGGTTACGATTAAAAAAGACGGAACCGGTATTTCCAAATTTCTGGAGCTGGTTCCCAAGATCATGGATTCAGTAAAGGATTTTAAATCCGGTTCCGGTAAGAAATCTTCTAAGAAAGAAGAAAAAGGAAGTTAATTTTTTTGGGATAGTTTATTTATTAACACAGAGAGCGCGGAGGTTGCAGAGTATTAAATATTTTTTTCTATCTTTGCGCCCTCTGCGTTTAAAATATAATAATATTTAAAGAACCAGAGATGGTAAGATTGAATTTATACTATTTATTGATTAATTCAATGAAAATTTGTGTTATATTTTTAGTTTTATTATTACTCAGTTGTCATAAAAATCAATGGTCTGGTCTGAAAACGGTACCTGTTAACGTACAGCAAAATTTCTCACGACTCCTGAATGAAGAAGACACTGACAATGATCTGAAAATTACTGTTGACGATACACTCCAGGGGAATAAGAACAGGGGAGACGGGATCTTTTATCTGAAAACTCTAAAGGGTGACAGTATGAAAATTGAAACAGTTTATTATCTGTCCAATCTGTTGCAGGAGTTGTATTCAGCCCGGAAGAATAAGGAACATACTCTTCAATTGGATCTAAACCGGGTGTATGAAAATCCGGTTGACAGGATTTCCCGGCTGATCCGGGATCGGTACTGGAACAATCTTACCCGGAAAATTGATCTGAAGTCATTGCCGGAAGTGTTACCGGATGAGAAAATGGCCGGGGGAGATACTCACTATCTCTATGTTCCTGTTTCAGACAGTTTTGCCTGTCAGTATTTTTTTCAGGGTGAAAAAGTGTATGAAGATTTAAAAATCAACGTTGAATTTCTTCCTGAAAAGATCACACCTGTTTATGTAAAAGATCTGGAAGGAAAACACGGTCTGCTCAGTCTGGGGTTATATGAAACAGAAGAAGGAAGGATCCAGGGGATACCTTATGTGGTGCCGGGAGGCAGGTTCAATGAAATGTACGGCTGGGACAGTTATTTTATCATTCTGGGATTGCTGGAACACGGGAAAGAAGAACGTGCCCGTTCCATAGTAGATAATTTTGTGTATGAGATCAATCATTATAAAAAAATATTAAATGCAAACCGGACCTATTATTTAACCCGATCGCAGCCGCCCTTTTTAACCTCCATGGCAAAAGCAGTGTATGAACATATGGAGAAAAATCAGTCATCCAGACAATGGCTGAAAAAAGTAATAAAAGCAGCAATTGATGAATATGAAAATGTCTGGATGAGTCCCCATCATCTTACTGAGACAGGATTAAGCCGTTATGCCGGAACCGGACAGGGTCCTGCTCCGGAAGTCGAACCAGGTCATTATGACTACATTTACAGTAAATACGCTGGTGAACGGGGGATGTCTGTTGCATCATTTAAGAAAAAGTATAATCAGGGAATCATTGAAATCCCGGAGCTGGATCAGTTTTTCCGGCATGACCGGGCCATGCGGGAATCCGGACATGATACCTCCTACAGATGGAATGTAAATGGTGAGGACAGGTGTGCTGATTTCGTAACTGTGGATCTGAATTCTTTGCTGTATAAATATGAGATAGACATAGCAGAGCTGATAGAAAAAGAATTCCAGGGATCAATACAATGGAATGATACTAATAGGGAAGAGGCTGAAACCTGGCGGGATCGGTCTGAAAAAAGAAAAGTCCTTATGAGGCACTATTTGTGGGATGGGGAAAGTGGAATTTTTTATGATTATGATATTAGGCTGGACAGAAGACACAAGTATATGAGTGCTACCTGTTTATATCCTTTATGGGCCTGTCATGCTGATAATCCGGATACCTATCTTCTCTCAAAACCGGAAGCTGACACTCTGGTAAAGAAACTATGTAAGGCTCTGGAAGCTCCCGGTGGTCTGGCCGGTTCCTCCTGTGTCTCCAGAGGAGAGATAACTCCTCAACGACCTTCCAGACAGTGGGACTGGCCCTATGGCTGGGCTCCGCATCAGATGCTGGCCTGGAGGGGATTGAAAAATTTTGATCTCAACCGTGCTGTACTTCGTCTGGTGTACAAATGGCTTTATACTATTACTAAAAATGCTGCTGACTACAACGGCACTATTCCGGAAAAATTTAATGTAGTAACCAGATCCCACAAAGTATTTGCTGAATATGGTAATGTAGGAACTGAATTTTCCTATATAACCAAAGAAGGCTTTGGATGGATGAATGCCTCATACCAGGTTGCTTTGAGATATTTGTCTGAATTTTATTTGCAAAAACTGAAAAAGTTAATTCCTCCGGAAGAAGTTTTTCCGGAATCAGAAAAGGAGATATATGAGCAGACATACAGTAAGCGGTAAGTGGCAGATCGGGCTGGGATTGTCCCTGATTACCTGTCTTATGTGGGGAGTGCTTCCCATTGCCCTGAAAATCATGCTGCAGCATATGGATGCAGTCACTATTACCTGGTTCCGGTTAAGTGTTTCAGCCCTGGTGCTCTTTCCTATACTGTATCGGAAAAGAAGAAATCCACGTTATAAAAAGCTGCGGGGTAAATATATTTTGCTGGCTGTTCTGGCAATTCTTGGTTTATGCGGCAATTATCTTATATTTTTATTCGGATTAAACTATCTTACTCCCAGCGGAGCAGAAGTGGTAATCCAGTTTGCACCCATGTTTCTGCTTATCGGGAGCCTGGTTATTTTCAAAGAACATTTTCACCCCATTCAATGGGTAGGATTTGCTACGTTTTTTGTGGGTCTTGCGTTATTTTTCAATCAGAGTCTTTCAGAAATTATAGGAGAGTTTTCCGGATATGCTAAAGGGATAGTATTGATAATGCTGGCCTCTTTAAGCTGGTCAGTCTATGCTCTTTCCCAAAAACAGTTATTACGTAATCTGACTTCACCTTCCATCATGCTGCTAATTTATACCGGAGGCACATTGTTGTTATTACCTCTCGCGGATCCGGTACAGGTTGTCAAATTGGATACGGTTGTAATTTTTGTTCTTTTGTTCTGTGCAGCAAATACCTTGATCGCCTACGGCAGTTTTTCAGAAGCACTGGATCACTGGGAAGCGTCCCGGGTCAGCGCTGTAATCACCACTGTACCCATAATTACAGTCGTGTGTATGAAAATCGGGTCTCATTATTTTCCGGAATACCTCGAACCTGAGTCCCTGAATACCCTTAGTATTATCGGCACTTTTCTGGTGGTGATCGGGTCAATGGTTACTTCTTTGGGTGGACGGCGTAAAGAAGTAAGGCAGAGTTTGGTTGTCGGGGATCAGTAGGCAGAACTTGAGAACGTAAGAGCTTAAGAACTTTAGAGCTGTAGAACTTAAGAACTTAAGAATTTTGAACATAAGAACTTTAGCGATCAGAAGTCGGAATTGATAGTCTCCTCCTGAAAAAAGTTTTACAGTTTTTCATCTAATCTCCCTAAAATGTCATTCAGAGCGAGCAAAGCGAGCGAAGAATCTCATGCCTCTAAGTGATATGGTATGACGGTTTTTTGCTGATGAAGGACGATTCTTTAAAGGAATTACATTCATTACCAGCAAAACTTGATACATTACTTTACCTTTAGTGGCGTGAGATTCTTTGCTCCCTACGGTCGTGTAGGATAACTTCTTCGTCACTTCGTTCCTCAGGATGACAGGATTGTTAATTACTATTTTGAGTTAAGTATTAATGGGGTAGAAGAGTAATACCAAATGAAAAGTGTAAAAGGCAAAATGTAAAATGGAAAACAGACAATAGAGAAAAGGAGAAGGGATGGTGGTGGTTATGAGGTCGTAATTGACCACGGACCGCAGACGGCAGACCGCTAATTAGTTAGGCTCAATGATTATTGGCCAGAAGTCAATAAATCAGTATTATGGTTGTTGATGAAAGAGAAACGGGGTATCGGGGTAACGGAGTATCGGAGAAATAACAATAAATAGATTCCAACAATTAAATAATAAATTTCAAATAATGAAAAATGATTAATTTTTTAACAACAGATTAACACGGACAATCACGGATTTAAATATTTTTTGTGTTATTTATCTGTTATGTGTATATCTAGTTATTTTTTTTTGATATATAAGGTTTGATCAGCTTACGCGTTTTTAATTCCATAAAATCAAGAAAACGGGCCAGAGCTTTTGATTCTCCGGAGAGGAGAGCAAGCCCGATAAAGATGATGAGCCAGCCGCTGCCTGGAATAAACCAGAAAATCACTCCCACCGGAAGAAGCAGCAGCCCGGTCAAGATAAAAGCAATCCGTCTGATAAATGATTTGTTCCTTTGGTGGCGCTGATTATACAGCTGCTGAAACCGAACTCCGGGAGGACTCTGATAAAAATTTTTTAAACCTTTTTTGAACTGTGAAAACATCAATTGCTCACTATTGTTTACAGATTCTACTGATTCTACAGTCATTTTACAGGAATTATACGAAAAATTGATCTTATTGTTTTTGATCGAATATTTTTTATCAGATTATTTTTATTAAGTTTCCTTTTTTAAAGAATACATCTCATCAGACTCGTAAATGAATCCTTCTCTGTGTAAATCCAAAAGAATCCTATATAACCTTTTTTTATCTGTACAAATATTTCGTTCCATTTCAGAACCGGAAACAGATTCATGTTTTAACAGTTCTTCCAATACTTTCCCCCTGATCTCCCGGTCCGAACCCTTAAAAGGTGATTGTTTTTTATAAGATTTACTTCTTTCATTTATACTGTTCAATTGTTTTTTGAGATGACTTCCGTAGTCCATCAAAGCAGAATACCAGATTCGGGGATCTTTTTTATAAAGAGTTTTCTCAACCACAGGTTCAATTTCAGAATCAGAAATTTTATGACTTTCGGGAAAGAAATGATGAATATATACTGTCCGTATATTGGTTTCCAGCAGTATTTCCGGATGATTAAAGGCAAACACGCTGATGGCTTTGCTGGTATAGGAGCCAATACCCGGAAGAGTTATCAGGACTTTAGGATCAGCCGGAACTGTTCCGTCAAACTTACTTACTATTTCCTGAGCGGCCCTTTGTAAATAAAGCGCTCGCCGGTTATACCCCAGTCCCTTCCATTCCCGGAGCAGGTGAGGGGTCTCAGTTTTGGCTAATTCATGTACTGTAGGGAATTTTTTGATAAAGCTATTAAATTTAGTGATAACCCGGTCTGTCTGGGTTTGCTGCAGCATTAGTTCAGAGACCAGTATATGATAGGGATCATAGGTCTGTCTCCAGGGATAGTCTTTTCCCTGGGTTTGGTAAAAGTGAAGAATCAGGTTTTGGAAATTTTGGATTTCTGTTTTTGTGATAGTTGATCTCTGCTTCATTGTTCTAAACTTTTAATATTTTTTCCTATAACATACTAAGGATTGAATAATAAATCAATAGAAATGAGGGAAGATAGAACTATAGAACTTGAGAACAATAGCAGTTATGAGATTTAACGTGCAGAAATTAGAGATCAGAAGACAGGATTGACCGCAGACCGCGGACAGCAGACCGCACTGAAGTTTGCGTTGAGGGGTCTGTTGTTACTATAATAAAAAGTATTCCGCTGCTAAAGGTGTCCTTCACCTTCAGCATTTATGGGGTTAACTAAAAACAAAATCTAAACGTAGAGTACGCGAAGCTCGCAAAGAGATAAATTTATAATCATTAAACATTTATAGTTTTTTTGTGCCCCTCTGCGATCTTTGCGTTAATAGTTTTTTCATACTTTTTGGACGACCTCGAGCAGTAATGCGCCCTGGATTAGGAAATTTAGGGCGATCGATTTTTTGGACACCTCCGATCGAGGAATATATTTTCAGATCTAAGAAATTATTCTTTTGTTTTTAAGTATTTATATTTATCTTATTCAGTAATTTATTTATTGCATTGAAGTTACAAAATTTGTATAATAGAATTACCTAAAATATTATGTTTAAAATATGATTGTTATTATTTCAGTTTTTTGATGTTTGAACTATAAATAAATAAAAAGAATAAAACAACTACAAGGGCGAAAGAATTATTATACTATTCATAAAAAAAGGAGAAAATAATGGCAAAAGCTAACTATAGTCGTATAAGCGGAACCTTACTGGCGATTTGGTTGATTCTACAAGGAGCGGTATCCTTATTTGACCTGCACTTTAACGGACTTCAGCCTCTTATGGCAATACTGGCTATTGCAGCCGGTGTGTTTCTGCTTATTGCACGATAAAGCAATACATTTCCAGTTAATTATCCATGGGAAGCACCGACGCGCCAGTCTGTATCCACAACAAATATATCAAGGGGTATTTGTTTTTCCCGGTAGGTATACCTTTGAATTGAAAATGGTCTTTTCCCTTGATCAGCTTGAACTGATAAGGACTGCAGTGATAATAATCCGATAAGAAACAAACAGTAAACGGTTAATTTATTGTTCAGATTGTATTTCCTGCAGTTTATCCATCCATTCAAATATTTTATCATAGTTGCTTTTGGATACTTTATATACCAGTCCTTTATCATACTGAACCTGCATATAATATCCTTTATCTTTTTCATACTGATCGCCAAAGATAACATTTTGCTGATCGGATTTATCATCTTTTTTAAATACTAACACATTTCTGGAACGCTGGAATCCATATTGTGCGGATTTATTCATATCAGAAAATGAACCACCAATTTTATCAACTAATTCCTGAGCTTTTATACTGGTTACAGCCTCTACAAATTTATCAACTTCATTCTGGTCAAGGTCTATCTCCTTTTCATCTTTGAGCAAAACCCAGACATCTTTTTTCTCCGTTGTAGTGATGGAGTCATCTTTGGTTACTTCAACTTCCCTTTCTACTTTTTTAATGATCCGCTGCTTTTTTCCGGAGACCAAGCCTATAATGGTAATATCTTTTTCATCTTTATTCACTGCCTGTAAATCAACAAAATTATCCTGTTTAAAAGAAGACAAGGTGTCAAAATCACTGTAGACATTAATGTCAGAGAGAATATCTTTGTCCCCGAAATAAACTTTATCATTCCCTGCAAAACGTACAAAAGAGGAGTTTCTGTCTTCAGGCTTCTTCCCGAATATAAGATTTGCCAGGGTTTTATCTGTTTCATCTTTTAAAAGAATATGTATTCCCTGATAGTCTGTAATGTTATATTTTTCATGGTGATTGAGATCTGCTGATCTTACTTTTCCGGTCATATCAAGAAGATCATTTAATAATTTACTGATTTTACTGTTTTTTGCTTTACAGTTAAATTTGGTCTGTATTCTCCACTGATTTCCTTCTTTATTAAAAACCATTCTTGCAGATTCATCTGTATCAGTTTGTTTGTAAATTTCAATGGCTTTTATATCTTCTTTACTCACCCCAATTATAATATTCTGAACAAGATCTTCAATATTTACTCCGCCCCTCCGCGGTTTAGTAATTAAAAAAATAATCAGCAGTAATACAAAGACAACAGCAAATATTTTTATATATTTCTCTTTCATGAGTTTGCTCCTCGCTTATTTTTCCTTTTGATATTAATATAGAAACCAGCAAATATAAAGATGACTATGGGAAAACCAATAACGAAAATTTTTGAGACCGCTTTGCCGGTGGCACCGACTTCTGTTATTCTTCTGGCCTCAAAATTTTTTGATCTGATATTAATTAGTTCGTCTCCAAGAGTGAGTGCGTCTACAGAGTTCAGCAGTAAAGATTTATGATCTGCAACCGAAGAAAGTATATTGTTCTTGAATAAATTACTGCAGCCAAATAATATGAATTTGTTTTCTTGGGAATCACCAGTTATTCTGGTTGTATCAATACTGCTTTCCACACTTGAGCCAGTATTTTCATTCTGGTCAGATTCCCAGGTTGGAGGTTCCTGATCTTTATATCTTGAAGTAAATTTTCCTTCAATAAATATTCCCAGAGGTTCATGTTTTAGAATCTGATCAGGATCAGGGGGATTTATGTTTACATTATAACCATATGGTCTCCTGGTCCATGCATAGTTGCTGGATGTGAATAAAGTTTCATAAGTGAGATTATTATCCTTGATCTTATTGTCATTAACTATAAGTCTGTTCCCATACATATATGCAATATTGTTTACACCGTTTGAAATGGACATACCTTGATTTATATTATTCGTTTCTACTTTAATTAAAACCGGTTTTGTGACTGGTTCATAACGCTGCTGTTTTACCTGGAAGACTCCCATTTGCTTGGTTTCATAAACCGGCACTTGAATATAGGTGGTGCTTTTATCCATGAACATTTGATCATCTATCTCAAGGCCATATTCTTTAATGAGATCATTAATATTCAGTCTGGTGGGCATACCCCTTAAATCAAATTCACCCGGTTTCTGAGACCTGGCGATTTGATAGTTAAACATCTGTCCAGCCATAACTATATGAACCCCGTTATGAACAAGTTTGTCAATTTCAAAAAGCTGCCGTTCATTTAAAGGCTGATCCAGGCATAAAACCATAGTTTTAATACCCTCTGGTATCGGATCATCCTTTTTTATGTTAGTTCTTTGAACATTATATCCGTTTTCCTGAAGCAGTTTTACTGCTTCTGTATACTGGTCAGGCGGTGTTTGTCCCTGGTAGTATCTGCGATATTCGGGTGGTATCTCAGGCTGACTGGGATAAAAAGCGATCTTAGGGCGCTTATTGGTAATTAATTTATAGATACGTGACATAATGTCATATTCTAAATTTCCGAAAGTAGAGGGACGAACTTCAGCAATTACCTCTTCCTTCCGGTCAAGATAAGAGAGGACTATTGATGAATAAATTCTTTTTATAGCAAATTCATCTCTGGAAGTGCTTCTCACTCCAAAAGGGATAACTCCTTTCTCGTAGAGTCTGGCAGCAATTCTCTCATGAGTAATTCTGTCTTGTTCATCCTCAGGAGTCATTAATGAACTCTCTTCCTGATTATTTTTTGCCTGTAATGCTGCTTTTTCTTCTTCTTTGGAAGGATCGAATACTTGATATGAGAACATGGAGTTAGAAGTTAGCTGCAGTTCTTTGAGTAAATCACGGACATCCTGTTCCAGATTTTTCCATTCTGTCGGCATTTTTTCGGAAGATGAAACATAATAAGTGGCTTCAATGGGAGCTTCCAGATCTGAAAATATTTTTTTAACTGAAGGTGAGATTGTATAGATGTTATTTGCTGTTAAGTCGAATCTTCCAACCTGTAAATTGCTGAATATCATATTTACCAATATAACAATAGCACAGAGCAGCACAGCACCGGTCACAAAAGTTACTACAAATTGTTTATTTCGGTCTTTATAATCAAATATTTTCATTAGTATTTTCTCCTTTCCAAGATTTTTACGTTTAAAAAGAGGAATAACATGGTAAAGGATAGAAAGTATATAATTGATTTAATATCGAGTACTCCCCGTTCAATATCATTAAAATGACGGCTTACTCCGATATATTTATCCAGAAAAGTACCAAGACCCGGAATCCAACCATCAATCAACATGGGAACATACTGCCATCCGATAAGCGTTATAAATCCACAAACCAGACTGGTGATTATAAGTGAGACGATCTGATCTTCGAAGAAGCTGGATATAAAAATACCTATGGACAGAAAGAATCCACCGAGGAGTATTGCACCTAAATAACCGCCTATAATAGGTCCGAAATCCGGTTTTCCAAGAATTACAAGGAGAATCGGAATAGTGAACGTGCCCGCAAGTGCGATAATGTAGAAAACAAATCCAGCCAGATATTTTCCAAGTACTATATATTCTGTTTTCATAGGCAGGGTAAGAACTAATTCTATAGTTCCGAGTTTTTTTTCTTCTGACCACAAACGCATAGAAATAGCAGGAATAAATATTATTCCTAAAACCAGCGGAAGGGTAGAGAAAAAAGATCTCATGTCAGCGTTGCCTATAAGAAAAAAATGAAACATATAAATTGAAGTATTTAAAAATATAAAAATAATACTGAAAACATATGCTATAGGTGAATAAAAATAACTTTGAAATTCTCTTTTAAATATAATACCAATATCTTTCATATTTATTCTCCTCCTGACTCTGCTTGCTTTTCAGATTCATTTGACTGAGTTAATCTGATAAAGGTGTTTTCCAGAGAGAGTTTTTCCGGGTGGAATTCAATAACTTTCCATTTATTTTCCTGTATAAGCTCATTAAGTTTTTCAGTCATATTAATTTTGCCTGAATAGTAAAGGTGAGCACCGGTCACCCCGCGTTTAGTGGAGTGATCATAGGTAATATCTTTTATCTCAGGAATATTTTTAATGCTGTTCTCAAAATCTTTTTTATTTGACTGTACTGCAACATAAACAGAACTGTATTTGCTGACTTGCTGGATAAGTTCCTGGAAAGTACCGTCGGCAACCAGTTTTCCTTTATTTATGACCAGTATACGATCTGAAATATTGGAAACCTCAGGCAGAATATGAGTGCTTAAAATAACCGTTTTTTCTTTAGCTAATTCCTTAATCATATTCCGGATACTGATAATCTGAATCGGATCAAGTCCGGAGGTTGGTTCATCCAATATGAGTACTTCTGGATCATGTATCAATGCCTGAGCAAGACAGGTTCTCTGTCTGTATCCCTTAGAAAGTACTCCGATTTTCCGGTTTAACATGTTTTCTAACCCACAAGCTTCTACTACCCAGTCGTATCGTTCTTTAAGTTTCCCGTTCAGATGTCTTGAGTTGCCAATGAACTCAAGATATTCGGATACAAGCATTTCATCATACAGAGGCACTGATTCCGGAAGATAGCCAATGAGTTCTCTTACATCCAGTGGATTATTCTGTACATCGTAGTCTCCGACTTTTGCAGTACCATCTGATGGAGCAGTGTAAGTTGTAATGATTTTCATAGCAGTTGTTTTACCTGCACCGTTTGGTCCAACAAAGCCAATGATTTCTCCTTTTTTTACAGAAAAGGAAACATGGTCCAAAGCTTTTGTTAATCCATAATTTTTTGAAATGTTATTGAACTCAATCATAGTTATTTTCAACTCCATTTTTTTATGCTGTTTACTTTTATTATTTAAACGTTGTAATTATACAAAATTAGAATAAAAAAATCAAATCTTCTTATAAAAAATAAACTTCTTTTTTAAGATTTTGTTCCGAAAATATTTGACTTTTAGAGATTATTTTTTTAAAATTAACTATATATAAAATTCAAGGGAGATTTACCATGAACAGAAAATCTATTTTATTTTTTGTTATAATTTTTTTAATAATGCCTGTTTTTTTAATGGCACAGTCCAGTGAGAAGAGCGACGGTTATATCTCATTAAAAGGATTACAACAAACAAGAGGATTTTTGGATCATTTATTGAATCCTGATAATTTCACTATGTCCCACAGTTATACAATTTCCTGTTTTAATTTAGGGGGTAATACATTATCTCAGGGATTATATTTAAATACTCTGAATTATAAATTTGCTGATCCTGTAATGATGCAGGTGAGATTTGGCTATCTTCACCATCCTTTTGGTATGGATGGGTTAAATTCGATAAACAGCAATAACAGCAAATTTTTTATTCAAAGGGCGATGATCAAATATCAACCTTCAAAGAATTTTTCTTTTACAATTGATTATCAGCAGATACCTCAGAATATGATCTCTCCCTATGGATATTACAATAGATACAGACATTATGATGATGATTTTTTATTTGATCGATAATTATATAAAAATACAAAAATATATGATTAATAATTAAACAAAGTTTTTTATAATTACAGAAATTAAATGGTATTTATCACAATCCTTTCACAATATAGTTAATCAATTGTTTTATATATAATAATTGACCCATTTTTTTATTTAGTGAGGCATTAATGGATTCAGCGAGGAGGAGGAAAAAGCAGCAGGAAAAAAAATCATCCCCTTCTAACATCAGGAGAAAAAGGTCAACATCAAAAACTCAAAGAAGTAAAACATCTTCTAAGTCAAGACCTAAGAAGAAAAGCAGCAGGTCGGTAAATGTAAGATCAGGGAAAAAAGCCACTAAGAAAAAATATTCTTTGAAATCAAGGACCGGAATATCTCGTAACCCGGAATTAAAGATTAAAGACGGCTGGATTAAATTTTTAATATTAATTTTTATCGTTGCAAATTTTTTTCTGATATATAATCTCATAAAACAATGGTCCACTCCTAAAGCCTCAGAAAAGATTGCGGTACCGGAAGATGATGTTGCAGTTCAGGAAAAAAAGAAACCTGTTAAAGCGGTTGATTCTGCTCCTCTTCAGATTGAAGTACTGAACGGCTGTGGTGTTTCAGGTATAGCAGCAGAATTTACTGAATTTTTACGGCAGGAAGGGTTTGATGTGGTAAAAACAGAGAATTATGAATCATTTAATGTTTTAGAAACAGTAATAATAGACAGAAGAGGGAGGTCAGAGAGAATTAAAGAAATTGCCAGATCTTTAGGATTGGACACATCCCGAATCTTGAAAGAAATCAATGAAGCTTATTTAATAGATGCTACAATAATTCTGGGTAAAGACTACAGGCAAATTGCAAGCTGGAAAAAAATGGAGCATAATGGATATTAAAAAGAACAGCTCATATACATTCGCCAAGCAAATAATCGGTTATGCCCAGGATAAGAAATCCCATAATACTGTCTTGCTCAACATCAGTGAATTGAGTTCCATTGCTGATTATTTTATCATTTGTCATGGAGAGGCTGAACTGCATGTTAAAGCAATAGCAGATAAAATTATGGAAGAGACTTCCAAGAATGGCATAGATGTCTGGCATCATGAAGGATATGACTACCTTCACTGGATTTTATTGGATTATGTTGATGTTGTTGTGCATATTTTTCTGGAAAAATACAGAAAATTCTATAACTTGGAACGATTATGGGGTGATGCAGATATTGAAACATTCTCTTAAAGAATTTTATGAATATAGAAGATTACTTAAAAGAAAAAATTATTCAGGCAGTTGAAAGGTTAAATCTTTCTTTTGACCCTTCCTTAAAACTTGAGCTTACTGTTCCTAAACAGAAGGAACACGGAGATGTAGCTACAAATATTGCATTAATACTTGCTTCAAAGAATAATAAAGATTCCCGCAAATTATCAAAAGAGATTACTGATAATCTCGACATTGATAAAAATAAGATTGCAAAAGTTGATACTGCCGGACCAGGATTTATTAATTTTACTATTAGTAAAAGTTATTTGTACGATTCACTTCAGCACATGCTTGATCAAAAGGGTAAATATGGTATTGCTTCGACAGGAAAAGGCAAGAAAGTACAGGTGGAATTTGTCAGTGCAAATCCTACCGGCCCCCTGACTATAGGACATGGACGACAGGCAGTACTGGGTGATACTATAGCCAGGTTTCTGGAAGCTGTCGGATATGAAGTTATCCGTGAATATTATTTTAATGATGCCGGACGGCAGATGCGTATTCTGGGTGAATCTGTATATATACGCTATCAGGAAATTCTGGGTAAAAAGACAGAATTCCCCTCTACTCATTATCAAGGAGACTATATTCGTCATATTGCCCGGCAGGCAGTTGAGGAAAAGGGTGATACACTGTTAGATAAAGATGATATAGATTATTTTCAGCAATTAGCAGAGAAAGAAATATTTGAGGATATAGTCCTGACATTGAAAAGAATGGGGATTCATTTTGATGTTTTTTATAATGAGAAATCTTTGTATGAAACAGGGAAGATTGACGAGGTAATAGAAGAACTAAGAAAAAAGGATCTTGCTTATGAGAAAGATGAAGCCTTATGGATAAAATTATCAGAGATGGGGAGAGAAGATGATCGGGTAATAGTTAAATCCACAGGAGAGCCGACATACCGATTACCGGATATTGCTTATCACTGTGATAAAATAAAACGGGGTTTTGATGTAATTGTGGATATTTTCGGTGCTGATCATGCAGATACCTATCCGGATGTGCTGGCTGCAGTTAAAGCTCTGGGTTTTGATGTTTCTCATATCAAAGTATTGGTGCATCAGTTTGTTACCCTGGTGGAAAAAGGTGAAAAGGTAAAAATGTCAACCAGGAAAGCAAATTTCACCACCCTGGACGAGTTACTTGATTTAGCAGGAGAGGATGTTACCAGATATTTTTTTATAAACCGCTCCATGTCCAGTCATCTGAACTTTGATATCAAACTTGCTCAGACTCAATCTGAAGAAAATCCGGTTTATTATGTGCAATATGCACATGCCAGAATCTGCAGTATAATTCGATATGCCGGAGAAAAGGGATACACTCCAAAGGATAATGCTGATCTGTCTCTTTTAACCAGTGCTGAGGAAACAGCCTTAATCAAAGAACTGTTAAATTACCCGGATGTGGTACAGCAGGTTGCAACCGGATTTGAGCCCCAGAAAATGACCACCTATTTGGAAGGGGTTGCCACCGCCTATCATAAATTTCAACATGCAGGCAGAGAAGATGAAACAATGCGTGTGGTCACCGAGAATGCAGGAATGACTTATGCCCGGCTTGCTCTCTGTCAGGCTACCAGAATAGTACTTGCTAATGGGCTTACTCTTTTAGGAGTTTCCAAACCAGAAAAAATGTAGGAGTTTTTTTATGAATATTGTAGTTACCGGTTCCATTGCTTTTGATTATTTGATGACATTCAAGGGAGAATTTTCTCAACACCTGATTGCAGAAAAACTGGATTCCATCAGTGTCAGTTTTTTAGTAGACAACCTGAATAAAAGGCGTGGTGGGTGTGCAGCAAATATCAGTTATAATCTTGCTTTATTAAAGGAGAATCCAATCCTATTCGGCACTGCTGGAATAGATTTTGAAGAATATAAAACCGATCTGGAAAATTTAGGTGTTGACACCTCTTATGTCAGAATGTTTAATGACTCGTATACTTCATCTTTTTTTGTCAATAGTGATCTTAAAGGAAATCAGATAGCTTCTTTTTATACGGGAGCTATGAAATATGCTAAGGAACTTTCTTTAGAAAAATTTAAAAACAGTAACTCAACAATTATCATAATTTCCCCTAATGATCCGGAAGCTATGGTCCAGTACGTTTCCCAATGCAAAAAATTTGGGATCAATTATGTTTTTGATCCCGGACAGCAGATTGTTCAACTGGAAGGTGGACAGTTAATTGAGGGAATGAAAGATGCAGCCTTGCTTATCTTTAATGATTATGAGTTTGAGATGTTCAAGAAAAAAACTGCATTGGCTGAGGGAGAGATTTTGTCCCATGTGGAAAATGTAGTAGTAACCAGGGGAGATAAAGGGGCTGATATTTTTACCAATGGAAAGGAAATTCATATACCAGTAACCAGGGTAAAAGAACAACAGGATCCCACCGGGGTAGGAGATGCTTTTCGGGCAGGGCTTTTAAAAGGAATGAGCTGTAATCTTAACTGGGAAGAAGCAGGACGCTTAGGCAGTCTTACTGCTGCTTATGTGCTGGAAGCAGAAGGGCCCCAGGACCATGTATTCACCCTGAAAGAATTTCTGGAGCGATATAATGAAAATTTTGAGGTATCGAAATCTGTAGTTGATGCTCTTACTGGATAGAATCACCGTAAAATCAGATAAGTCACCCTGAGCCAGTCGAAGGGTAACTGTAGAGTAGTGTTGCGAATTAAGAGCCAGGGTCAGGCTTCGACAGAGCCTGTCCTGAGGGTAACTGAAGGGCTCAGCCTGACGGGTGTGGAAACGAAAACCACCCTGACGAGACTGTCGAAAAA
>CAZETW010000022.1:35968-38068 GCA_964515295.1 uncultured bacterium | reverse complement strand
TATAAAAAAACCCATTACCAGAGATGTACTGATCAAAAAAGTAAATCAACTGATAAGTCCTGAATAAAACAGTATTAATAGCACAAAATAGAGAAATAATTTCCATTTACTATTTATTTTCTAAAAAAAATTCTTAAAATTTCTTATAAAAGCTCTTATATTTTTCCAGCTTTTCCTGAATAACTTTTACTCCAATCCCGGGGCCTGCTGGAATTTCAATAAATCCATCTCTCTCAAGCACCACAGATTTATCTACAATATCTTCATTAAAATAACGGGAAGTTTCAGAAGTATCTCCGGGAAGAGTAAATCCAGGGAGGGTCTGAAGATGAAGGTTAAAACTGCGGCCGATCCCGGTCTCCAGCATTCCTCCTGACCAGACATCGATATTATGTTTCTGACAAAATGACTGCATAGCTTTAGACTTTACCATACCACCTACTCGTCCCTGTTTGATGTTAATAATTTTACAGCTCTCTAAGTCTATTGCAGTTCGGGCATCGTTCAGTGTTTTTATGGATTCATCCAGGCAGACAGGTGTTTGCAGTTCCTTCTGAATCAATGAATGATAATAAATATCATTATAATGCAGGGGCTGTTCCAGCATCATCAGATTGAACTGATCAAACTGTTTTAAATACTGCAGATCAGTTTCCAGATAATCCCCGTTTGCATCAGCCATGAGCGGTATCTCAGGGAAATGTTTACGCAGGATTTTTAACACCTCTACATCTCTTCCCTTTTTCACTTTAATCTTTATACGATGATACTTTTTCAGGACAGCTTCTTCTATAAGTTGAAGCAGATCATCAATATCATCTTTAATACCCAGACTAATGCCTGACCGTATTTTCTGATATTTGCCTCCAATAAGTTCAAAAAGAGGCATTTCCTGATCCCGGGCGATCAGATCTAAAAATGCATTTTCCACTGCTGCTTTTGCCATAAGATGGCCCCGTACCTGATCAAATTTCTTTAATACATCATCTACAGAAAAATTCTGCATATTTAACAGCAGGGGAATAAGATAGTCAGATATTATATGGATAGCTGTAGCATTAGTTTCGTAACTGTAATATGGATCTGTTCCTGCTACACATTCACCCCATCCATAAGCTCCGTCTGATATGAGTCTTAGCAGTAATGCTTCCCTGTATTTCTGTACGGAAAAACTGGTTTCAAACGGTCTTACCAAAGGAAGCTTTACAAGAAATAATTCGACAGCTTTTATGTTATTTATTGTATACAATTTACTTTCATCCTTTGTTTAACTGAATAAAAATTCTTTTTTTATCCTTTGAAAATACAATTTCTTTAACTATAAAACCTTTTTTAAACGCCTGCTCAAAAAGCTTTCTATTTCGCATACGCCACTTCTTTGCAGCCTGTATCTCAGTTTGTCTTATTATACGAATATCCCTGGGAATTTCTATATAAGCTGTATTCTGAGTGAATTTTTCCAGTTTTTCTGAAGGAACATCTTCAATAAGAGGGGAACTCTTTTTCTCCATCTTTTCAATCACTCTTTCTGAACGCAAATACCAGACAGCAATGAGACGGTCAGTAGTAAGTCCTTTATGCAATCCACTTTCGCCTACTCCGTAAATATTACGTTCATATTCATCACTTACTACCCCCAGACGATGAATATTAAAATAGCAATTCAAAGATTCCAAAGGATCATAATTCCAGCGTACTATATCATATCCCATTTTCAAAAGTTCTTCTCTCTGCGCTTTCTTGATCAGAAATCCATACCCCTTTCCCTGATGCTGTTTAAGTACAGCTACCATATGGGAATAAATAAAATATTCATAATCCCACTTGCCGATCAAAGCATACGAAAATCCTATCATTTGTCCATTAACAAACAGACCCTGAATTAATCCGCCGTACTTATGCACTCTGGTCATTAGATGATGCGGTTCATTATCTTGATCGGAAAAGCCCCAGGCATCTTTTTCAATATCAGGGATCTTTTTAAATTCATCCATACTCTTCAGTTTCCGGATTTCAATCATTTTAAGACTCCCCTCATATAATATTCAGAAGTTAATTTTTCATTGTCTGCGGTCAATTTTAGTTTCTGACGTTAAAATC
>CAZETW010000022.1:27984-35868 GCA_964515295.1 uncultured bacterium | reverse complement strand
TCAGAAGTTAATTTTTCATTGTCTGCGGTCAATTTTAGTTTCTGACGTTAAAATCAGACCACAGACCGCGGACAGCAGACCGCTGACCGCATCGCTTTGCTGTCTGCGGTCCGCGGTCTTATCTGACTTATGAACCTAAACTCTCTCAAACTCTAACGTTCTCAAGTTCTGTTTTATCCTTTATCCTTTATCCTTGATTCTTTAGTCTTTATTCTCCTCACCAAAATTTTTAACTAAACAGAAATTCGCAAGAATCGCTGTCCGATAAGGAAAATCGGAAAGCTCAACAAACTCTTCTTCAGCATGCGCTCCTGCTCCTTTCATCCCCAAACCATCCAGCACCGGGATACCTGCAGCCGATAGACTGCAGCCGTCCGAGGAACCACCGGTAAAGCAGTAAGGAAGCTCGTACCCGATCTCCTCAGCCCCCTGCTTTGCAGTCTGATAAAGTCTGCGGATTTTCTCATTAAACTCCATAGCAGGATAATTTTTCCGGAAGCTGATCTTCACCTGTACTCCATTGATCCGGTCCAGTCTTTCTAATTCCCGGATTGCTTGTTCCATAGAATCATTTGAATAGCTCCGCAGTTCTCCCTCTAAGTAGCTATAAGGACTCACTATATTTGTTTTGTATCCTCCTTGTATGATTCCGGGATTGAAAGTTACCTGAGGATGCTTTTTCAGCATCCGATCAATCTGTAATATTAGATCTGTCAAAGCGCGATTGGCATCTATTCCCTTTTCAGGTTCAATACCGCTGTGAGCGGCTTTTCCAGTTAGTTCCGCTCTGATCTGAGCAACTCCTTTACGCTGTACTTTTACTCCACCGTCAGGACAGCAGGGCTCAGGAAGTAAAACAGCTTCAACCTGTTTACAGGTTTTTAAGAGAAGAGGCATCGACTCTCTGCTTCCTGTCTCCTCATCTGGTGTCAGGATAATCTGAATCTCTCTGTTTACCTCAATACTCAGTTCATGTAAAGCTTTTATAGTAAAATAAAACAGGCAGATTCCGTTCTTCATATCAAAACTTCCGTTTCCAAACAGTTTTCCATTGTCAATCTTTAATGGAACCGGCTTTTCTGACACTCTTACTGTATCCACATGAGCCAGAAAAACGATTTTTATTTTCTTTTCTGGATAAAATGTTAAAGTAAGAATATCACCAACCGGAGTATGATGTCTATTAATCTCAGGTGCGAAAGGAATAAATAACTTCTCAATATAATCCAAGAAATTGTTGATCGATTCAGCATTCCCCGAATAGGTCTGTATGGATACTAGCTCTTTTAAAAGTTCATCAAACTCACTTTGCTGTTTTTGAAAATAATTAAAAATCCTGTTTAAAGACATAGTAAAATTATTTTTCTGTTCTAATAAAGTATTGCAATCATTAACCGACAATCTGGACCGATTTCCTCGCAAGGATTCTGAGCCATAACTATATTACACAAAAAAAGAATGGCAATTATTGAAACAACTACTACGGTTAAAAGCTTTTTCACTTGCCTTACTCCTTATTTTTATATCGAAATTTTTTTAAAACTTTCTTTGCTTCTGAATATCCGATTTTTATTATCTCTTCTGCCTGCCCCATATCCACCATATTAAACTGAGACAGATCCGGCTTAATCTGAACATCCACCTTTTCTGTCTGTAATTTTGTGGCAGATTTCAATGTGAAATCAAAAGATCTCAGCAATACCTCAACAATGTTCTCCGGCTTTTTATAGGGATGCTCTGCATTCAGGTCTACACTTATAATAAAATTTGCCCCCATTTCCTTTAACGGCGTAACAGGGACATTTTCAACAATCCCACCATCAACCAGGAGCCGATCATCAATTTCTACAGGGATGAAAATACCCGGTATGCACGTACTGGCCATGACTGCGGTTTCCACATCGCCCTTTGTAAATACCACTTTTTCTCCGCTGGTTATATCGGTGGCTACTATGGCAACAGGAATTTTTGCCTGTTCAATGTTGACATCCCCGACACTTTTTTTAATAACGTCGCCCAGCTTTTTATTCGAAAGCAGTCCTAATTTTGGGACTGATAAGCCGGTTAAATCCAGCCAGTTCAGGCCTTTGGTAAGTTCCTTGATCTCTTCCCAGCCCTTGCCAAACGCATAAAATGCTGAAATGAATGCGCCAATGCTGGTCCCTGAAATATAGTGAATAGGAATATTCAATTCATCAATTGCTCTTAAAGCGCCAATATGAGCGGCCCCCAGTACAGCACCACCGCCAAGTGCTAATCCGATCTTTTGCTTTTTTTTAATGAATTTCATAGATAAATTTTCCTTTTTTTTATTTTTTACCTTGAAATAGTCTGTTTGATATGATCTGGCACAATTGGTGCCATCAGATGTGCAAGATTACCTTCGTCCAGGATACGTTATTCAGACTCCGGTTTGAAAAGTGCTTGTTCGTCATCTGATCTTTTATTACGCGACAAAGCTTATTCTTTAAATTTTACCAAAGCATTTTTTACGGAATCACCCAGCGTTTTCCAGCTCTGTTCAATCCCGTCTTTCAGCTCTTCCCAGGCCTCTCCGCTGGCTTCCTGAATCTCTTTAAGTTTTTGCTGCGCCTGCTCTTTTTTGCTGCGCAGTTCGGCAATCTGCTGCTGATAATCAGCTTTGACGTCAGCTTTTGATGCATCTGCTCTTGCTTCCAGCTTTTGAATTTCAGCGTCCCATTCTTTTAACTGAGCAGCCATTTTGTCAATATATTTTTTTCGCTCATCCATCTTTGACCTCCTATAAAAATTTATTGTCATCCAATAAAACAAGCTGTGATGCTTCTTTGATATACCCTTCTCACTGGAATTCAAATTCTTCAGCACTCATTTGAAAAAATTCTTTTTTCGGCATGGATTTTCTCCAATAATTTAATGGACTTTTTAAATGTCGAAATAATTAATTTTATATAATATTACCTTACAAACACATCTTAAAAATAGAATCCCTGAATATCCAGATTAGTAAGCCCTGCCTGCTCAGCCCAGTTGACAGCATCCATATATTCTTTACGGGTAAGGCGTCGAGCTATCTGCGGATAATCATCCGCTTTGTACATAGGTCTGTATTGAGACATAAGATTCAAATACGTATCTTTGGGAAGATTCTCAGCAATCCATTCTAAAACTTTTTGGGTTCCACTCACCTGGTTAGGCATAACCAGATGACGGATCATTAATCCCCGGTACATAAGTCCGTCTTCTGCAGGTTTTGCCACTCCAACTTGACGATTCATCTCAAGTAATGCTTTTTTAGAAACCTCCGGATAAGTTGAAGCACCGGAAGAATATTTTGCTGCCATTTCTCCGTCTGCATACTTGCAATCAGGTAAATATATATCAACTATTCCATCCAGGATTTTCAGTATTTCCAGCCGTTCCCATCCGCAGGTATTGTACACCAGGGGGAGATTGAGTCCTCTGGAAGCAGCCAGATCAAGAGCTAATACAATATGAGGTGAGTAATGCGTGGGAGTAACCACATTAATATTATGGCAGCCTCTTTTCTGCAAAGCTAACATCATATTGGCAAAATCCTCAATACTTCTGAGATATCCATCTCCTCCCTGACTGACTTCCCAGTTTATACAGAACACACAGCGTAACCCGCAGTGAGTCAGGAATATAGTTCCCGAACCGCCGGTTCCAACTAAAGGTTTCTCTTCTCCATAATGAGGATTAAATGATGAAATTTTCAACTGGGCATCCGCTCCACAAAATCCCTTTTCACCCTTAATTTTATTGACACCGCACATACGGGGGCACAGCTCACACTTCTCCATCATCTTCCACAATAGTTCTCCTCTTTTTTTCAGCTCCCCGCTTTTATGAAGCTTCAGATATCCGGATTCGAATTTCTGATGCATTTTTTTACCTTTCATTAAAGATGAACTGAATAAAGGAGAAACTCCTGCAAAAACACTACATAATAAAGATTTTATAAAGTTTCTTCGTGACTGTACTTGCATGGCAATCCCCCTTATTGAAATATATATTATTAGTTAATCCTATAATTATTGTTTTTCAGTAGCCCTGGTGAGTTCTGTAACATTATCCTTGGTAAAAAATCCGTCAAAATCACCAAAACGATGAATATATTCATTCACCAGCAGTGTATTTTCCGATGCTTGAGTAAAAGTCTGCTTTAATCCCTGTTCCGGTGAACCCACCAGTTCAATAAGAAATCCCATCCCATCCTGTTTAATTTTTCTATAGGTTTCCTCAATATTTTCTGTATGAAATGCCATATGGTGCACTCTTCTGCCGTAATTATGGATAAATTTTTCTGTGGGACCTGAAGACTCTTCATCTTTATATTTTTTAATGCCTGAAGTAAACACCATGGCAAAATCCTTATCCGTGACCCGGGCTACATTGGTTATGGAATTCAGTAATTTTACATAGATGGCAAAATCAAAATTATAATTAGTCAGTCGCATAAACTCCAAAATCGCATCATCCCTATGTTCTGCTCTGACCCGGGTGGCAGCATGATCGATCCATTTAATATTCCTCAAATAGGAATTATCAAGTTTCTGAAAAATCCAATTCATGGAATGACTATCAGATGTCCGGTTATCCAATCTGACTCTCGGGAGGAAAAAAAGATAACCGCTTTGGCAATGTCTTCAGGTTCACCTATTCTTCTCAGAGGATAACTCTGAGCAAGTTCCTTCTCAAGTTTTTCAGGCATCCACCCTGTCTGAACTGCTCCGGGTAATATTATATTAACAATGATTTCAACTTGACCCAACTGCTTCTCTGCCCTGTCAAATAGTTCCGGTATAACAGCAGGATCGGACAAGTCTGCTTCCCAGGCACAACATTCCCTTCCCAGTTGCTTTATTTCAGATATGACTTCTTCTTCGGATTGAAAAATCATTTTACTGTAATAGGCGCTTCCCGGCGTAGCTGCTTTCTCTGCTTCTTCTTTGATTACTCTGTATAACTCCGAAGACTGCCGCAAATAAGTTATCATTACTTTACACCCTTTTGAGCAAAAGCAACTGCAGTAATAGCTCCGATGCCGTGATTAGCACCAGTAACAATGACGACTTTGTTTTTGAGTCCGGGATTGATCATGAATTTAAATTTTCAGAACCATATAAAATTTACATCACAAACTAATTTAATCATATAACATTATACAACGATATTGGAATATTTCTACTATAATAGCTGAAAATCCTTATCATTAGTAAATATTGGCATCTGATATCTGTAAGAAACTGAACATATAAGAAAATCTATACTGATACTTTTCAAATAACTCATACCATTTCCTGCAGAGCATGAATCCGCTTTCCGATCTGAATGCCTCTGACACACTGTGCTGTACATGTTGAACAATCACGACATGCTTCCAATCCCTGATCATTTGTTAATTCTGCCAAGGTTTCTCTTGCCTGCGTAAAATTTTCATACCCCTTGTAATACATATAAGCCCGCATCAGATCTGGTACTTCCACTGCGTTAGAACAGGTAGATATACACTGACGGCACTGCTGGCAGTATAACTTGCCTGGCAGCATAGATGAAAGCTGAAGATCACGCTTTTCCTGATCTGACAGAGATAAATCATTCATCACTGCCATATCAAGATCCAGTTGATCAAAAGTAGTCATTCCCGGAATAGCAGTACAGACATTTTCATCATTCAGTACCCATTTGAGCGCTGCCCGATGATTTACTTCAATAGACCCGTCATTTTGCAGACGACTTCCTCCCTGAGTTTTCATAGCAATTATTCCCACGCCTTTGTCCGCAGCATATTTGATGGCATTTTTAATCTCATTCCTGTGATCCTGGGTAAAATTAATGGCAGTCAAAACCACATCATACACATCCGTATCTGCAACAGCCCGGATTACACTGGGCTCATTACTGTGAGTTGAAACACCTGCAAATCTGGCCTTGCCCATTTTCTTTGCTTTCACTAATGCATTCAGAAGAGGCTCGGTTTTAACCATTTCCGGAGTGGAACAGCTGTGAATATGAAGAATATCAACATAATCAGTCTGTAAACGCTCCAGACTTATATCCAGCTGGTTCATTAAATTCTCCTCACTTGCTCCGGGTCCTCTCCCATCATCGTCAAGACGGAATTCACCTTTTCCTCTGTCCTGAGCAAAACGCATCTTGGTACCAAGAATAACTTCTTTCCGCATACCGGTTTCCTTCAGCACCTCTCCGATCATCTTTTCATTATTCCCCCGCTGATATACATGCGCTGTATCCAGATGCTTTATTCCAACTTCCAGTGCTTTTTTTACCAGATGAGGATTGTCTGCATTCATTACTCCCATACTCACTACTGGTAATTTTAGTCCTGTCTTACCCAAGGTCCGGTAGACAAATTTCTGTTTTTCTGCTTTTTTCTTCTGATCAGTTTTCAGATTGGTAAATCCGAGACCAGATACTGCCAGTCCCATTGAAGCCTTACCTAAAAAATCACGCCTGTTCATATTATTTGATGTCATACAGAGTTCCTCCATTTTTTACAGTCTTATATTTTTTTATTTTTTTATTTGCTTTCCTAATACAGACAGATAAGACAGTATTAGAAATATAATAAATATTACTATTAACATCCAGGTTGTGAGATGTATTTCATGACCCAGCAGAGCCAGAATAAAAAATCTGGGAGTTCTGGATATAAAAACAGCTAAACTATATTTTATGAGGGGGTAATCAGCAAATACAACCAGAAATCGAAAAGGATGAAAAGGTACAGGAGTAAAACCTGCAATTATCAGAGCCGTAAAAGGAGCTTTATTAAATAAATCTACCAGTTTAGTTGTAAACTTATTTTTTTTAATCTTCTCTAAGGATTTTATCTCTGTAACATATGTAAACAAAGAATAATTCAACATCTCTGTAATGACAGTGCCGGCAATTGCTACTAAAGATACTGTCAAAGGATGATAGTATTTACCAAAATAAAGAATTACCGGTTCATGCGGGACCAAAGGAATAATAAACTCGGACGGCATACTGTACAAAAAAAGAATCCACAAACTTTTATTGTGCCGGATGGATTCACTGCTGATCCAGATAACCAGCAGAGCTATAATAAACACTACTTCTAGAACAATAAAAAAAAACTTGTTTTTTGACTCAGAAAAATTTGAGCTTGGTTTAAAAAAGTTCATCCATAAATATACTGCATTCTGAGTTTTCAGGCAAGTGGATCCGGGCCAAATCTGTTTTCCCCTTCTGTGCCTTTAAGGAACCATATTTCAATGAGAATCCATATAGCAAAGATTGCGTTCACAAAAGGAATGAGAAGCGTTAATAAAAACAAACCGGATCTATTTCTATCATGCAAACGTTTGGTTGCAACTGCTAATCCAGGCCATAAACTAAGAAGAGAAAGAAAAATTGATACCACTGGCTGTCCTGATGATTCAACTTCAGCATAATAAATTATATTAACAATTATACTATATGAAAACAATATTGGAAATGCCTTTCCCCAATATTCAGATCTGCAGATTCTTCCCTTAAAAGAGAATAAAATTTCTCCTAAACTTTTTTTACCGGTAGGAGATTGCTTTTTAGGTTCAGGATTGATTTCTAAGATTTCATTAATATTTTCACTCATTGCAAAACTCCTCATTTCTGTTTAGTATAAAGTATAATAAAAAATAATATTAAACTTCCCATACCAATAAGATTGAAGATTGTTCCAATACCACGGTTCCATTGTAATAAATTTAAATTTAAACATAATATCCAGAATAAATTTAATCCCTGGCCAATAATAACAATTAGTGTTGCATTCTTTAAACTCATGATTCCTCCTCAAGTGATTAAATTACAATTTAACAGATAATAAATATCTCCTCTACCAAATACTATTGA
>CAZETW010000022.1:23167-27884 GCA_964515295.1 uncultured bacterium | reverse complement strand
TGATTAAATTACAATTTAACAGATAATAAATATCTCCTCTACCAAATACTATTGATACAGTTTACTAAACATTTATTTTCGGCTAAAAGACTTATTTTATTAATCTTATATAATATATAACGATTAAACTTAACTTAAAAGATTATGCAATCGTGCTATTTTCTCCGGAATTTCAAGATTCTGGGGGCAGTACTGAACACAGGTTTTACAATTGATACAGGCATTACCTTTACGGGGAAGCTCAGCATACAATGTTCTGGCTTTATACCAGTCATGATCATCCATAGCATAACGTTCAAACCGCAGAATTTCAGCTATTGGCACCTGCTGAGGACAATGAGGCTGACATACAGTACACAGACGACAGGCTGTCCGGTCTGCCTGAGCTGTCATCATCTCAACAGCCCGGGTGTCCTGAGCCCGAAGTTCTTTTCCTGCACCGGAATAGCTGTCCACAAATTCATCCAGGTTTCTGACCCGCATAACAACAGCGTCGAGCTTGGTCTTGGTAGTAAGCCAGCGAACCAGTGCATTGTGAGGAGATGTACCTTCCGGCAGTTTTTTCATAAATTCTTTGTCTTCTCTCATTCTTCCGATGCCGCGTGATGTCTTCATGGCTGTAGTTCCGAATTCTTTTTTACGGGCAAACTCCATAAATTTGTCCATTTCCGGATCAGTACCATAAGAATAGATAAACTGAGCATGTTCATAAAGACCATCCTCAACCACAGCTGTCAGAATCTCTGCGGCACTTTGTCCGTTCTGCACTCTGGAATTACCTGCATACCCATGCTGGGAGAGACAGAGGTGCTTTACCAGTCCTTCTTTTTTCAGGCGGTCAAAAGCACGGACAAAAGCCCTCTCATTTTTGAGCTCTTCAACATTGTGATATCCGTAATGCAGCTGCATATCATCGAAATATCGGAGGCCTGTCTTCTCTAACGCTTCCTTCACATAACTGTAATGTTCATCTTCATCAAAACGGCCAGTATAATGACTTCCGCCTACTCTATCCACATTTACCTGGCAATAATGAACTTCACGGTTTTTAAGGATAAAATCCGGGGTTTTGGTCTGTATCCATCTGTTTGCCTTATGCCAGTAATTCACTCCGCATAACATTCCTGCCTCAGCACAGGCTGCATCAAGATCACCGGCTCCTATCATAATAGCAACTTCTCGTCCGCTGTAACCCAGTTTCCGGCGGGGTAAGGTACCGACTCTTTGGGCAGCTTCTTCTACTAAACTGTCACTTTTTGTCCCCGGCTTGCCGCTTATTCTGCCGGTCAGACCTGCCGCAACTGCAGCTGAGGACATTTTGAGGAAATCACGCCTTTTTATTGAAGGTTTATCACTCATGATGTATTTTCCTCCTTATCTTGGTTTTTAATACTATTTTATATACCACAGGGGGGAATTACTCTTGGATGACTTTATTAATGTACACAGAATATATTTTTCTGTCAAGTTTTGATGCTTTATAAATGCCAAAACTGGAAACAGCTGGAATATTATTTGACTCTGATAAAGTATCATCTGCAGCCCAGTAAGTTCTGTTATTATCATCGAGAACATGTGAAGGAGAAAATTTTTTATGGTTCATTCTGTAATTATGTGCAGTAATGTTTTTACCTTGAGCCAGATTGACCCGGAATGTTTTATCTATAGTATGCATGAATGTATGATCAGTGAGATTATAATTATAATATATGCATATATGGTTCGTTTATTAATCATATGCCTCAAAAAGAATCATGATATTTATTGTATCAGTTTATACACCACATTCCCCACACCATCTGTATAGACATTTTCGATGGTTCCCTGTATATCTTCAGTAGCTACGGAAGTGATATTTCCGGATTCCACATTTACCAAATTCCTGTTGATAAAGTACTCTTTGAGAAAGCTCTGCTGCTGTAATAGAATTTAATGGAATTCCATTTAATTCGACCATTACATCTCCTGGTTTTAAACCTGCCAAATGCCCAGGTCCGTTTCTTCTGACACTTAATACTTTTATGCCATTCTGTGCATTTTTGATTCTAAGACCAAGTGTGTTTCTACTGCCGAAAACTTTATAAGCTTCTTCCAATCTGCCCTGGGAAACATGACAATATCCCAGCATGATCTCAATAACTCTCTCTTGCTGCTCTGTTATAGTCCTATTCGCCAAGGTCAACAAGATAACTCTTGCTTTATCATAATCATCTAGATCCATATAGACATTACACAAACCTAAATAACTGTTAATTATAGGGTTGATTTGAATGGATCTCTTAAATTCCTCCATAGCATCATAATACATCTGTAGATTAAAATAAGCCCAACCGAGAGAATTATGTGGTCTCCATGAATCTGAATTATCAGTATGAAGTTTGGCATATTTTAAATAGTTCTGGAGAGAATGTTCATAATCTTCCAGGGCATCATAACATCTGCCTAACCCCTGATAGTTACCATAGGATTTTTTTAAGGAATTGGATTTATTAAAATTTGTTATGGCATCCTGATATTTACCAAGATAAAAGTAGGTCCAGCCCAGGCGATTGTAGGGATACCAATCTTTGGGTGCAAGTTCAGCATACTTTAAAAAATTGGTTAAGGCTTCTTCATACTTACCTGATTCGTAGAACTCTTTTCCCTTGTCTTTAAAATGATCTGCAACTTGAGAAATCACCTGGTATGGTTTAAAAAAACTCAATAATACAATAAAAATGATAATTCGTCTCATGGTAACTCCTTCGATAATTATATTTTTTTTGACAGGAACGTATCATCTATTTTTTATCTGCATGACTATATATAATCAAAAAAAAAATTAATATTCAATCTTTTCTATGCGTCTATGCTCGATCATTAATAGTCCTCTTGGTTTCATCATTTCTCCTTTAATTATAAAAAATACGCTTTCAGAACATACTGATGCATCATTCTCTGAGTGTTGAAAAAGGAACCATTCAGTGCAATGGCATGACACATCATATTAATGAATTTTTTACGATCATTATAGAACATGGGAATAATTATCTTTTCAAGCTTTTTATAAATAGATTCAGCATCCTTTATGCGGTTATCGTCTCTGTTTACCCCACTTTCATTTTCACCGATAGCCCATCCGGTTACTCCTTCGATGCACCCTTCTATCCACCATCCATCCAGTATACTGAGGGAAGGTATTCCGTTAAGAGCAGCCTTCATCCCGCTGGTTCCAGAAGCTTCCATAGGAGGAATTGGTGTATTGAGCCATAAGTCTACACCGGATGTGAGTAATTTGCCCAATGATATATCGTAGTTCGGCAGATAAATGATTTTAATAAAATCCTTCAGTGACTCCCGGGCCTTGAAGATATGCTGAATTAATTCTTTACCGGCTTGGTCTTGGGGATGTGCTTTCCCTGAGAATATCAACTGGAATGAACCTACATTTGATGCTATATTTTCCAACCTTTCAATATTCTGAAAAATAAGATCTGCTCTTTTATAGGTTGCAACCCGTCTGGCAAATCCAATTGTAAATGTATCAATATCTATATCTGCATTTGTTTCCTGGTTAACATATTCAATCAACTTTTGTTTGGCTTTACTATGGGCTTTCCATACTTCATCATTTGGTATACTCAGAGTATAGCGCAAGCTGAAGTTATCTTCTATCCAACCTGGTATATATTTATCAAAAAGATCTTGAAAGGGTTGTGAAGTCCATAATAAGGCATTCACACCATTGGTGATGGAGTCAATCTTGTAGCGATCAAACATTTCCTGAGAAACTTCCTGGTGTCTCTTGGCCACACCATTAACAAAGTGACTGAGATTCAAAGCCAGCTGGGTCATATTCAGAGTACTGTCAGAACAAATATTTTCCTTAACATCAAATACTTTATGATGACCCAAAACCTGATTCACCAAATCCATGGAGAACTTGTCATGGCCAGCTGGTACAGGAGTATGCGTGGTAAACACACATTCCTTCTTAACTTTATCCAATATATCCGGAGAAATAATGTCCTGTTTTGTACTTTTCAGCTCCTCATCAATTAATTCCAGGGTCAGAAAACTTGCGTGACCTTCATTCATATGAAATCGATTAATCTTATTAAATCCTATAGAACGGAGCATTTTTACTCCCCCGATTCCAAGAATAATCTCCTGACACAGACGATAGTGATTGTCACCTCCATATAAATAATGAGTTAAGGTTCTGTCCCATTCTGTGTTCTCATTAAGGTCTGTATCCAACAGATAAACTGGTATGGTAAAGCCTCCCGATCCTTTTACAACATACTTCCAGGCTCGCAGAAATACTTCTCTGCCTTCTATGGTTACGGATACCGTCTGTGACATTTCTTCTACAAAATCTTTAACTTTCCAATCCACTGGTTCTTCAGTCTGCCATCCTGTTTTATCAAGTTTTTGATAAAAATATCCCTTTCGATGGAGCAATGTGACTGCAACCATAGGCACCTTTAAATTTACAGCAGAACGGATAGTATCTCCTGCCAAAACACCGAGTCCACCGCTGTAGGTCGGCATGCCTTCTTCCAGAGCAATTTCCATTGAGAAATAAGCAATAGAACGATCAACTTCCATATTTTTCCTCCTTAACTCTTTACTTTTTGTATGACTTTTTGATAAATAGCTTCATATTCCGGCACGCGTATCGACCAATCATTATTTCTGGTCATAGCGTTTTCAACCAGATGTTGCCATTCAGTCT
>CAZETW010000022.1:2771-23067 GCA_964515295.1 uncultured bacterium | reverse complement strand
TCATTTTTTTGTGTCTGATGATCCTTCTTTTAAAATCGATTTTATACCATTTATAGGAATAATCACCCAATCCGGACGATTATTAAGTTCATACCCAATTTCGTAAATTATCTTATCCAGTAAAAAAACATCCAGCAGGATCTCTGTTTGTTCTTTATTCCCCGGAATTAAGGGTGCGTCTGCAATGGTTTCCAGATAAGCTTGCAAAAAAACACCACTTGTGTATCGATACCAGGGTTGAATCCACTGTTGCAATAGCTGAAATTCTTTAGGACTGATAGCTGTTCTTTGAAAGAGCTTATTATAAACCGCATAATGAAATGACCGGATCATACCTGCCACGTCCCGGAAACATGAATATTTTAATCTTCGCTCAGAGAGCGGTTTCATGGGTTCGCCTTCAAAATCAATAATTACAAAATCCTTTCCGGTAAATAAAACCTGTCCCAGGTGATAATCACCATGAATCCGGATCTTCAGTCCTGTAATTTTCCCTTTCATGAGTTTTTTATAACGATTCAGAATTTTTTGTCTGGATTTTAATATATCTTCTACTGTAACACGTATATGTTCAGGAAGATTCTTTGAATATTTTCTCAAGCTCTCAAGACCAAGCACTGCCCTGCTCCGAAGGGCCTGATAAAGAGAACGCTGATAAAGTTTTGAGAATGGTTCTGGTGCAAAATCCGGATTTACAGTTGATTGTGAAAGTGATATATGCATTTCTCCTGTTCTTTTACCCAAGAGACGGGCTCTTTCAAGAAAAGCAGCACCCACAAGTTCCTGAATAAATTCCGGTATCTGAGTAATATCAACATCGACAACTGAAAAAGATCCGCTATCCAGATCATGTATATCTTTTTTTCTGGAAAGAGCACGGTCAAAATACTGATCAACTGCATCCAGTGTCATGGACCAGGCATCACCTTCATTATGTACAAACTCCTGAAGCAAGCCTATCACTGTTGATTCTGCTTTTCCGGAACAGTATTCCAGATTCCCAGCAAAAGCCGGAACATTATGGAAATGTGTTCTCTCAGTCAAGTACTTTACTATCTCAGGATCCGGATTCTTTCCCCTTTCTATACGGCGGTAATATTTCAGGAAAAAGCTGTCTCCGTACAGAATAGATGAATTACTTTGTTCGGATTGTATTACTTTTCCTGTTAGTTGAGTACTATTTGTTTTTTTCCACTGTTTAATTTCTTTTCCCTGGCATGCTGTGAGCTCACCATGTAAGCCCTTCAGTTTATATCTCTTAAAAAACAGCTGGAATATTTTGTTGCGAAATGCTTCATTGTATATGGCATCATAAAGAATGCCTTTCTGGTCCTTAGTGATAAGTCTGGTAATAATACTTTGGGGAACTTCTTCCATATACATTTTTGCATCTTCAAAAGGTAAAAAAGAAACCGGCATTGAATACCAGTCTGAAGGACCAGTCGTATAGTCAATTTCTAAAAAAATTATATAAAACATTTCTTTATCAGAAACAACAGGTATTCGCTCATTTATGGTGACTTTACGGATATTACGTGCTTTTCCGCCAAACCAACGCCGGCCTTTAAGATATTTTGGAAGAACATCTTTCTCAAGTTTTCTTTTTGCTTTATTCCCGAAGATAGCTGACCACTTTTCATTAATTATTACATCGGGAACTTTCTTCTCTTCCTGTATACTGGTTTTCTCTTCTTCTATTAAGAACCAGTAATGGCCATAAGAACCCAGAGTGATGAAATAGGGCTTTTCACCAATAGGAGGAAACTGATTTTGACTGAATAATTCTCTTGGAACTGAACCGGCATATTCAGATAGTTCCAGATCAACAAATTGAGTAACTCTTGAGAGGTTGATAACCGCAAGAATTTTTTCATCCTTATACTGACGAATAAATGCAAGTACTTTAGAATTTTCCGGAAAAAGGAATCTAAGCTCTCCTCTGCTGAAAGCAGGATAGTGTTTTCTCATGGCGATAACATGTTTCATCCACCATAATAATGAAGAAGTATTTCTTTCCTGATTTTCAACATTTAAGGCCTCGAAATGATACTCGGGATCAAAAATTACCGGCAGATAGAGTTTTTGGGGATTTGTACGGGAAAATCCTGCATTCCGGTCACTGCTCCATTGCATAGGTGTTCTTACCCCGTCACGATCGCCTAGATAATAATTGTCTCCCATACCAATTTCGTCGCCATAGTAAATAATCGGAGTTCCCGGAAGTGAAAAAAGTATAATATTCATCAATTCTATTTTTTTACGGTCGTTATCCAGCAATGGAGCCAGCCGGCGCCGTATCCCCAGATTGATCCGGGATCGGGGATCATCAGCATACACACGATACATATAATCTCTTTCCTCATCAGTGACCATTTCAAGAGTCAGTTCATCGTGATTGCGTAAAAACATAGCCCATTGACATTTATCAGGTATCTTGGGTGTCTGTTCCAGGATATCAATGATAGGAAAACGGTCTTCCATTCTGAGGGCCATGAATAATCTGGGCATTACCGGAAAATGGAAGGCCATATGACACTCATCACCTGTGCCGAAATATTCAGCCGCATCCTCTGGCCATTGATTTGCTTCAGCTATCAGCATCCTGCCTTTAAATCTTTTGTCTATATGTTCTCTAAGCTCTTTAAGTATGCTGTGGGTTTCAGAAAGATTTTCACAATTGGTCCCTTCACGTTCAATAAGATACGGAACAGCATCTAACCGCATACCATCCACTCCCATGGAAAACCAGAAATCCATAATCCTTTTTATCTCTTTTATCACTCTGGGATTATCATAATTCAAATCAGGCTGATGAGAATAAAATCTGTGCCAGTAATACGCTTTGGCTTCCGGATCCCAGGACCAGTTGGAAGTTTCAAAATCCTGAAAGATGATCCGTGTTTCCTTGTATCTATCCGGAGTATCACTCCAGACGTAAAAGTTCCTGAAAACAGAACCGGGTTTTGATTTTTTGGCCCTTTTAAACCAGGGATGCTGATCTGAGGTATGGTTTATTACAAGTTCTATTATTATTTTGATACTGCGTTTATGAGCTTCTTTTAAAAGTTTCCGGAAATTTCTCAAGGTGCCGTAGTCAGGATTAACATTAAAATAATCTGAAATGTCATATCCGTCGTCCTTAAGCGGTGAAGGATAAAAAGGGAGGAGCCAGATGGCTGTTATGCCCAGACCTTCCAGATAATCAAGTTTCTCGATAAGACCGCGTATATCTCCGATCCCATCATCATTGCTGTCAAAAAAAGATTTGATGGGCAGCTCGTAGATAACTGCATCTTTATACCACCGAGGTTCATTTCCAGTAAAGATTTCACTGGATGGCATATGGAATATCCTTAATATGACAATTAAACATAATAATCAAAATCCTTCTCCTTCTTTAAACGCTTCTGGATACGGAATATATGTGCGGGTATGTGCTGTGGATTGAGTTCAATATAATTGTACTCTCCCTGCCAGATAAATTTTTTATCACTCAACAGATCATGAACAAGATACGAATCCTTATCCGGGATACCTAAAGAATCAAGCGGAACCTGCACAAATCCGGACTGAATGTGAAACGGATCCAGATTAACAACAATAAGCATGATATTAGAAAGATCTTCACTTGCCTTTTCATAAGCAAGGAGATTATCATTGTCAATAGTATAGAATTTAAGGTTCGATGTCCTGCGGAATGCTATGTTTTCCTTCCGTATCCGGTTAACTCTGGTAATCACATTTTTTATACTTTCAGGACTGCTGCGCTCCCAGTGTTTAATTTCATATTTTTCAGAATTCAGATATTCCTCTTTTCCGGGAACAGCCTCATTAATGCAGAGTTCAAATGCCGGGCCATAAACACCGTAATTAGATGAAAGTGTGGCAGCAAGCACCAGCCTGATGATGAAAGCCGGTTTCCCTCCGTACTGCAGGAATTCAGGCAGGATATCAGGTGTATTGGGCCAGAAATTCGGACGAAAATATTCTTCGACTTCAGTCCAGGTTAATTCTGTCAGATATTCGGTCAGGTTGTATTTTGAGTTGCGCCAGGTGAAATAAGTATAAGACTGAGTAAACCCTATCTTTGCCAGCTTGTACATGACTTTAGGACGGGTAAACGCTTCTGAAAGAAAGATAACATCAGGAAAATCCTTTTTAATTTCACTGATAAGCCATTCCCAAAAAACAAACGGTTTAGTATGAGGATTATCTACTCTGAAAATTTTTACTCCTTTATCTATCCAGTAAAGAACAATACTTTTCAGTTCTTCCCAGAGTTCTTTCCAGTTTTCAGTTTCAAAATAAATGGGTAATATGTCCTCATATTTCTTGGGTGGATTCTCTGCATACTGTACTGTTCCGTCCGGTCTCCACCTAAACCATTCCGGATGTTCAGTTACATAAGGATGATCAGGTGAACACTGAAAGGCCAGATCCAGAGCAATCTCCATCCCTAGATTCTGAATTTTTTTTACTAATTGTTTAAAATCCTCAATATTACCCAGTTTCAGATGGATGGATGTGTGCCCCCCTTCTTTGGATCCGATTGCCCAGGGACTTCCTGGATCATCTGTCCCGGCTTCAGGAGTATTGTTTTTGCCTTTACGATGAGTTTTACCTATAGGATGAATAGGAGGAAAGTAAATAACATTGAATCCCATTTCTTTGAGATCAGGCAGAAGACGCTCACAATCTTTGAATGTTCCGTGTTGTTCTGCCTTCTGGCTTGTGGAACGCGGAAACATTTCATACCAGGCGCTGAACTGCGCTCTTGGTCGATTAACAGAAACCTCTAATTCTTTATCATACGTGCATAACAGATCCTCATCCTGATTATTTCGTATAATATCAGAAACTGCAGCATCTTCAGCAACAGCAACAGCCTGAGCAATACTATCTGCCTTGTTAAGTGTATCTACCCATTCGTTCAATTTCTGTTTATGTTCAGGAGATACCCGTTTTTTGACTTTTCTTACTTCTTCTGTTCCAATACGAAGATCAACTGAGATGTTCTGGCCTGCCTGAAATTTCTTATTCAGATCATCCTGCCAGGTTGCAAAATGATCAACCCAGGCTGTAATTGTGTAATAATATACTCCTACTGTTTCTACCTGAAATTCTGCTTCCCAGCGGTCATTGACCAAATACTGCATTGGTACCCGGTTCCATTTTTTTGCATCAGAGGAACGGTACAGGAGTTCTGCAGCAATCTTGTCATGTCCGTCGGCAAAAATATCAGCCCGGACAATAACTTTCTCACCTGTTACCCGTTTAATGGGATAGTTCCCTCCGTCGATTTCCGGTGTAACATTTTCTATTATAACTCTTTTCTTTCCGTTGTTAATCATAAGATTCACTCTGTTTTTCTTCATAATTGAACGTAAGAAATTCTTTAACAAATACTGCTATTCGCTTTGCTATATGTTCTACAACAGAATCCGGTACTCCATCAATATGTTTTGATTGAATCCGCATATCACAAACCTCATTTACATAATCGATAACCACAAGATCCTCTTCTGTACTATAAGCTATCTCAGTCGAAAAAAATCTTAACATGCAAATATCAGCAATTTTTTTAACAATCTCTAATAGATGGCTGAGATTATACATTTCAATTTCTTGTGTGGTTAAAATATTATAAATATGGGTTATATCATTCCACCATGCACATATAATATCATTACAGCAGTAAAAACAGCGGAACCAGTATCGCCTGTTGTCAATTTCCAGAGGGGATATTTTCTCCTGCAATAAATATTTATCTGTCTTATATTTCATTCGTGCATTCATTACATCTTGCAAGGTTTCTGCTCGATCAATAACCCCAGTGCCTGCGCCGGTTGTATTAGCGGGTTTAATGATAAAGGGCCTGCCTAATTTTGTTAATTGATCAGTTGATATATCAATATAACTATTAGTGCTATACGGAGGAATAATAATTGTATATGGTGTATGTATGTTATATTTTTTAAACTCCATATGCATGACTGCTTTATCCGATGCCCATTGTAATTTTTCCCATGAATCAAAAATGTTCACTCCGTTTTGGTGCAACCAATTTTGCAGTTCCAGAAAATAGGCAGATGTGTCAGATGCACGGTCTAACAGATATTCAAAGCGGATTTCATCTGACTGTAATTTATGTAATGTTTCAGTAAAATTCTGTGGCCAGATAATATAGGTTGACAATTCCAATTGATGGGCCTTTTTTTCTATGAGATCAATGAAATCCCCATCGTATTCATAATCACTTGCTATGGCCAACTGAAAAATATTTTTAGTCATGTCACTTTCTCATGCTTGCAAAGTATTACAGCACATGTTATTCTTTAGTATCCGTTGATATACATACTACAATACTCTTAGGATTAGACAGATAATGATCAGAAGAAGCGATTGGTATCATTTCTTCTTCTGACAGAAAATCCTTACCATTGTTTAAACTTGTATCCACTACTCTGTTCCACTTCATTCCATTATGTTGAGGAAGTTGTATTTTATGAGATTTATTATCACTGTTTAAAATTATAAACAAATGATATTCCTGCAGAGGAGCTGAACCCTCACTTCCGTCAAGTTGAAAACATATAATTTTTTGATCAGAATTATCCCAGAGTGGTGGTTTCAGATTATTTCCAAACCAGGCAATATCAGGAACACTGTTGCCGTTCCTGTCTTTGCCGATTAAAAAGGTATCACTTTGCAAAACAGGATATTTTTTCCGAAAAGCAATTACTTTACGGCAAAATTCCAATATATCCCTGTTCTTTTCTACAAAGTCCCAGTTAAACCAACTGATCTCATTATCCTGACAGTAGGCATTATTATTGCCTTTTTGTGTACGCATGAACTCATCACCGCCAAGCAGCATGGGAGTTCCTAAAGAGAAAAACAGACAGCAAAGGGCATTCTTTACCATTTGTTTACGCAGCTCCAGGATTTTTATATCATCTGTTTCTCCTTCCACACCACAATTCCAGGAATAACTCTCATTGGGTCCATCTTTATTGTTACTGAGATTTGCCTCATTATGCCGTGAATTGTAGCTGAAAAGATCATGCAAAGTGAATCCATCGTGACAGGTAACGAAATTAATACTGTTATATGGGGCTCTGGTATCATCATACAGATCAGCTGACCCTGTCAGTCTCCAGCCCAGATCCTTTATTTGTCCTGGTTCACCTTTGAGAAATCTTCGTACCGTATTCCGGAATTTGCCATTCCACTCTGACCATTCTTTGGGAAAATTTCCCTGTTGATTTGTATTGAGATCCCACGGTTCAGCTATTAACTTGACTTTACTTAGAAGAGTATCTTCTGCCAGTGCTTTGAAAAAGACCGCATCTTTTTGGTAAGTATCATTTTTGCGGCCCAGAACAGTAGCCAGGTCAAACCTGAATCCGTCAACATGCATAACCTCTACCCAGTAACGGAGAGAATCGAGAACCAACTGCAGAAATTGAGGATGTTCGATATTCATGGTATTTCCGGTTCCGGTATCATCCTGATAATACCGATACGGCTGCTTGGATTTTCCTGTTAATCTGTAGTAAATTGGGTTATCTATTCCTCTGAAACAGAGTGTCGGCCCGAGTTCGGTTCCTTCACCTGAATGATTATATACAACGTCAAGTATCACTTCTATCCCGGCTTTATGCAGTTCCCGCACTAATGTTTTGAATTCTTTTACCTGGCATCCCGGGCTTTGCTGTGTACTGTAGGATGATTCCGGAGCAAAAAATCCTATAGTATTGTACCCCCAGTAATCCTTTAATCCATTCCTGACCAGAAAATCTCGTGAAAATTTTTCCTGAACAGGTAAAAGCTCAACACAATTAATGCCAAGTTCTTTCAGATAAAGGATTTTCTCAATAAATCCCGGATAAGTGCCCGGATATTTGACTCCCGAAGTATGATGTGCAGTAAAACCTTTAACATGAGTTTCATAAACAATAAGCTCATTCATAGGTATATGTAAAGGTTTATCGCCCTGCCAGTCAAAATTATCATCCATCACAATTGATTTGGGCACAATATGACTATTATCACGCTCGTCCATGATCAGATCTTTTTTCGGAGCATTAACATCATAACTAAATAACAAATTATCCTGATCTATAAATTTTCCGGTTATTGCTTTGGCATAAGGATCGATGAGAAGTTTAAAAGGATTGAATCTCTTCCCTTCTGCCGGATCATATTCCCCCTCTACTTTATATCCATAGAGCTGCCCTGCCCTTATACCATGAACAAAAACATGGCAGACATTATCAGTACGATTCTCCAAGGGAATTATATCCGTTGGTTCGCCGTCCGGCGTGTCGAACAGCAGAAGATAAACCGACTTTGCATGTTGAGAGTAAAGAGCAAAATTAACTCCTTCATTCTCTATAAAAGCCCCCTGGGGATGTGGTTTACCTGAGGTTATTTTTTTGTCTGTTCGATATTCAAGTTTCATTTATTTACGTTTTTCCTATTATTATAATTAGTATTTTTCTCAACTTCCCGTAATAGTTTTTCTACTCTGTATTCGGATTTCTTTTCAGCATTTTGCAGTATCTCAACAGCTGAATATCGATCCCAGATAAGGTTCTCGATCTCTGATGTAGACCTATCAGTATCGCTTGCAGCATCAATGACAGCTATGATCAATAACCAATTCAACAGTTCCTCATACCTCTCCTTTTGAAACCACAAAATACTCTGATAACGGTTGATACCTAAAAATTGCTGTACATCATTATCATTCAGCAGATTTTCTAATATATAAGACGGGTTCAGGGATTTTGATTCGTGTGGATCAAACCATCGCTGATGAGCAGTGAGTATTTTAATGATCTGAATCAACTTTTGTGAATTAGTTTTATCCGTTCTGAGATTTTCCACTGCTTCAGTTATTACTTTTCCCAGCCTCCATTCATCAATCCAGGAACGGCTCTGTTCTTTATATGATTTCACCTCTGCTATCTTCCCGATCGCATGGATAAATACCCAGCTGATTACACAAGCCCAGTACTGAGGATTGTCATTCAAAAATTTTTCAATGCGTTTCAGTATTGTTTTACTTTTATTTTTCTTAACCTGATTTTTTAATGACAAAATCTGTAAAACTGATAACAGTTTATATCTGATTTCACGTTCAACCGTACTTTCATCTCCGGAACTGCCGATTATTTTTTTTATTTCTTTTAATAAAAAAAGAATTTTTACAGACAATTCATCGATCAGTTCCGGATCAGGCTCGTTCTCAGCCTGAGGAGTGCGGGCCCGGAAAAGAGTCTGAAAAGTATCAGTATTGATCAGTTCTCTGAAGGGCTTATGGATCGGCTTAAGAAATAGTTCTCGAGATGCCTCCTCTATACTGGGAACTCCACGTCCGTTCAAAAAATCAGTAATCTGACAGTATCGCCCCCTATTGTCATCCTGAACTTCTCTGAAATCAAGAAAGATATGATATTTAAAAGCATCGAGTTCAATATATATACCTTTATCATATAGTTCCTGATTATTTCGAATATACTCTAATTTTGATATATGATCCCGGAATATCGTAAAAGTTGTTTTGTTATTCTGAAGATCCAGCCCTTCGCCGATATTTTTATGAATAATTTTGCGTTCATCTCCACCGTCTGTTTTTACAGAGTAAGCTACTGATGTACGGATCCATCCGCTGGTTTGGGCAAACGTGTTGTGATAAACAATCAACGCCTTTTCGTTATTGAATCTGTTGGTATAGGCAAAAACATTTTCATCCACCCGTCCTTCTGAGGAAAAAAAATCATACAGCAGAAAATTTTCTACTTCCGAAAAAATATACCTGCGTCGCAGCAAAGGAAATATTTCCCGCTCATGCCGATCAATAAGTTGTGCATCAGGCTGCTCATTCCAGTAGGAACGTCGAAATTCCATTCCGTACTTTTCAGTAAAGCCTTCCACCTGTCCGTGCCCGAACATGGGAAGTCCGGGAAGAGTTACCATCATTATGCAGACCCCAAAATACTTGTCGTCTTTGCCGAACTGGGCAACAGCTGTTTCCTCATCAGGATTATTCATAAAATTGACAAACCGCTTGAGAATCTCCGGATTGAATTCAAGAGTATTTTTCATAACAGTTCGGTATTTTGCATTTTCTTCCTGCTTAAGCATGTTCATAAAAGCACTGTTATATACCCGGTGCATACCCAGAGTCCGGACAAAATACCCTTCCAGCATCCAGAAGGCTTCGGCAAGAAGCAGTGTATCAGGTGCTTCCTCAGCAATACGGTCTACAACTTCACGCCAGAATTCCTGCGGCATGAGCTGATCTATCTGCTCTTGTGTCATACCATGACCGGCCCTGGAAGGAATAGCCCCCCCGGTTCCGGGTTCCGGAAACCATAACCGCTGGATATGCCGTTTGACCAGGGTCATAGCTGCATCAAACCTGATAACAGGAAATTTTCGTGCTACATGAAGAATTGCCTGAATTACCGCTTCCCGTGCCTCAGGGTTTAAGAAATTTATCTGAGCAGTGTCATTCCACGGCATGCTGGTACCGTCATTACCATGGTATATGTATCTTTCTCTGTTTGTCCGGAAATCTATATGCTTAAAAACTACAGCAGCATCAGTACGGTCATAATAGTGATCTTCCAGAAAAATACCTGTATGTTCATCCCAGGACAGGTTTGGTCCGCTGAAAGTGTAAGAGGGATAGGGACTATGATCGAGTGAGATAAACCAGTCTGGATGCTCAAATACCCATTTTCCGTCAATACCAACATGGTTGGGCACCATATCACCAGCTACCCGGATACCCCGTCTCCAGGCCCTGTTCCTCAAATCCTGAAAAGCATCCTCTCCGCCCAGATCAGAGGCGATCACATAATCAAAAAGAGAATAGGCTGAAGCTTCTGCTTCCGGATTACCGCAAAGTCTTTTGATCCGCTTGGAGGCTTTACTTCGTTCCCATAGTCCGATAAGCCATAAAGCAGTAAATCCCTGTTTGGCCAAAGTATCAAGTTCTTTATCCGGTATCTGATCCAAACGTTTTATTTCATATTGATATTGTTCTGACAGCTGATCCAGCCACACGTATGCATTCTTTGCCAGCATCACAACCTGAGGCATCCAGTCCAGATCTTTGCTGAAACGTTCAGGTTCTGATTCTGATTCACCGAACTCATACACTTTGGTTGGTCCATGGCCTGTAAAGCCTTGTTTTTGTTCTTCTTGTATCAAATCCAGACTATCAAGGAGTCTGTAGACATATCTTCCGAGCAGAAAGCCCCAGTGTTCACGGATATAGTCCAGCTGACCGCTCAGGGAATGAGGTCGGGCAACAGCAGGGCTGCGCAGCATGTCAAAGAGATTTTCTTCTCGTGGACTAAAACCTGGCTGGGTGTTAAAAAATTTATGCAGAGAGGAAACTATTTGTTTGTACTCTGTAAATTTTTCCAGAGAAGTATCATCAAATAATTCCAGATAAGGGGAAAAAGCAGGATTTACATTGGCCAGCCATAACATCAGCATTTCTTCAAGTGCGATATACCGGTTCGGCACACCATTTGTTTCTTTATCAAGATACTTTTCAGAAGTGATCTCTCCCCGGTATACTGCAACCGGAGGAAATCCCTCCACAAATTGAAGTAAGGATGCATCTACCTTTTTTTTGCCGATTTTTTTATATATCCACTCAAATGCTTCTTTCATTAAAGACTGATTCTTTTGCTCTCGGTAAAGATCTATGATAAAATGTAATATTTCATCAATAAGTCCCATAGCATTCACATCTCCTGCCTTCACTGTTTTTTCCGGATACCTTATCAAATCGCGCTTTTCGTTCATTTTTTGCACAAATCGTCTGACAGCATGAAAATTGGCAAAAATGACATTCCCGCTGATAGAAAACAGGGTTTCATCGAATTTATAAAAATCTCTAGATTTTTTTGATATAAGAAATTCCATTACTAATTCATCTTTTTTGTTCAATAATGTCATAATTTTCTTATTCTAAAATAATAAATATATGATAGATATGCAAATTAAAGACTATAAATATTTTATCCCTAGCGGGATAAAATTCAAACAATAATTTATTTGTGAAGTCCAACTAATTTAAAAACCAATCTTCCCTATCTCTGTCCCTTTAGGGTCAGAATATTTATAGCTAATCCATCTGCTAAAAAATCCCAGTCCCGTCAGGGACGATATATTAGTGACCATCCATGTCTTAATATAAATTCTATAATAATTTTATAAAAATTCCTTTGAAACAGAAAAAAACTAAATACCCAACTCCTCCCTGAGAAACCTCCCTGTGTAAGACTTCTGGTTCCGGGCTATCTGCTCCGGGGTTCCTTCTGCTACTACTGTACCTCCGTCATCTCCGCCCTCAGGACCCAGATCAATGATCCAGTCTGCTGTTTTGATAACATCAGGGTTATGTTCTATTACAATGACACTATTTCCTTTATCAACCAGCCGGTTGAGTACTGCAAGCAGCATCTTAATATCTTCGAAATGGAGTCCTGTGGTAGGCTCATCCAGGATATATAATGTTTTTCCGGTCGCTCTTTTGGAAAGCTCAGTGGATAATTTCACCCGCTGTGCTTCACCCCCGGAAAGGGTAGTGGCAGGCTGCCCAAGGTGGATGTATCCCAAACCGACATTGTACAAGGTAAGCAATTTTTGTTTTATGGAAGGAATACGGTCAAAAAATTCCAGGGCTTCCTCAACAGTCATATTAAGAACATCCGCTATTGATTTACCCCGGTATTTTACTTCCAGCGTTTCCTTATTGTACCGTTTCCCCTTACATATCTCACAGGTAACATACACATCAGGGAGAAAATGCATCTCGATCTTTTTTACACCGTCACCCTTACAGGCCTCACATCTTCCTCCTTCCACATTGAAACTGAACCTGCCTGGCTGATATCCTCTTATTTTTGCCTCAGGAAGGTTGGAAAATAATTTCCTTATATGGGTAAAAACACCGGTATAGGTAGCAGGGTTGGAACGCGGAGTACGCCCAATAGGTGACTGATCTATATCAATGACCTTGTCAATATGCTGAATACCCTGTATATCCCGGTAGGAAAGGTATTTGGCACTGCTGCGGTAAAACTTCCTCAATAAAACCGGATAGAGTGTTTCATTGATTAATGATGATTTTCCCGACCCGGAAACTCCGGTTATACATATAAAAAGTCCCAGAGGAATTTTGACATCTATAGATTTCAGATTATTTCCTGCAGCACCATATATGGTTAAATTTCTCGAGCTTGTTTTTCTTCTATTTTCCGGGACAGGAATAGATCGTTTACCTGACAGGTACTCTCCGGTTATAGAATTCTCAGCTTTTTTAATACTGTCCGGACTTCCCTGGGCAACCAATTCTCCTCCGTGTTTACCTGCACCTGGTCCCAGATCAACCACAAAATCAGCAGATTCGATAGTCTGCTTATCATGTTCCACCACTACCACGCTGTTGCCCAGATCCCGGAGTGCAGTGAGCGTTTCGATCAAACGGTTATTATCCCGCTGATGCAGTCCTATGGAGGGTTCATCCAAGATATAGAGTACTCCTACTAATTGAGATCCTATCTGAGTAGCTAACCGTATCCTCTGAGCCTCCCCTCCGGAAAGAGTTCCTGCTTTTCGCTCCAGAGTAAGATAATCCAGACCCACATTGGATAAAAAGCTGAGTCGTTCCTTGATCTCCTTTAAAATCTGTCTGGCTATAAATGTTTGCCGTTTATCAAGCTCAATATTTTCAAAAAATTTTCCTGCTTGTTTTATGGACATAGAATTTATATCATAAATGGATTTATCATTAACCTTAACCGCAAGACTTTCTTTTTTAAGCCTGCCGCCCCCGCATTCCGGACAGGGTTGAACATTCATCAGCTTCTCAATCCAGTTCCTGATACCTTGGGATTTGGTCTGGTGATATCTGCGCTCCAGATTATCAATCACTCCCTCAAACTGATTTACAAACACACCCTCAACCTTACTGTTTGTGGATGTATACTTGAAACGGAACTCTTTATCCCCTGCTCCGTACAGAATGATCTGTTTTTGTTCTTCAGTAAGGTCTTTAAAAGGGGTATCCAGAGAAAAACCAAATTCTTTGGCAATGGTTTTCAGTCTGCTGAAATACCATCCTGTTCTGGACTGTCCCCAGGCAACAACAGCGCCATCATTTATACTCTTATCCGGATCCGGCACTACAAGTTCCGGATCAACTTTCATAATAGAGCCAATACCATTACAAACCGGGCAAGCACCATAAGGAGAGTTAAATGAGAACATCCGGGGAGAAGGTTCCTCATAACTAATAGAACAGTGAACACAGGCATAGTGAGCTGAATATAATCTTTCTTCTCCACCTACAATATCAACAATAACCACACCTGGGGAAAGCTGTAATGCTGTTTCAACTGAATCTGTCAGTCTGGTATATATTGAATCATTTATGACCAATCGGTCAACAACTACTTCAATATCATGTTTTATATTTTTATTCAGTTTTTTCACTTCCTCGATTTTATATATTTCACCATCCACTCTGACCCTGACAAATCCTTCCTGGCTGATCTGTTGAAAAACTTCTCTGTATTCACCTTTTCGACCCCGGATCAGAGGAGCCAGGATTCGTATGCGGGTATCTTTTGTAAGTTTAAGAATAGAATCAATTATCTGTTCAACTGTCTGCTTTTCGATTCTTCTGCCGCAGTTATAACAGTACGGAACACCAATTCGTGCAAATAAAAGTCTGAGGTAGTCGTAAATTTCTGTAACTGTGCCGACGGTTGATCTGGGATTTTTAGAGGAAGTTCTCTGTTCTATGGATATGGCCGGAGAAAGTCCTTCTATGGAATCAACATCCGGTTTTTCCATTACTCCCAGAAACTGTCTGGCATATGCTGAAAGAGACTCTACATATCTGCGCTGACCTTCAGCATAAATAGTATCAAAGGCAAGTGAGGATTTACCTGAACCTGACAAACCAGTGATAACCACTAGTTGATTACGGGGAATACTGAGATCAATATTTTTAAGATTATGCTCCCGTGCTCCCCGAATAATTAAATAATTATTTTTTTCCATTCTCTGTTAAATTAAGTTGCATTTTACCTAATTTTATGTTAAAATAGAAAAAATTACTTAATATTCAAAATTAAATTCAGGAGGATTTACCATGAAAAGAAAACTGTGGTGCTTTATAATTATTTTATTATTTTTTGTTCTACCAGTAACAGCTCAGACAACCACCACTGATACTGTCAAAGTTGACTCTTCCATGATTGATTCCACTATGGTTGATTCAAGTCAGGTTGAATCCATGGAAACTGAACCGGTAAAAGTTGACTCTGCACAATATTTTATGAATTTAGCTGACGAATATGCAGAAAAATGGGATCACCAAAATGCAATTAATAATTATTTGAAGGTTCTGGAATTTGATTCGACCAATTACAGAGCACACTGGAAATTAAGTGATGAATATTGTGAACTGGCAAATAATCTTCCGGATGATCAGAAGGATGAGAAAGAAGAGCTCTTTGAAAAAGCACGACTTTATTCAGAAAAAGCCATTGAAATAAATCCGGATGGCTTTGAGGGACATCTGAAACTTTCTACCTCTCTGGGCAGACTGGCACTTTTCCAGGGTGGTAAAGAAAAAGTAAAACTGAGTAAAAAAGTTAAAGAAGAAGCAGAAAAAGCTCTGGAACTGAATCCGGAATCCAATATTGCTAATCATATATTAGGCGCCTGGCAGCAGAATGTAGCCAACCTGAGCGGATTCTTGAAATTTTTTGCTAAAGTTTTCTTTGGGGAAAAACTGGAAGGTTCCAATGAGGAAGCGGTAAAATACTTTAAGAGAGCCATTGAACTCGATCCTAATCATATTGAACATTACCTGGAACTTGCTAAAACCTATGAATATATGAATGAAGATGAACAGCAAAAAGAAGCTTTACAAAAGGTTATTGAATTACCAGCAGTTGAAGAAGATGATCCTGAATTCAAACAAGAAGCAAAAGAAATGCTGGAAGATTTGAAATAGACAGGTATCTATATCTCCTACACTAAAATAAATTTCTTATATCTTTCAATGCTTGGAGATGTTTAAAAAAATAAAAATAGTATAAGCGCAGAGTACGCAGAGATGACGCAAAGAATGTTAAAAATTAATAATTACATATTTATAATTTTATAACCTCTGCGTATTCTCTGTTTACTCTGCGTTTAATTTTTATTTATATTAACCAGCAAGAAATCGCCGCATTAAAGTTTTAATAAATTCAAAGAGGACCTCCCATGCTGTGCATAAACGGCAAACAAATGTATTCTGTTATATCCTATACTGAGGTCATCGACAGGATCGAAGAAGCATTCAGAATTCAGCAAAACGGAAATTTCTCTATGCCTGACCGTATGCATGCAGCGTATAAAGATAACACTCTGCTTCTCATGCCCTGCTTTACCCCTTCTGCCATGGGAACCAAGCTGGTTTCCCTTTTCCCGGAAAATGTTAAAAAAGGTCTTCCCCGTCTCTATGGGGAAATGATATTAAATGATGTTGAAACCGGAGAACCTCTGGCCTTGATGAATGGAGCTGCATTAACTGCAATTCGTACTGGTGCTGTAGGAGGCGTGGGAGTAAAATATACCACTTCACCTGATATTTCTGTTCTGGGAATAGTCGGAACTGGTGTTCAGGGATTCATCCAGGCCTTGTATACTTCCCTGGTAAGATCCATTCAAAAAGTAGTCATCTTTGACCAGGATCAGAAAAGCATGGAACACTTCGAAAAGCACTATTCCGAAAAATTTCCAAAAATTTCCGTTAAAAAAGCAGCCAGTGCGGAGGAATTGACAGAAACTTCTGAAGTGATCATAACCGCCACTAATTCCCGGGAGCCTGTATTACCCAATAAAACAAATTTACTGAAGGGGAAAAATATCATCGGCATCGGCTCTTATAAACCGGATATGCGGGAATTCCCGGAAACTCTTTTTAAACTAATTTCCAAAATCTTTGTTGATACAGACCTGGCTAAACAGGAATCAGGAGATCTTGTCATACCCCTGAAAAACGATTGGATACAGGAAAAGCAGATTATCCCTCTGGGAAAACTGATAACCGGAGAGGAAACTATGTATCCCTCCGGTCAGACCACCCTGTTCAAATCCGTGGGCATGGCCCTGTTTGATCTCCTGACTGCAGATTACATTTATAAGAAAGCAAAAGATAGAAAAATCGGGACTGAGGTTGATTTATAATATAAAAAATCCAGTAAAACCTGTTAATCCTGTCTGATAATAAAATAGTAAAATGAAAAATAAGTGGAAAACACCAAAAAACTGGCAAAAAATCACCACTATCGAATCCCATACTGCCGGAGAACCCCTGAGGATCATCACCAGCGGTATTCCGGACATCCCGGGTAATACTATTCTGGCAAAACGTCATTATGCACAGAAACATTTGGATCATATAAGGACCGGACTGATGTGGGAACCCCGGGGACATGCAGACATGTATGGAGTTATACTGACTGAACCGGTGACTCCGGACGGTGATCTGGGAGTCCTTTTTTTACATAATGAAGGATTCAGCACCATGTGCGGTCACGGCATCATTGCTCTGACCAAAGTAGTACTGGATACAGGAATGATCTCTAAAACTGGTAAAAATCCGGTTCTGAAAATTGATTCACCGGCTGGTAGGATCACTGCCACCGGACATCGGGAAAAAGGAGTGGTAAAAAAAGTGTCTTTTCTGAATGTACCCTCCTTTGTCTACAAGAGTGACCTAACAGTAGTGGTCTCGGATCTGGGACAAGTGAAGTATGACCTCGCTTTTGGAGGCGCGTTTTATGCTTTTTGTAAAGCCGAAGACCTGGGACTGAAATTAACTCCTGAAAATCATGATCATCTGATAAAAGCAGGCAAAAAGATCAAAAAAGCAGTTATGGACAATATTTCAATTACTCATCCCCTGGAGAAAGACTTGGGATTTCTCTATGGAACAATTTTTATCGGACCTCCTGAAAACAAATCACGCCACAGCCGCAATGTCTGCATTTTTGCTGACGGCGAAGTAGACCGTTCCCCTACCGGAACCGGAGTGAGTGCCAGAGCTGCTATTCATTACAACCGCAAGCAATTAAATAAAGGTCAGACCATCACTATCGAAAGTATCCTAAGAACTACTATGGATGTAAAAATCTCTGATATTACCAAAATCGGACCATACCAGGCTGTTATTCCAGAAGTATCAGGAACCGCATATATCACTGGTCAGAACGAATTCTATTTTGATCCTGATGATCCTCTGAAAAAGGGATTTATTTTTCGGTAGAAAACATTCCTTAATGGATGATTATTCTAAATGAAAAATGAAAAGTGAAAAATTTAAGGGAGGAACCATGCTTAAACAAAGAATCTTATTGATATTACTTCTGTTAATAATCCCTGTATTGTCGGTATTTGCAGACTGTACCGATATCGTGGTTGGTAAAAAAGCATCCAAAGACGGATCTGTGATCACTTCACATACCGGCTGCTGTGATGAATGCCGGGTGCATGTGGTTCCGGGAAAGACCTTTCCGGAAGATGCCAGAGCCCCGGTTTACTATGGTTTGCAGAATGTAAGAAAACCGCTGAAAGAATATGGAGAAATAATCGGATATATACCTCAGGTACGAAAAACCTATACTTATTTTCATTCCGGATACTCTCATATGAATGGACATCAGCTTGCCATCGGGGAGAGCACAACCAGTCAGAGAAAAGAGCTGCAGGTCAACCGGGAGACCGGAAAACAGATAATGACAGTAGAACAGGCTATGGTGTTTGCCCTGCAGCGCTGCACAAAAGCCCGGGAGGCTGTCAATCTGATCACTTCATTAATGGAAAAGTACGGATTTTTGCCCTCCTGTGTGGATGAATCAGAAACCCTCTGTATAGCTGATCCGGAAGAAGCCTGGGTGCTGGAGATGTTCAGTGTGGGACCGGACTGGGAACCTGGAAGCGGAAAACTGGGAGTGATCTGGGCTGCCCGGCGGGTACCTGATGACCATGTGACCATTGTACCAAACTGGAGTATTATTCAGGAGATTGATCTTAGTAAGCCGGATGAGTATTTAGCTTCTGAGAATTATCAACAGGTTGCTATTGACCACGGCTGGTATGATCCGGAAAGCGGCAAACCCTTTATCTGGCAGAAAGCCTACAGTCCGGTGGCACGGGAATGGGCAGTCAGCCGTTTATGGCTGTTTTACTCTACCGTAGCCCCGAACTTTAAGAAATGGCCGGATAAAAACTTGACCAATCCCTACAAAGGCTATGATTCTTACCATCAGCATCTTGAAGATATCAGTTTTTATCCCTTTTCTGTAAAACCGGAAAAGAAACTTTCAGTGCAGGATGTTATTGACTTTCAGAGATCTGTATATGAAGGTACTATTTATGATATGACAATGGATTTTGACTGGTTTGTTCCTGACAGTAAAGGAGGAATGAAAAAGAGCCCCCTAGCAACTCCCTTTCCTACCCGGGATATGCGGGAACTGCTGGATATCACTCATCGTCGTATGGTTTCCAGAGGAGGATACGGCATGGTGGCCCAGCTGAGGAGCTGGCTTCCTGATCCTGTAGGCGGAGTGTACTGGTTCTATGTGGATAATCAGCATGTCAGCACCTATGTGCCTATCTATGCCGGAGTTACCGAAATCTGTGAGGAATACAAAAAGTATGATCCTGACCAGTACAGTGAACAATCAGCCCGCTGGGGAGTGGATTTTGTGGATAATCTTCTCTATCTGAGGTGGCAGAAAGCTATCAAGGACCTCAAAGCCGCCCGTGATCCTCTGGAAAAATCTTTTTTTGAGGATATGGAAGAAGTTGCTGTCAAAGCTGAAGCTTTACATCACAAGAATCCTGAAAAAGCCAGAGAATATCTAACCAATTATTCTCAGAACTGTATGAAAAAGGCAGTGCAGTTGTTTATTGATATCAAAAAACAGCTGATTACCAAGTATACTAATAATAAGGCAGGTTTGTGATCAAAGGATAAAAGATAAAGGAAAAAGGATAAAATAAAATATAAAAAACAAAAAAAAGAACTTTAGAACATTAGAACTTTAGAGGGTTTACATGAAGAAGTCAGAGGTCAGAAAACAGAATAGACCGCAGACCGCGGACGGCAGACAGCTAAGAGATGCGATCGGCGGTCTGTGGACAGTTTAAAGTATTCTGCTGACTCTAATACTATAAGACTCAAAGACTCAAAGAC
>CAZETW010000022.1:0-2671 GCA_964515295.1 uncultured bacterium | reverse complement strand
ATGAACAACATCCTCATAACCGGACCGCCCGGAATCGGCAAAACTACACTAATTCAAAAAACTGTTGATAAAACTCCTTGATTCTAATAAATTACTCATTGCATCCGTTGCTTTAAGGGGAAAGGGAATTATTCAGGATATCAAGAATAGAGAAGATGTCAAACTTGTTGAAATAACCAAATCCAACCGGAATAGATTGTCCATCAAGAAATATATTCAGAATAATATTAAAGAATAGTAAAATGAAATTTAAACCACCCCATAAATCAGAAAGATTAAATGCTATCGGATCCACTGAAGAATTATCAGAAACAGACCAGCGTGCATTTGATCCAAATGGTTTTGAACCCATATCCAAACCGAAATCCGGGGACTGGCTGGCTGAACATCAGGAAACCGGACAGACTTTTGATCAATTTAAACAGCAAAACTGGAAACAGCCTGACAGTTCCTGCAATACAATGTATCTTCAGCCTCTGGGGAGATTTCCGGACAATAAAAGTCCTTCCTTAGAACTCTTAAGAGAGTATGTTGAAAACTACTATACTATAAGAGTAAATATTAACAATCCTCTCTATTTGAAAAAACACAAAATTACAATCCGGATTAATCCCTATTCCAGAAATATTCAGATATTGACATCTGATGTTTTAAATATACTCAGAAAAAAACTGCCAAAAGACGCTTTTTGTCTTATGGGCATCAGTATGGAAGACCTCTATCCCAATCCATCCTGGAATTTTGTGTTCGGACAGGCTTCTCTGCAAGACCGAATAGGAGTGTACAGTTTTGCCCGTTACCATCCCGCCTTTTATCGAGAAAAACCGGATAAAAATTTCATGCACACTTTACTGAAAAGAAGCTGCAAGGTGTTGGTTCACGAAATCGGGCATATGTTTGGATTAAGTCACTGTATCTATTTCCACTGTATAATGAACGGCTCAAACCACCTGCAGGAAAGTGACTCCCGCCCTCTGCATCTCTGCCCTGTATGTCTGCATAAACTGCATTACAGTATTGGATTGGATATTACAGAGAGGTATCAAAAATTACATAATTTTTATCAGCAGCATGGTTTTACTGATGAAGCTGATACAATCACAAACCGTCTTGATTATATTTTAGATATAAATAAATAATTAGAATAAATAAAAAAATTGAAAAATAATTATATGAGAGTATAGATGGATACAGCATTATGGATCATACAGTTAATTCTGGCAATAAAATTTACTACAGTTTCCTATACTCATGGACTGAATAAATCTAAGACAACCATGAAAGAAGCTGTTCAAAGAATGGGTAAGCCGGCTCTTCCCCTGCTCAATAGTATCGGGATTATTACTTTTATTGGATCACCTGGACTAATTCTTCCGCCTGCTTCCAATTATTTAACCTGGATTGTTTCCATGACAGCGGCAATACTGGCTTTATTGATGTTACTGTCAATTATCTTTCATATCAAATGTCCGGGAAAACCAAAAATCTATGTCAGTATAATTCTTTTTTATTTTGTCTGCATAGTCCCTTTTTAGCATCCTCCCGGTACCCACAATCCGGGAACGGTTTTATTGCCATGATTCAGGGAACTGAAAATCCAGTGCCGTTATGGATCCCTCTGCGTTCCTAGCGTTAGATTTTATTCTTACTTATTGGTCACCCTCGCTGCCAAGGTTTAAGATAAATGTAGAAAATTACTTGATATTTATCTACATTATTCCTATAATTCTCAATAATACATTGAGGAAATAATTCCATGGAAAAAACACTGCACCTTATCAATAAAATGCAAAAAGAGGGACTGTTTCAAAAATACGCTATTGGTGGAGGTATTGCTACCCTATTTTATATCGAACCTGTAGCAACTTTTGATCTTGATATCTTTATAATATTGTCTGATGAAACCGAATCTCTGGTATCTCTTTCTCATTTATACCAATGGCTGCAAAAATATTTAAAGCAAAAAATCAATTTCATAAAGATCAAGCTAAACTACCCATTGAGGAAAAAATAAAAATTCTGATAGAACTGCAAAAAATGGTAATCAATATACAAAAATCTTCTGATTCGAATAAAATAAGACGAGTGTGGCAAATAAAATAACTGATAATGAAATTGTCCGGAAAGATATTGGTTTGTAAATCTATTATTATATAATTAACATACGTTTATATCAGATAATTTTTTCATTTAACTAGTTTTGTAACTATACTTACTTTCATTTTAAAAAATTAATTTTATATTTTTAAATAGAAGTAAATTAAATAAAGGAGTGTATTATGAATGTAATAATGGACCTTTCAGTAGTGCCCATGGGTGTCGGTGTATCAGTATCCAAATATGTTGTCGCCTGCGAAAAAGTATTAAAAGAAGCAGGTTTGAAAATTCATCTTCATGCCTACGGCACTAATATCGAAGGAGAATGGGATGAAGTCTTCTCTGCGGTTAAAAAATGTCATGAAACCATACATCACATGGGTGCTCCCAGGATTTCCACTAATATACGTGTCGGTACCAGAACTGACCGAAGTCAGACCATGAACGATAAAATTAAGAGTGTTGAAGATAAATTGAAAAGTGAATAGTTGATTTATTCCTATATCTGATCTCGATATCTCTATCGGTATCGCTTTCGTAATCGCAATCGAATAGTAAATCTCGTGTGGTATTG
>CAZETW010000021.1:4575-38267 GCA_964515295.1 uncultured bacterium | reverse complement strand
AACTCCTTTCTAATAAGAAAATATAAATTATAAAGATATAAAACAATAAAAAAAGGGGCTGTATCAAAACCAATTTTTCGGATTTAAGCTGAAAATTCTATGCAATAACGAAAATTTTCAAAAAATATGGTTTTCAGCAAATAAGTCAGAATATTTTTTTGGCACAAAATATATTTGGCCTTTAAAACGGCTTTTTGGGCCCGTTTTATTGCTATTTTTCGGAGATTGTAACCAATTGCCTGCAGTCCAGCCTCGTGTTCTACTTTTTCTTCTCCACGGAGTAAAAATCGTTCAAAGCCACTATTACCCTTTAAGTCACCAAAGTATGTCTCTGTCTCCGGTCCCCGACGCTTGCAAAGCTCAATGCCTTTCTGAGAATTCAGATTATCACGAGCCTGTTGCCGGTAAAACTCAAGAAGATGATTACGGTAGATTCTACGACATGATTTACCTTGTAAGCATTCATTTTTCCTAAGACAATTACCGCAGTCGGAGCATGCGTATACATCTATAAATGAAACATAGCCGGTTTTAGTTTTTCTTGTAATGGTCTCCTGATACCTAAGAATCTTTCCTGCTGGGCATTGGTAGGTATCACTCTTTTTATCATAAATAAAAGTATCACGATGAAACGTGTCTTTTTCCTTCTTTTTATTCTTTTGCTTTTTTTCCTCAGTATGAAATGTATTGTATTTTAAGTAATTTTTAATCTCTTTTTCCCCCAGAAGTGAATAGTTTTCCTCACTCCCGTATGCACTATCTCCATTATAATTATTGGGTATATATTTTTGGCCTCGCTGTTCTATTTTCTCCAGGTGATCGGGAAAAGAAACTGGGTCTGAAGCATTCTGACTAATTGAATAATTCATAATAAATTGATTTTCAGTACTGATCTGAAGATTGTAAGCAGCACGCAGGCGCCCATCCTTCAGCCGCATAAAAGTACCTCCAATGTCTGTCTTTGAATAAGAGTTCCGCCCGGCTAAATTCTCTTGTTGCTCTTCATACTTTTTCTGTTTATCTGCTTCTTCCTTCAGTTTCTTTGCCCTGCTTCTCAGTGCCCTTTTCAATTTCTTTTCTTTAATGTCCTCTACCTGCCCATTTAACGCTGCGGCGGCACGGTAGACTTCTTCAGATGATATCTCTGTATCTGTGCCACGCTCAGGCAGATCATGCTCACCGTATTTTTCATCCTCATCTGTATTTAAGGCATCAATCTCTTCAAAAAGCTTCCGTATGCGTTCCTGAACTGCGGCCTTGAAGCGCTTTGTGTTTTTCCCCCATACATGTGTATAGCGGCCTGCATCTGCCTCAAGTTTGGTCCCGTCAATAAAATAATCCTCAAAATTAACATAACCTTTTTCATGAAGAAAATTCAAAAGCTCGGTAAATACATCCTCAAGAATATCACGAAAGTAATCACTACGAAACCGATTTATGGTGTTAAAACTGGGTCGCTGCATGCCAGCAACCCACATGAAGGTCACATCCTGGCGTACTGCTTTAGCAATCTGACGGCTGGAAAATATCCTGCTGCTATAGGCAAAAAGAATTATTTTCAACATCATCTGAGGATGATACGATGGTGCCCCTCCACCTTTGAACGCTTTGTCCCAGACAGTAGCAGAAAGTCGGGAAACAAATTCATCTACTACTCGCACTAAATGGTTCTCATCGATCAATTCATCCAAATTTGGTGGCAACAGCTGTTGTTGGTGTTGATGGGTGTCTTTGTACTTTTTCATCGATAATATACTCTTTTTATTTAAGTTAGATTTACTTAAATATACAAAATTATCGACATAATTCAAAGGACTTTTGATACAGCCCCTTTTAAACTTTTTTAAAAAAATTAGACTTTACTTACTTTTTTTTACAATATATTTATCTTCTACATTATTAATTCTGCCAAACTTAACACCTTGCTCTAATATTCTTTTATAAGCACTCTGATATTGATCTATGTTAGTTTTCCCTCCTATGACTTCATTTAAAGTCCCATCTGCATTATTATCAATAAAAACATACTCTTCATTTCTATTCATATGCAATTTTCTTATGATAGTAAATTTATTATATATCTCATCTGAATTTACATTATAAGTTGCCAGAAAGTATTCATTACTAATATCTTCACTTCTGTAGCTTTTTTCAGAGAATTTCTTTTCAATTTTACCACTCTGTGAACATTTTTGTAATCCTTCCGAATATATCTTTCGTGCTTCACTTAAGGTAATATCTCCTGCCAATATTCTATCTATATATCCATTTTGTCCTTTATCAATTGCTTTTAATATAACTTCTTTACCTTTTTTTAATACTAAGAAATTATTACCGCTTCCTTCAGGCGGTGTAAAACTTTCTATTTGATATTGTTTATCATCATGTGTAAAAGTATATATACCATATCTCATCTTATTCTGTGCTGCACATCCGATTATCAATATTACGAACAAAAAAACTACTATTACTCTATATGGTTTCATTGTAAAATCCTCCATAAATATTATAACCAATAATAAAACAATTATTATTAAAAATAATTAATTTAATGTCACCTCCTCTCTGAATATTTCATCGATTATTTCCGGATATTCGTTTTCCAAAAACGTGTACACTTTCTTTTGAAATAAATTTTGCTTTTCCAGCAGTGCACTATCATCACTTTCAATCTCTTTTGATAAAAATTTTACTAAATAAATTTTAGCTTTTTCATTTAATTCAGGATAGGATGAACGCTGGATAAAATCATGAAAAACTAAAAAATTTAACTGCTGATAATCCCAAAAATCCTTCCATTCACTTCTCAGTTCTGGACGTATAATTCTATCTATATAGTAATTAATATTAGCTCCCTCTTTACTGAATTCACTAATGTATCTTATATGAATATCTAAAACCTTTGATAATAAATTTTTATAACTTATATAGGTCTTATTATCCATCATTGAATAATAATCCAGTATTTCATTAACATAATTATTTGGTGAAAATCCCTGTTTAAACAGTTTATAATCAATATCCATAGAATACCAGGTTGAAATTGTTGTATCTCCTTTTTTTGCCGGTTCAAAAATTATATCTTTTGAGTAATCTATTGCAGCCTTATCAAGTATCCCATGACCAGAGCTTTTAAGTAATCTTACTTCCTCTACTTTTCCGGATCTATTTATAAGAAAACTCAATTTAACATTTCCCTCAATATTATTTCTTTTGGCCAAGGCCGGATAATCAGGTAATTGATTATCTTTTCTTTCCGGTGGAGAGACGAATCCTTTTCCCCACCATAATCCATTATTCGTTTTACTATTTTTATAAAATGTATCTGAGTTTTTTTTGGTATTACTTCTGTAAAAAACAAATGTATTATTATTTATATATTCAAAAGAAAGCTCTGCCTGTTTGCTAATAGCGCGTATAACTTCATCAACAGGTTTATTGTTACAACTGTATGAGATCTTTTTATCATGAACTAAAATATCATCATAGATAAAATATATATTCTGAATTTGTGAAGAGATATTATCAATAACATCATTAAGAAAGCTGTCTTTCTCTGTGAGTGTTACTGATTTCTTAACCGAATTATCCTGAGCATTGACAGGAGAATAACAAACTATCAGGCAAATTATCAAAAGATTTTTATAGAATGTAATATTTATATTTACCATAATAAATTCATATTTATTTAATAAATAATATATTTATCATTTTCAAACTTGTATTCAGATCCCAGAGTTAAACAAATACTGTTTATAACACTGGTAAAAGGAAGATTATTAAAAATTGCTGTTAAAGTATGAGCAGACAGAGTTGAATCCGATATCTGAATAGTAACATCATAAGCACGGTTCAGTTCTTCCACAATTTCATGTAGAGGCTGCTGTCTAAAACACAGTTTGCCTTCCATCCAGCCCAAAAAACTATCAGTATCCACAGAATCTATTTTATTAGGTAAATTTTTACCTTCTATCAAGCCCATTTCACCTTTTTCAAGTTTTACTGAACCATTTTCCTTATCATTTTTATTTAAAATAACTACTCCTGTTTTGACAACAACTCTGGTTTCCTGTCCCCGTGCCCTTATATTGAATTGAGTACCGAGAACTTTAGTGGATGCATTTGGAGTAATGACTATAAAATTCTGTCTGTTTTTTATTACTTCAAAATAGGCTTCACCTTCTAAATAAACTTTACGATCTCTTCTGCTGTAGCCGTCGCTACATTTTAATGAACTTTCATAGTTTAAATGTACTTTAGTACCATCAGATAAGGTGATCAAAGTTTTTTCTCCTTTGGATGTTTTAACATTAAATGAAGAAGTAGTCAGATAATGCTCCCATAATAATAATCCAGTAATAATTAATAATACAGCAGCTGAATATACTATTAATGCATATTTTTTTACTAAGAGATCATGGAAACTGAAATATATATTTTTAATAATATTATTTTTGGGATATTTATTATAACCTGAATTCAACTGCAGTTCAGTTTTAAATTTATCCCATTCAATGTCAATATCAGGAATATCATGAATAACCGGCGGCTTCGAATATATCCATATTTTTTTTAATTCATTATATATACGTTTATTTTCTTCTGAAACCGCCAGCCATTCATTAAGTGATTTGCTTTCATATTCTTTAAGTTCACCATTTAATGACTTAATACATAAATTAATATAGTTTTTATTTTTTTTGCTCATATCAATCTAATCCTTTTTCATTTTATTATACGTATATTTCCCTGAGATCCCTATACTTAATAGTAATTCTATTTTTGTTCTTTCAGATAATCCCGCAAATATTTTAACGCCTTACTCATTCTTTTCTCAACTGTTTTTATCGAAATGCACTGAATATCTGCTATTTCCTTATAAGTAAAACCCTCATATCTGTTTAAGATAAATACATCTTTTAACTTATCATTCAACCTGGAAACAGCATTTTGTATAGATATTTTATCTTCTACAGTATCATCACCCGTAATTACTTTTGCAGAAAAAATTTCATTTTTATACTTGATTCTGGATGATCTTTTGCGGTAATGATCAATTAGAAGATTACTGGTAATAGAATAAATAAATGATTTTAACGATTTAGAGCTGCTTAATTTTTTACGGTTCAACCATAACTTTGTGAATACATCCTGCAGCAAATCTTTTGTCAATTCTTTGGAGTAAGTGCGATAAAATATATATCTATATAATGGCTTATAATATTTATAGTACAGTATTCTAAAAGCTGAACTATCAGAATTCTTTATTGCTTCTGACAACTGTTTTTCAGTCATTTTCTTTATATATTGTTTCTGCATTTCAACTGTTACTACATTACTATTCATTTAAATTAATTCATTATTTTATTAATTTCAAGTTATTTTAATATTTATATATAATACGTAAAAGAATATGAGTTACCCTATCTCTGATAAGAATTGTAATTAAGAAAAAATTTTTATATATTTATGAAATCAAAATTCAATAAATTGAAAAAAGTTTAACAACAACATTTAGGAGAGAAAAAGATATGAGAAAAAAAATTATTTATTTTTTGTCCATGTCAATATTTTTTATTTTTGTAATAATCTCAATAAACTCTTATGCTCAAGAAAAAACAGACTTTTACTCTGGTAAAATTTTCAAAATTAAATGGAGCGAAGACGGCAATTATCTCTACTATTCAAACAGTGGTAACAATTATAAAATTAATTTAAATACGCTGGAGATCTCTCCTGTAAAAGATGAAACTCCAGATGAAAAAGAAAGTATCAAAGAACGTATTAAAAGAATCCGTCAAAAGCATGAAAACAAAGATGAACGTATTAAACAGCCTGCACGAGGAAGACAATATATGACAGAAAAATCACCGGATGAAAATTGGTATGCAATCTGTGAGGACTGGAATGTAGTTTTAGAAAATTCAGCAACCGGTGAAAAAATAAAAGTAACTGAAAAAGGGAACAGAAAATTCAGATACGGCACTGCCAATTGGGTCTACGGCGAAGAATTAAATGTCAAGCATGGCATGTGGTGGACGCCGGATTCCAGGAAACTTATTTATTATGTATTCGATGAACGGGAAGTGAGGGATTTCTATCTTATTGGCGATTTAACCGAAATCTATACAACGCTGCTTGTGGAAGGATATACAAAAGCTGGTGATCCGAATCCAGTTGTTTCTCTGGAAATATATGATCTAAAATCAAAAACCAGAACACCCGTATCCTGCGGAGAGGGAAAATATTATATTTATAATATGCGGTTCACTCCGGATGGTAAATATTTTCTGTACAATCATACAGACAGACATCAGAGAAATCTGAAGGTTATGGCACTGGATTATGAAACCCTGGAGAAAAAAATCCTGGTTGCAGAATTTCAGGAAACCTGGCAGGAAAACTCACCTTATATGGAATTTTTAGAAAACGGAAATCAGTTTATCTGGGAAACAGAAAAAACCAGTTGGAAACATTTTGAACTCCGTAATCTTGAAGGCACTCTGGAATGCACACTCACTTCTGGTGACTATCCTGATATCAGGATAGTTTGGATAGACGAAAAAAATAACTGGCTGTACTACAAAGCCTATTCTGATCAAGAACATCCTCTCTGTGCTCATATTCACAGAGTTCAGCTTGACGGTAGCAATCAGCAGCAGTTAACAGATAAGCCATTTAACCATACTCAGGTCGATTTTTCACCTGACGGAAAATGGTTTACTGTACAATATGAAGATGTCTCAGTTCCCCCCTCAACTGCTCTATATAAAACAGATGGTACTTTAATGAAAATTCTGGCTCAAGGTCCTGATGTACTACATCCCCGTACAGAGCTCATTTCCTATACAGCCGGGAATGATACAACCACACTATACGGAGTACTGTATAAACCAGAAGATTTTAATCCTTTAAAACAGTATCCCCTGATTGTCAGTGTGTATGGAGGACCGGGATCAAAGGCTATATCTAATTTCTTTCAAAACGGACATTATTATAATAACGAAGGTTATTTAGTAGCACAGTTTGATAACAGAGGGACTGGTGGACGAGGGAAAAAATTCAAAGATGCTGTATATGGAAAACTCGGAGATATTGATATACAGGATCAGTCGCTGGGAATAAAATTCCTGATAAACAGAGAGTACATTGATCCGAATAAAATTGGAATAGTCGGTCATTCCTATGGCGGATTTATGGCTGCTATGGCAATCATGAAATATCCTGATCTTTTTACTGCAGCAGTTAACCGGGCCGGAGTCACTGACTGGAGAAATTACGACAGTATCTATACTGAACGTTATATGAATCTGCCCCAGGACAATCCTGAAGGGTATAAAAATGCATGTGTGATGAATTTTGTAGAGAACATGAAAGGCCACTTATTAATTATGCATGGCATGGTCGACGACAATGTCCATCCTACTAATGCCTGGCAGCTTATTGATGCTCTGGATAAAGCCAACAAAACTTACGAAAGCAGATTTTTCCCTCATGGAACTCATGGTTTTGGTGGTTCAGATACTCAAATGGATTTTTTTAACCGGTATTTAAAGGATTAACACAAATAGTGGTAATTCATTTACTGATCAGATCAGATATTGTTAGCAAATATTATACGGTGATAAGAAAATAAAAAAATTAATACTTACCTTATTGTTTGTGATCACTGGCTGTAATCTAAATAATTAAATTAATTTTAATATGAATAATAAACAAATTAAAATAATACTGATTTACATTAATTTTCTTGCTTTTATGCATAAAATTTCTTTCTTTAACACTAAATAAATCATCAAATCGAATAGATTTCTTTATCATAAAAAGGGAGACTTTAAAATGAATGATTTTAAACCTCATGTACCTGCTGATATTACTATGAAAGACTTTAATCTGAAAACAGTTGTTTTAGGGGTGATATTCGGGGCTATTTTTGGCAGTGCAAATGCATATCTGGGTTTACGAGTGGGGTTGACCATCAGTACTGCAATTCCTCTGGCTGTAGTCTCTGTAGCCGTTTTAAGATTACTGACTCCTGTTTTCGGTAAACCAACCATCTTGGAATGCAATATATCACAAACCACCGGTTCTGCCAGTTCTTCTCTGGCCTCAGGAATAATATTTACTATTCCTGCTCTTTTTATCTGGGGGTATAACATTCCTTTGATACAGATGACTCTCCTTGCTGCCTGTGGAGGTCTTCTCGGAGTGATGTTTATGATACCGCTAAGAAATTTTCTTATTGTTAAAGAGCATCAAAACCTGCCCTACCCTGAAGGAACAGCCAGTGCAGAAGTGCTTATTGCTGCCAGCGGTGAAGGCGGCGCTACAGCAAAAAATGTATTCAAGGGACTGGGCCTTGCAGCTCTTTATAAAGGTTTGGTCTCTCTTTTACGGTTATGGCCAAGTAAAATTTTTTTGAAAATCCCTCTTATAAAAAAAGCCATTGTTGGATTTGATACCATGCCGGCTCTGCTTGGAGTGGGTTATATACTCGGCCGCCGCATCGGTACCATAATGGTTGGAGGGGGATTAATTTCCTGGGTAGTAATAATACCCATCATTGCCTGGCAGTTTGGTGATGCAGAAATATGGCCCAATACGCTTGAATACCTCCGTACCAAAGGTCTGGATCCGTCTATAACCACTATTGGTCAGTTAACTCCTAAAGAGATCTGGGAAGGATATATACGAATTATTGGTGCAGGAGCAGTCGCAGCTGCCGGTATAATAACTGTAATAAAGTCTATACCGACTATGATCAGTTCATTACGTATTGGTATAAAAGAGCTCCGCGCCAGTGCTTCCTCATTAAATGCGGGAAAAAAGCGTACTGAACAGGATCTTTCCATAAGATATGTTTTGTTAGGGATAGCATTCATAATCTTATTGATCACTTTCCTGCCTGGCATAATAGGACAAGGAAATAATACCAATACTCTAATGAGATTCATAAGTGCTATTGCTATTACTTTTTTTGCCTTCTGTTTTGTTACTGTATCATCCCGGATTGTAGGGATGATAGGAGTATCCTCCAATCCTACCTCGGGTATGGCAATCGTTACGCTTCTGGGTACAGGGCTCATTTTTCAACTGATAGGCTGGACTGACCTGACCGGTAAAATCACAGCTCTGACCATTGGAACCATAGTCTGTATTTCTGCTTCCATAGCAGGTGATATCTCCCAGGATCTTAAAACAGGTTTTCTGGTGGGAGCAACTCCCAGAAAACAGCAGATCGGGGAAGTAATAGGAGCAGTTGGCTCATCCTTTTTTGTCTGCCTGGCCGTATTTTATCTGGGTAAAGCATACGGCTTTGGAACTGAAGAACTGCCTGCTCCTCAGGCCACTCTTATGAAAACAGTCCTTGACGGAGTCATTGATGCTAACCTAAGATGGGATCTGGTTGGAATCGGAGCACTCTTTTCAGTAATTGTTTTCTTGTTTAAAATTCCTCCGCTTCCTTTTGCAGTTGGTGTCTACCTTCCTTTGTATACTATGACTCCAGTGTTCATCGGCGGGCTGCTCAGACATATTGTTGATAAAAAATATGGCGGAATCACAAAAGAAGCAGAAAAAGGGAAAGATCAGGGAATTCTTCTTGGTTCAGGATTTATAGCCGGAGAAGGGCTTATGGGAGTAATAATCGCAGTTGTGGCTGTAATATTATCTCAGACTCCCAATTTCCTGGAAATCCACTATCCATCAGAATGGATGGGACAAGTAGTTTCAGCAATTGTATTTAGCGGATTAATATGGTATTTGTACACTATCGCTGCAAAAGCCAAGAAAAAAAATAAATGAACAAAGGATATGTTAATTATGGATATACAAGAGTTATCACCGGATAAATATATAACCATTTTAATTGTTGAAGACAGTCATACCCAGGCTATATATTTAAAGAAAATACTGTTACAAAAAAAATATAATGTAACAACAGCTCATAATGGAGAAGAGGCTCTTAAGGCGATAAAAAAAGAAAAACCAAATATAGTTGTAAGTGATGTTCTTATGCCGGAGATGGACGGATATGAATTATGTTATAAAATAAAATCAGATGATAACTTAAAAAATATACCGGTTATACTCCTTACTACTCTTTCAGATCCTGAGGATATTATCAAAGGCTTAAAAGTAGGAGCTGATCATTTTATTACTAAACCTTTTAAACCGGACTTTCTTATATCACATATTCAATATATCCTCATAAATCATGAGCTGAGAAAAAAAGGAGTTGCCGATTTTGGCATGGAAATATATTTCGGAGGTCGAAAATATTTTCTTACCTCCAACAGGATTCAAATACTGGATCTTCTCTTTTCCACATATGAAGCAGTGATACATAAAAACAAAGAACTGGAACGTTTAAACCGGGAACTGGAAGAATCAATAAGGACTATTAAGAAGTTAAAGGGATTAATTCCTATTTGCTCTGAATGCAAAAAAATCCGTAACGATAAAGGGTACTGGGAACAATTGGAGATTTTTCTTAAAGCACATTCAGATATTGATTTCACCCACGGTCTTTGCCCTGAATGTGAAAAAAAATATTATAATAAAATGAGAAAAGACAAATAGTATGAAAAAGCCTATCTTAATAATACTCTTTATAATTATTCAACAAGGTTCTTTCGACAAAGAGTTGGAAGATATGTTAATTTAAAATAAAGGTTAAACATATTCATTCATACAATCAACGAGTCATTTATGATCTTGCCATGTCTGGAACCAGAGTTACGAAAACATATGAAGCGGTCTCGATTCCTTCTTTATTTCCACAGAGGTTCGTAACACTTGACTAAGATAAATTATATCTGCTAATCATCAACATCATTCAGCTTCATCAATTAATTGTAAAACCTCTTCTGGAGAAGAAGCATTTATTAAAGATTTACAAAAATTCTTATCCTTAGTGATTCTTGCTATCTCAGCGAGCACTTTAACATTTGGTCCGGCAGCATCTTCCGGTGCCAATAACATAAAAAATAAATGAGAAGGTTTATTATCTGCTGCATCAAAATCAATACCTTCTTTGGATATTCCTAAAGAAAGTGTTAAATCATCAGCAGCTTTTGTTTTTGCATGAGGGACAGCAATACCATGTTCCAATCCTGTACTCATCATTTCTTCACGCTTCATAATGTCCTCAAATGCCTTCATTCTATCATTTATGTTTCCACTTTTTATAGCAAGTACAAGGAGTTCTTCAATAATGGATTCTTTTTTATGTTGCTTTAGGGAAACTTCAATTGTTTCTTCTGAAAGTAACTGCGTTAACCGCATTTATTAACCTCCTTTACCTTACTTCTCATTATTAATTTGATTATATATTCTTTCCGTTCTTTCTCCGTCTTTGACTACAAGTACAGAACAATTGCTTTTTCTAAATATAAGTTCTGCTTCATTATGAAATATATCTGTTCTGGACTGAATAGGATCAAGCTCTCCCATTATCAGTAAATCCGCATTTAATTCTTCTATCTTTTTTTTGACTTCTTTATTCACAATTCCCTTGACTAAATAGGTATCGATGTTAACTCCTTTTTTTGAACCTAATTCGGAGATATAGTTTAGATATCTTCTTCCATCTTCTTCTAAATTCTGTTCATAATCCATTTCTTCAATTTTTACAAATATTTTGGCTTTAACCAGATCACTGAGTACTTCCACATCAACAATATAAACTGCGGCTAATTCGGCATTTAAACTTTTAGCTAAACTGATACCATATTGGGCAGCAGTGATACATTCTTCTGAACTATCTACATACAGTAATATTTTTTCTATCGGGCCGTCTGTATTCATAAATCACCCCCGCTTTTTCTCCAATCTTCGTTTAATGATTTTTAAAATTGCAAATGTTTCACGCTCACTTTCTTCCAAAGTATCCTCAATATACTTGACGGACTCTTTATAATCGGGTATGGCAATTTTCTCAAGTGCATTAACTCTTCGCATGGTTCTTCTCACTTCATCAGCGATTCTCATTAGAGAAATACGTAATTCAGATAATTTACTGAGATCAACTAACAGAGCTTTAAAATATGAGATTGCCTGGTCAATTCTGTACGAAGTCCCTAAAAGACTAAAATAAGGTAATCTGTCATCAATTTCAAGATCTACCTTGGGAATATTCACTCCCATAACCCGACGCATCTTAATAGAAATATCATAATCAATTTTAACGGCAGATGCTGATTCACTGACCTGGCTTCTCCCCATATTAACAACAGCCTTTTGTAGAGAGGCAAATGCTTGTGAAGTCTCCTTAGTTACTTTCTCCTGTAAATCCGTTGTTTTATCTACAATATCCATAAGTTCTACAATTAATATTTGTCTTTTCTGATCCAGCATCTGATACCCTTCCTGTGCAAAGGAGAGTTCTCGTTTCAGTTTCATCAAGTTTGATTTTGTAGGAACCACATTATAGCGCGGCATTAAATACATCCTATAATTATTACATAAAATTCATCAGTATAATTAACGTTATAAATCCGGAAATAACAAACATTAAAAATAATTTTATCCAAAAGCCAGTTCCGGTTTTTTTCTTTTGTTTAGCAAGTATTGTATTGATTTTTAACATTTTTTCAATTAATCCCCCTTTCCCTCTGACCGGAATTTCATCAATTTTAGCGGGCAGGGTCACAGTTATAAACTTCGCATTTTTTGTTAACTCCGGACCTTCCATTTGACGAAGAACTCCAATATTTGCCAAGATACCTTCCATAAGAATAATGACATTATTATTAATGCTACTTTCTTCAGCAGTAGTAATCAGTTGTTTTAACCGTTTCTTTAAGCGCTTGATAAATTTGTAATAAAATGAACTACGGGTAATGATCAGAAATAAACAAATATCAACCATAGCAAGAAATAAAATATAATAGTTGATTAGTCCCATAGAAGCAGTATAATTCCAGAATCCGTGCAGTATTACTGATAATATAAATCCGGGGATCAAAAGCCAGTATTTTTTCCCCATTTTAGCGTAACCAAGAAAAAATCCACTTATAATATTAATAAAGATATGTCCTGAAACAGCTCTGAATAAAACAATCTTTCGCAAAGCTTCATGGTAAAAGGTCATTTCACCGGTTTTCAGACCAAAGATAAAAGGATTAATGACAAACCTGAATGAATATCCTACATTTTCCAATACCGAAAATCCTGCGGCAATGACCAGGTAGTATACAATACCGTCACTCTTATCATTAAAGGATTTTAAGTGCCAGACAAAAATCAAGACTAATAAGAATTTAAGTAGTTCTTCAAAAAAACCCGCAACTACAAAATATGAAAACATTGGATCAAACTGCCAGTTATAATAATCGAAAAGAACAGATTTAAGTTTTCCGAATAAAAAGGTTGCAATTATTGATATTAAAAATAATCTGACTAAAGTCCAGGGGGGTTCCTTCTCATTGATATCAAAAAAATATATGAGAAGTACTATGCAGCCGCCTGCTAAAATATTACTTATTATTATATCACCTATCATACTTACCTCTGTTTTTGTAAATAAACTTCATTAATTTTTAACCATAAAGTCACAAAGTAGTTTATAATAATATTTTTCCTTTATGGGCTCTGTGTCTCCTTGGTGTCCTTGGTGGTTAAACTAAAATAATAATTCACTTCAAAACTTCCCATAATACTCACTGAGCTCCTCTTCAGTTAATCGATGCAGCTCTTCCTTGGGCAGTTTTGATATCACCTTCCATCCCAGATTCAAAGTCTGTTCTATGGATCGGTTTTCCTGTTCATCTTGTAAAAGAAATTCTTTCTCAAAAATATCACCAAATTCCAGATAGGTATGATCCAGAGGAGTAAGTTCTTCTTCACCGATTACTGAGGCAAGAGCCCGTACATCTTTTACTTTCGCATAAGCTGCAAACAGCTGACTGGCTATATGAGCATGATCTTTCCGGGTCATACCTTCCCCGATGCCGTCCTTCATTAATCTGGAAAGAGATGGAAGACCTGATATAGGAGGATAAATGTTTTTCTGATCAAGTTCTCTTTCCAGTACAATCTGACCTTCAGTAATATAACCGCTCAAATCAGGAATTGGATGAGAAATATCATCATTTGGCATGGTAAGAATCGGCATCTGAGTTATAGAACCCTGTGAATTTTCAATTATTCCGGCTCTTTCATAAATAGAAGCTAAATCCGAATAAAGGTATCCTGGATATCCTTTTCGGGAAGGGATTTCTCCTCTCACAGTAGAGACTTCCCTCAAAGCTTCACAATAATTGGTCATATCAGTAAGAATAACCAGTATATGCATATTCTCATGAAAAGCCAGGTACTCTGCCATGGTCAATGCTGATCGGGGAGTCATTAAACGTTCAACTGAAGGTGCATCAGCCAGAGATAAAAACATAACTACATTCTCCAAAACGCCGGATTTCTCAAAGCTGTCAATGAAAAACCGTGCAACATCATGTTTCACTCCCATGGCACAAAATACAATCCCAAATTGAGTTTCCTCTCCCACTATTTTAGCCTGCCTCACTATCTGTGCAGTTAATTTATTATGGGGGAGCCCTGAACCGGAAAATACCGGAAGTTTCTGTCCTCTTACCAGTGTATTCATTCCATCGATAGCTGATATTCCAGTCTGAATAAACTGAGTAGGATAACTCCTGGCTGTAGGATTGATGGGCATGCCGTTAACATCCCATTTTTCCCTGGTAACAGGAACCGGTCCGTCATCAATAGGCTGACCTAAACCATTGAAAATCCGACCCAGCATATTAGCAGAAACCGGAATATGCAGTGCTTCACCGCTGAAACGAACTTTTGTATCTGCCAGGGTTAATCCGTAGGTTCCTTCAAATACCTGAACCACTGCCCTGCCCTCACTCACCTCCAGAATGACTCCCAGTCGTTTGTTGCCTTCTTTATCCTGAATCTCTACAAGTTCATTATAACCGACATTATGAATATTTTCAATAAATATAAGAGGGCCGTTAACTTCTTCGATTCCCTGGTATTCTCTGTATGTCAGTAAAGATTTTTTTTTAGAATCGCTCATATATCTCACCTAACCGTCTGAACTCTCTTTTTATTTTATCATACAATTTATCAAGTTTTTCAACCTCATCATTAGAAACATTGAATTTCATACGGGCAACCTCATTAAGAATACGCATTCTTTTAATTTTTATTAAGGTGGCACCTTTCTCAATGGTTTCCAGAGCTAATTTATAAAAAGTGACAATAATTTTTAACATTTTCACCTGTTTTTTAACACTTGCATACATATCAATTTTATCAAAAGCTGACTGCTGAAGAAAAGCATTCTTAAAAAGTGTGCATACTTCTAAAATAAGTCTCTGCTTATCAGGAAGCACATCTGCCCCTACAAGTTTTACAACCTGCTGAAGTCGTGCATCCTGTTGAAGAAGATCAAAGATTGTATTACGTAGTTCGTACCATTCCGGATCACCGTGTTTAGTCCACCAGTCCTTAACTTCATCAACATAACCGGAATAAGAATCAATCCAGGATATGGCAGGATAATGTCTGGCATTAGCAAGGTCTCTGTCCAAAGCCCAAAAATTTCTAACAAATCTTTTTGTATGCTGGGTAACCGGTTCAGAAAAATCACCACCCGGAGGAGAAACTGCCCCTACAATAGTAACTGACCCTTTCTTCCCTGAAAGCGTTTCAGTATATGATGCTCTTTCATAAAACTCAGCTAATTTAGTGGGAAGGTAAGCAGGAAATCCCTCCTCTGCAGGCATTTCCTCCATTCTGCCGGATAGTTCTCTTAAAGCTTCTGCCCATCTTGAAGTTGAATCCGCCATAACTGCCACATGATACCCCTGATCTCTGTAATACTCTGCAAGTGTGATTCCTGTATAAATTGATGCTTCTCTTGCTGCTACCGGCATATTGGAGGTATTGGCTATGAGAATTGTTCTGTCCATAATCGGCTTTCCTGTTGTAGGATCTTTTAGCTTGGGAAATTCATTTAATACATCTGTCATCTCATTGCCTCGCTCTCCGCATCCGATATATACCACAACATCTGCATTGGACCATTTAGCCACCTGATGTTCTACCAGGGTTTTACCTGTTCCAAAACCTCCGGGAACCACAACAGTACCCCCCTTTACCAATGGAAACAATGTATCAATAACCCGCTGACCAGTGATTAATGGAATATCTGCCAGAAGACGGTTTCTAATGGGCCTGGGCTGTCGTACCGGCCACTTATGATATAATTGTAATGTTATTTCTCCGGATTCTGTATCAAGAAAACAGATATCATCTTCAATTCTGTATTCATCTTCTTTTACAATCTTTTTGATCTTTCCTGAAATATTGGGAGGTACTGTTATACGATGGATGATCCGTTCATTCTCCTGGACTGTCCCAATTATTTGTCCGGGTTTTAAAACTTCACCAGCTTTTACTTCCGGTATAAATAAATACTTCTTATCTCTGTTAAGGGGCGGCAGTTTTATGCCTCTTTTTATTTCATGTCCTGCATTTTTCTTAATTTCTTCTAACGGTCTTTGAATACCATCATAAATAGAACTTATCAACCCAGGACCAAGCTCAACTGAAAGAGGCATTCCCGATCCGTAAACAGCAGCTCCCGGAGTCAGTCCGGTGGTATCTTCATATACCTGAATAACGATTTGACTTCCTTTTAATCTTACTATCTCTCCAACCAGACGATCTTCTCCAACTTCTACTAATTCAAGCATTTGAACTTTTGAAGAAACTCTTGCATGAACAACCGGTCCTAATACACTACTTATTTTTCCCACTTCTTGATACATATATTATTATCCATTATAATTATATAGGTAATAGTTACCGAATAAATTTTTCTACTATCAATAAACGCATTTCATCTTGTTTCCTCTGTATTCTGGCGGAAAAACTATTATTAAAACCAACCTTATCCTCAGCATCACGGACTACTACTCCACCTTCGGCCAGAGTTTTATCACTAATTTTACAGGTTATTTCTTTCTCTTTCTGACCTTTAATAGTATCAATTACATCTCGAAAAAAATTTTTATTTATAATCTTTCTTTCTATTTCACCTACAGTGAAAACCAGATCTTTTTTATCAAGAATTAAAGCTCCTTCAACAATCCAATCTTTTAAAATCTGTTTATAATCATCAGATTCACGAAATTTATTTAGTTTTTCCCACACTTCAGTATTAAATCTTGAAACTAGTTTTTCCTGATTATCCAAATTTATCTTTTTTATTTCCAAATGCACACTGGAAAGTATCTTTTTCTTTAACTCTTTGCATTTTTGTTCTGCTTCCTGTAACATTTCAGATTTAATTTCCTCACCCTGTCTCCGAGCTTTATTGATAATATCTTTTTTTTCTTCCTCTGCCTGTTTGTTAATATTTTCTATCTCTTTCCCTGACTGTTTCTTGATTTCAGAAAGTAATAATTCATAATTTTTTTCTTGATTACTCATATTCCACTCAATATATATTTATATGGAAATTCCTACTGCTTTACTGACCATATCTTTGATATCACCTTTTCCCTCTATAGGACCGAACCGATCCGGAATTTCGATTATCAAAGGAAATGACTTCTTTAAAATATGCTGATCAACCTGCTGACGAATAGTCTGGGCAATTTTCTCTGTTATTATAATGATACCCATATCATCAATATTAAACGCTTTTTTTAACGCTTCTCTTGTCTCGTCCTTACTGGTCACAACTGTGCCTTCAATGCCAGCTAAAGAAAAACCGAGAACTGTATCTTCATCGCCGATCACAAAAAACTTCACTGTACCCTCTTATACTTTACCAAGCACCATAATTGCAATTATCAAACCGTAAATAGCAATACCCTCAGCTAATCCAACAAAAAGGAGAGCCCGGCCTGCAAGTTCCGGTTTTTCACCAATGGTGCCCATAGCTGCAGCTCCTACATATCCAACAGCAATACCTGCACCGAGTGATCCCACTCCTACCGCAATTGCAGCAGCTAAAAAAGCGAATTTTATAACTCCGGGATCCTGCATTCCTGTTTTTTCAGCTTCCTGTTGTACCAATGTTGTATCTGCAGAAGCATCAGAACCTTCTGAGACCTGAGCAATTACCTTGACAGCACCAATGCAGAATACTGAAATTATTACCACTGCCATAATCACTTTCATAAAAATTACCTTCTTTCTAAAATTCTGTTGAATTAAATTTAACAATTGAGTACCTCCTTTTAAACATATATACTAACTCACTTTTTATTACCTATTTTATTAATCCTTTATTTCACTTCCTACAGGTTTGTATGAAACATTACTCTGTTTGAAAAACCTCCCGAAGAATTCGTAAAACTCAAGACGGACTGCCTGAATTGTAACAATGAGGCCTTCCAATAGTATTATAATAATATTCCCCAATATCAATACAAAACCTGATATAATACCTCCTGCCGTACCTTGTACTGCATCAGATAATGCAAATATTGCCATAAACAATCCCGCATGTGCAAGGCCAAAAGCAGCAACACGGATAAATGATATTGTATTTGCCAAAAAACCTAAAACCAGCTCTAATAATTCAATTAATCCTCCCGTGACACCGGAAAAAACTCCTTCAGGAAATAGTTTTCTTTCCCCCTGAAAAAGATGTAGTAATGGTTCACGGATAAACAAAAGAAAAATTCCGGAGATAAAAATTATAGGGATAATAAAAGGTAAATTCTCCTTATTTTCTGAAACCATTCTAAAAGCGACCAGTATACCGCACCAGTAAACAATTACAGCTAAAAGACCTGCTTTGTCAAAAATTATATTTAAAAATTTTCCTTTTCTTAAAAAATTAATCATATTAATCACTATCGAAAGAGTTATCATACCAATTCCAAAAAATATAGCAACTGTAAAAAGAAGCTCAATAGATTCAATGGGTTTAAGCCACAGAGCAGGAAGCACATTCTCCACCCCAAATACACTTCCATACAGAAAACCAAAAATAATACTGGCAATACCTGCATATAGTAACAGCAATCCAGCCTGCTTCATGGAACTTTTAACAGATTTCCACATCATTCCACCTCCTGTCAGACTGAGCATTAAACCATGTCCTACATCTCCGAACATCATACCAAACATGAAAAGAAAACTTATGCCAAGTATGGGAGTGGGATCAATAGTATCATATGCAGGAGTTCCATAGGCTTTGGTTAAAATTTCAAAGGGCCTTAATAAAGCTGGATTACTCATTTGTACCGGCACCTCAGCCTTTCCGTTCTTCACCGACTTTACCTGTCCTGCTAATTCTTCCTCAATAATACAGCGGTTCTTGGTTATTCTGTGCAGCATACTTACAAATCTGAGACTGTACTTTTGTGGAAGCCATCCAGATATAAGATATGTCCTTTGAGTTTTTCTTGCATATTGAAGTATATTTTTCTTAACAATCTCACGTCGTATTCTGAATAATACAGAAATAAGAAAATCGTTATATTTATCTGCTATCTGGATTAATTTGTTTTTGTATGTATAATATTCATTTTTTGCCTGATCCAGTTTCTTATCAATATCATTTAAAACTTCAGGGGATATAGTTTCTTCCTCATCTTCAGATAGGGATTCAAAACTGATCTGATCCAACATCTCCTGTATTTCTTTTGTATCCTGCTTTAAGGTAATAATAACTATGTCTGTCTGGTCATTATATGTTCTAAAAGAATGAATCAAATGTACATAATCACTTAACATATTACGCAGATTTTCAAGTTCATTAGTCAAGACTTTTCCGACCTTGATATTTAAATATGAGTATTTATCGGTTTTATCAAGATTTAAATCAGAAATCGGGAGCGCAAATGTTTTTTCTTTTAAATTCTGCAGGTTTTGAATATTAGTCTGCTTATCACTTAATATGGATTTATATTCTTTAACTTCCTGCTCTATATTATCTATTTCTTGTGTGAGAATATCCCAGTCTTCTTCTGTAATATCTATATCATGCCTGATATCAGTTACATCAATTTTTAAATCCTCTAACAACAATTCAATTTTTGTTCTTTTTGATAGTAATTGCTGGGAAGTTCTTTCTATACTACCTGGTGACAGCTGTTCAATCCATTTATCACTGTCTCCTGGATCAACAAGTTGAAGATGCCCTTCTTTGACAATATAATCTATAACAGACCCTATATCTCTGTCGAGAACGATCAGATGAATTCTTAGCATTTTTTCTGTTGAGAACATTTTATCACTTAAAAAACCAAATACTCCGATATTTCATTTTTATTAAGCTTATACACTTTAGACTGAATAATCGAAAATAAATTCCTTGCTTCAAATTTCAACAATACTCTGTACCCCCATAGAATTGATATCGTAAAAGGAAAACCTGTAAAAGCCTTTTTTGCCTCTGAAAGCAGAACAGTATACAATGCCTTTTCAAAAAAAGCAATTTTATTTTTGTAATCAAGATCACCCAGCTGTTTTACCTTATTTTTTCCTATAATTTCTTGTAATATCTGTTTTGCAGAACTTGCTTTATCAATACTTTGAATAAATGATTCTTCATCATCATCTACCTTTGTTATCAAGTATTCAGCTAAAGAAGAGGTTGGAACATTATAAAAATCCTTGAATCTGGCAGTCAATTCAAGATTTAAAAGATCAATTTCTATACCCAGCATTTTTCTGGAAATCTCCCGGTCTTTTTTTTCAAAAAGATCTGTAAGATTCCATAATCGCTTATAATAATCCTTATCCAGAGAAATCTCAAAAGGAAAGACTGAATTCATTTGTTCAAATTGGGATAAATTATTCGATAAAATAGAATAATAAGGCGTATGTTTTAGCTTATCAATCAATAAATGAATATTATCAGATTCACGTATATCAGTAACTGAATATTCATATCTGATCTTTTCATTTAACAATGGAGTATCAAAACGTTTATTCCGATACCATAATCTCAGTATATGCTTTAGTTTCCTTAACTCATATTCTTCAATAAAATAATTTATTGTCTGAACTAATTCATGAGTACAATCTTTCCTTAAATGTTTCCATTGATGTACATTCTCAAGAGTGATACTGTATTCAAGGGAAACCGGATCTGGATCTTTGTCATCAATAAATTCAACAAATCTTGTATTAGTTATATATAAAATAAACTCTTCAATATTAGAAGCAGCAATTAGTTTTTGAAAATTTTTTTTCTCTAACAGATTTGATCGCATTGCCCTGATTTTAGCATTAATCTGCCCGTATTTACTGATAGATGTCATATAATTTAATCTCTAGCTTCTTTTTGTATCACTAAGTTAAAAAGTTCCCATATAGTATTTTCAACCTCTTCTTTGTTTTCATTCCATATTTTCTCTGCTGAATTTATTGATTTTTTCAGTTCTTCTTCTTTTTGAGCTAATGCGTCTTGTTTTGCCTGTTCTATGAGTTCCTTAGTTTTTTGTTGATAATTTTCTTTAACTTTTTTTATTATCTCATCAGCTTCTTGTTCAGCTTCTAAACGCTTCTTTTTAGCTTCTTCTTTGGCAGTTTCAACTTCCTTCCGTGCTTCTTCTTCCTGTTTAACTATTCTCTCTACAATTTCTTTCATAAGAACTTCCATAATATATTATTTTCCATATTCATCATCATTCTCGTCATTTTCATATTCCAGTTCTTCATCAGGAATTTTACCCTTCTCTATCATCACTTCACGCAGCTTACTGTCATGCCGAAACTCTCTGGACAAGAATATCCCTCCAAATATTACCGGCAGATAAGTAATCAAAATCCTCCAGATCAATACAGATATTCCAATAAGTTTATGGGGCATATACATTGAAAAAACCCCCAGATAGGTGAATTCCCAGAATCCAGCACCTCCCGGTGAGGGAGCAAAATAAATTATTGGCCGTATTAAAAATTGAATAGCCAGGCATTTTAAGATCGGAGGATGAAAGCCAAAGCCTTTCATTATCGCTATAGCAATAAAGAATTCAATAACAAAAGAAAATAGTATCCAGAATGTTGCCAGGATGAGAGTAAGTTTTCTTTTTCTTAAAAAAAGCCTGAAAATATTACTGAAATGATCAATTTCTTTAAAAAATTTCTCTTCTAATGCCAGTATACGTTCAACATGAACAAACTTAATTTTTCCCCATTTTCTGATAATAGAAGAAACAATATTTTTTATACTCTTGGGATAGAATAGAGAGAGCATAATCAAAGCAATAATAATGATTACCGGAATAGTTACGACTTTTAATAAACTTGAAAAAAATTGATCACTGGAAAGGTCAGTCTGGATAATAAAGAAAATCGGTATATTAAATAAAAATATTACTACAGGAAGTATGGCTCTTAAAGCAGTTATGGCAATACTTTCACCAGCCCTCATTTTCTCTCTGTGAAGTAAATAAGCATGCATCGATACTGTCCCGACCAATACTGGAACCACACTTCCTACAAAATTACTTTCCAGTCTGATAAATGTTGCTTTTTTTAAACTAAGATGACAATGAGCACTGTGTTTAGCCATAGAAACAAACGCCATTCCATCAATGACCCACTTTGAAGATGCCAGTAATAATAAAATCGGTACATAATATAAATTAAATTTCTCAAAATAATCCCAGGTTTCACTATCAGTAGTCCAGAAAAGGATCCCTAACATGACAGCTATGGATAGGGATATGAAAATCAAAGATCCTTTGGTCAACATTGATTTTTTCTTAAAACGGTCCATTAAGAATATTAACCTTATTAATCCTCATATTAAATTATCATAATTAAATATGCAAAATTAGGAAAAATAAAAGAATATTGCAAGTATTTCCTGAGATTTTATTAAAAATATTTTTTTAGCTTATTAAGTTGTCCTTTATAACCTGAGCCAATCTTTTAACTCCTTCAACTATCTCATCTTCTGTTGGAAAAGAAAAATTCAAACGCATAGCATTTTTCCCTCCATCATCCGGATAAAAAGCAGTGCCGATAACATAAGCTACCTTTTTATCTATTGCCTGATAAAACATTTCCTCTACATCTATACTTGTTGGTAATTCCACCCATAGAAACAAACCTCCATCAGGCCTGGTCCATTTTATTTCACTGTTTTTTGGCATATATTTATCTAGAGCTTCCAGCATGATTTTTCTTTTCTTTTTATATAATGAAACATTATCTTTAATATGAGAATCAAGTAATCCCCGTCGACAATATTCATAAGCAATTGCCTGAGTTATGGGTGGAGTGCATAAATCCATTCCCTGTTTTGTGATTACAAATTTCTCAATTATCGGTTTTGATGCTACAATCCATCCCAAACGAAGACCGGGGAATAGAATTTTTGAAAATGTATGCAGTCCGATAACATAGCCCTTTCCTTTATCAAGTTCATAAAGCGAAGGTAAATGATCACCAACATAACGCAGCTGCCTGTAGGGAGTGTCTTCAATGACCAGAACCTGAAATTCCTGGGCAATTTTTAATAAATCTTTTCTGCGCTTAAGAGACAAAGTAACTCCGGCTGGATTTTGAAAATCCGGAATTATATATATAAATTTAGGATGTTCAGCCATACGTCTCATTTCTTCAAGCTTATCACGAAGCATATCCATTCGAATTCCTTCATCATCAAGTTCAATCCCATTGAAAACAGCAGAATATGATCGGAAAGCGCTTAAAGCACCAACATAAGAAGGTTTGCCTAAAATTATCGGATCATTTCTGTTCAAAAAAACTTTTCCCACTATATCTAGACCTTGCTGTGAAGCACTTGTTATTAAAATATTCTCAGGATCAACAGAAGCTCCGTCTTTTTTTAATATTTTTATTATCTCTTTTTTTAATCTCGGATCCCCTTCTGTAGGACCATACTGCAAAGCCCATTTTCCTTCTTTTTCAATAACTTCTTTTGCTAACACTGCTATTTCATCAATCGGAAAGGTTTCTGGCGATGGTAATCCTCCGGCAAAAGATATAATACCCGGTTTTTGGGTTAATTTTAAAAGCTCACGAATAACAGATTTTTTTAATCCTGTGACATTAATTGAAAAAACACTTTCAAGATTGCCAATTGGATACATGGTGTCCTCCGTTTTTTTAAAAAAAATTGAAACTTTTTTTAATAAATATAGTATACATTAATAGAACTATATTTCTTCACTTCTCCCTCCTATTTCTTATACCCCGGTCTTTAGATATTTAAAGACCGGGGCTTGCCTTTTTAGGGCCCTGTCTATAATATTACCACTTATTCTTCAACATCTCTAATCCAGGCTGAACCAACTACGGTATCTTTTTTATAGAATACAGCTAATTGGCCCGGAGTTATTGCTCTCTGTGGTTTTTTAAACGTAACTTCTACTATATCATCTTCTTTTATAATGATTTCTGAAGCTGCAGGACGGTGAGCATACCGTATTCTGGTATTGACCTTAAGTGAATTTTCTGGAATGTTATCCAAAAAGCACATAAAATCTGTACCTCTAAACGTTTTTTTATATAGATCTTTTCCCTCTCCTACAAAAATTTCATTGGATTTTTTTTCGATTTTGTTCACAAAAACAGGTTTACCAACTGCTACTCCAACCCCCTTTCTTTGTCCGATGGTATATCCAGCTATTCCATTATGTGTTCCAATATGTTCTCCTGTCTTGTTTCTAATAGCACCTTTATCTAATTTTATATTTTTATATCTCTCTATAAACTCAAAAATCTTTTCATCATTAATAAAACACACTTCCTGACTTTCCTTTTTACTGGAAACGGGAAGATCGAACCTTTCTGCCAATTTTCGAATTTTAGATTTTGGATAAGTTCCCACCGGAAATAATACTTTTCTTAATTTTTGTTTAGATATACGAGCCAGAAAATAAGACTGATCCTTACCGTGCTCTTTCCCTCTGCATAATTGTACTGTATTACGTTTCTTATCTCTAAAAATTATGGCATAATGTCCGGTAGCTAAATAAGAACATCCTATTCTTTCAGCTTCATCTAATAAAATTCCAAATTTTATATGTTGATTGCATATCACACATGGATTGGGGGTACGTCCACTGAGATAATCAGAAATAAAATAGTCAATTACTTTTTTTCTAAAGAATTCTTCCAGATCTAGCACCATATGGGGGATTTGTAATATCTCACAAATCTTCTCAGCACTATGTATATCCTCTGAATAAGGAAAACTAAAATTTTCACCCTCTGTATAGAATTTGACAGTCAAACCGGTAACATCATATCCTTTATTTTTCAAAATTGCCGCTGCTACTGAAGAATCTACACCACCGCTCATTGCAACTGCGATCTTATCATCAGACATAAGATAGCATCCTGTCTAATGATTTTTTTGCTTTATTAATAATTTCTTTAGAAAGTGTAATCTCAAATTTTCCATACTTTAATGAATTATAAAGATCTTTTAAAGTAATGTTTTTCATTCCATAACAATATCGGGGTTTTATTACAGGATAAAATAATTTTTCAGTAAATTCTCTTCTTAATCTATTAACCATCCCCTCCTCTGTACCAATGATAAAGTACTTATGTGAAGACTCTTTCACAACCTTCAGCATGCCTCCTGTGGACTGGACCTCATCAGCAAGATCAATAACTTTTGGATTGCATTCCGGATGTACCATCACAACAGCACCCGGATGCTGATTTTTAGTTTGTAAAACCTCTTCTTCAGTAATTTTCTGATGAACATAGCAGTAACCATCCCAAAGGATAATATTCTTATCAACAAATCTTTGTACATAAGAACCTAAATTCTTATCAGGAGTGAAAATTATTGTATCTGAATCAATGTTTTTAACAATCTCTACAGCATTTGCTGAAGTACAGCATACATCAGATTCCGCTTTTACTTCAGAGGGAGAATTCACATAGGTTACAACACAAGCATCAGGATGTGCCTTCTTTAACTTACGTAAAGAATTAACATCAATCATCTTAGCCATATCGCAAACAGCATCTTGACTTGGTATAAGAACCGTTTTTTCAGGAGAAATAATTTTAGCTGCTTCAGCCATGAACCGTACACCGCAAAATACAATCAATGTACTTTTGTTCTTAGCTGCTTCACGAGCTAATCCAAGAGAATCTCCCAGAATATCTGCAATTATCTGAATTTCTTCTATTTGATAATTATGGGCAAGAATTAAGGCGTTCTGTTTCTTTTTTAAGTTTAAAATCTTATCTTTTAAATCATCCATATTTATGTTTAACTTTCTTAAAAAAATAATATTAAAAATCACTGTCATATATTCTAACTTCTTTATTATTTCGTGTTAGAATATACTTGTTATTATATACATTGTCAAGAAGAAGAATTATTTTAGTAATTCAAAAAAAAAACATAAATCACTTGATTATTTTTTTATTTTATCTTAACTTTTACGAATAATTAAACTTGGAGTGGTTTACTATGTTGAACACCAGAGTACTTGTTCTGAACCAAAACTATGAACCTATATGTGTTTGTACTGCACGCAGGGCGATAATATTGCTGTATTTGGAAAAAGCTGAATTGATTGAGAAAAATCACTATATTGTTCATTCTATCAGCATGTCTATGCCACTGCCAAGTATCGTCCGCTTATCTAAATATATCAAAGTTCAACGTAAGAGAATCCTTCTGTCCAGGAAAAATATCATTAAACGGGATAAACATATATGTCAATATTGTGGTTCTATAAATGGCTCAGTGACAATTGATCATGTTAAACCAAAAGATAAAGGGGGTAAAGATACTTGGGAAAATTTAGTGTGTGCATGTATGAAATGTAATGGGAGAAAAGGCAACAGGACACCGGAGGAAGCTGATATGCCTTTACTTCGAAACCCCAAAAAACCAGGATATTTGTTTTTTATTCAGCATCTCATCGGAATACCGGATGAACGTTGGAAACCTTACTTGTTCATGTCCGATTAATTAAAGGAGTATAATGAGAAAAAGAATATTAAGTGGAATGCGGCCTACAGGAAAACTACATCTTGGCAATTATGTGGGGGCACTTGAAAATTGGATACAATTACAGGATCAGTATTACAGTTTTCATTTTGTTGCAGACTGGCATATGCTCACTACAGATCTGAATCATACTGATATAATAAAAAATAACAGTATTGAAATAGTAATCGACTGGCTCAGCGCCGGATTAGATCCGGAGAAAAGCCCAATTTTCATTCAGTCACATATAAAAGAGCATGCAGAACTCCACTTACTATTCTCCATGTTAGTAACGGTTCCAAGACTGCAGCGAAACCCAACAGTAAAGGAACAAGTACAGGATCTCGGTCTGGGCAATAATATGTCTTATGGTCATCTCGGATATCCGATTTTACAGGCTGCGGATATTTTACTTTATAGAGCTCATAAAGTACCTGTTGGAGAAGATCAGGTTCCACATGTTGAAATAACCAGAGAGATTGCCAGAAAATTTAATTCCTTATACGGAGATGTATTTTTTGAACCCGAACCTCTTCTAACAAAATATCCCCGGCTTCCCGGGCTGGATAATAAAAAAATGAGTAAATCTCTGAATAATACAATTTATCTATCAGATCCTCCGGACATTATTCAAAAAAAAATAATGACTGCCTATACTGACCCTAATAAGATTAAACTAACTGATCCGGGAAATCCTGAAGGCTGTGTTATTTATGCATATCATAAAACATTTTTCCCAGAAAATATCGATAAAATCAAACAAGACTGTAAAGCAGGAAAACTAGGATGTGTTGAACATAAAAAAGATGTTGCAGCAAAAATTGCAGAAAAATTACAGCCCATAAGAAAAAAAAGATTTTACTATGAAACCCACCGAGATGAAGTGGAAAATATAATCACAGAGGGTGATAAAAAAGCCCGTAAAAAAGCAGAAAAGACCATGGTAATGGTTCATGAGGCAATGAATATCGGATAATATATGATAATTGATACTATACAAAAAAAAAATAATTATAAAATTGAGCTCCCTATTTTTGAGGGGCCTTTAGATTTACTCTTTTATCTTATTAAAAAAGAAGAAATAAATATTTATGATATCCCGATTGCTAAAATCACCAAACAGTATCTCGAAACCATTGAACTGATGAAGGAACTGGATTTAGAAATTGCAGGAGAATTTATTCTTATGGCAGCAACCTTAATACAAATCAAAGTAAGAATGCTGCTACCTAAAGAAGCTGAAACCACAGAAGAAGAAGAAGAGGATCCGAGGGCAGAACTGGTCAGAAAACTTTTGGACTATAAACGTTTTAAAGAAGTTGCTGAATCCTTGATATCCATTGAAGATAGACAAAGAAGATATTTTCCCCATTCCAATTTTGACTGGGCAAAAAGTTATTCTCAAGTTCAGGGAGTATCAAATGAGGAACTGTTAAAAGATATATCACTGTTTGATCTTTTTAAAGCTTTTAAAACAGCACTTGATAATGCACCAAAAGTGACAACACACGAAGTACATACAATTAATATTACAGTGGATGAGCAAATTGATTTTTTAATTAATGAATTAGAAATAAAAAAACGCTTAGCATTTTCAGATTTAATGGAAAAATTAAACGAAAGAACAGTAATTATTGTCACTTTCATTGCTATTCTTGAATTAATCAAAAATCATAAAATTACTGTTCAACAGGCAGAATCTTTCGGTGAATTATGGATTATAAAAAGGTAAGTATTAAAATTTATTGAAAATAGACAAACTAAAAACAATTGCAGAAGCACTGATATTTGCATCAGATGAACCCTTAGCAGTTACACAGATTAAATCAATTATTGATGATGCCACTCCAGGACAAATTAAAAAAGCAGTAGAAAAGTTAAATCATGAATACTGCCAAACCAACAGGGCTATAAAGATCATCCATGTTGCTGGGGGATATGAAATGGTAACCCGGGAAAGTTATGCACAATGGGTAAAAGAATTATTTAAAAGAAGAAGTACATCAAGACTATCACAAGCTGCATTAGAAACACTTTCAATTATTGCTTTCAAACAGCCTATAGCAAACACTGATATTTCATCTATTAGGGGGGTCAGTTCAAGCGGAGTATTAAGAACACTTCTGGAAAGAAAACTCATTACAATATCCGGAAGAGGCGAAGGACCCGGAAGACCATTACTTTACAAAACCACCAAGGAATTTTTACGTTACTTTGGAATAAATTCTATAGATGAACTGCCAAAGCCCAGAGAAATTGAAGAATTGTTACAAGAAAAAGACAAATTTCCAGATGATAACAAGCCAATTCTAGAATCAGCTACTATTGATTCTGAAGGTAATATACTAATAAAAGAAAATAATATTGATAACCAGGTAGAAGATACTGAGAACTCAAAAAAAAATGAATAAAAATATGTAATTAATTTAATTTTTTAATATATTATGCAGTTAAATAAATATATAGCATTGAGTGGAGTAACGTCAAGGAGAAAGGCTAATATTCTTATAAAAGAAGGTAAAATAACCGTTAATGGAACCACTGTAAAAGAGATGGGTGTAACGGTAAAGCCAGGAACTGATAAAATTGAGCTGAATAATGAAGTCTTACAGATTCCCTCACAATATCGGTATATACTATTTAATAAACCGGCAAAAGTAATTACTTCTTTCTCGGATCAGAGAAAACGAACACTTGTGATAGACTGTATTGATATTAAAGAACGAATTTATCCAGTAGGCAGATTGGATTATGATACAACCGGAGTTCTGTTGCTGACAAATGATGGAGATCTAACCTACAGATTAGCACATCCAAAATTTGAAATTGATAAAATTTATGAAGTTCTTGTACAGGGCTATATTACCAATAATGACATACAAAAATTAAAATCAGGAGTGGATATAGGAAACGGCCACACAGTACAAGGAGAAGCTAAAATAATTGACAGAACTTCAGAAAAAAGTTTTATAAAGATCGTCATTCATGAAGGCAAGAAAAGACAAATTAAACGTATGATGAAAAGTCTCAACCATCCTGTCATTAAACTTACAAGAACTGTTTTTGCAGGATTAACTGTTCATGGCCTACAAGAGGGCGAATGGAGGGAATTAAATCCGGAAGAAATTACAATACTCTATCAAAAGACTGGTTTAAAATGAAACAAAAAAAAGACAATTTCATACTGACTATCGATGGACCTGCAGGATCAGGAAAAAGCACAACTGCCAGAAAAGTGGCCAATAAAATGAACTGGCTTTTGCTTGATACAGGAGCAATGTACAGGGCAATGGCTTTGAAAATACTAAAAAATAATATTGCTTTAGATGATACACCCTCAATAGAAAAAATAGCTGATGCAACAGAAATTAATATTAAACAATCCAAGAAAGGTATGAAAATCTTTCTTGATAAAAAGGATGTAAGCAACAAAATCAGAACTCCGGAGATTGACAGAGCAGTCGGTCCTGTATGTGAAGTCCCTCATGTCCGGGAAGTTCTGGTTACATTACAAAGAAAAATTGGGGGAAAAGGAAACATTGTAGCTGAAGGCAGAGATATGGGTACAGTTGTATTTCCCTATGCAGATCTAAAAATTTACTTGATTGCCTCTCTGAAAAACAGAGCGGAGAGAAGATTAAAAGACATGAAAAGAATGGGACTGAATATAACTAAAGAAGAATTAATAAAAGATATTATAGAAAGGGATCAAAGAGATTCAAACAGAATCCACAGTCCGCTTAAAAAAGCAGAAGATAGTATAGAACTGGATACGACCAATTTAAATATTGAGCAACAAGTTGATTTCGTGATTACTAAAATTAAAGAGGTTACATGAAAATTTTTATTGAACCTAAAGCTCGACCATGTCCTGGTGTGATTAACGCAATCTCCAAAGCTGAAGAATTACTGTATAAAAACCAAGATGTTTATTTATTAGGTAAATTAATACACAATCAGCGGGAAATTGACAGATTAAAAGAAATTGGGCTCAAGACAATTACACGTAAAACACTTTTTAATAATTCAGATGATAAAAAATATTCTGACGAATATTTTTTGATAAGGACTCATGGAGAACTGGAAGAAAACGTCCAAATAGCAAAAGAAAAAAAATTTAATATTGTCGATGCAACCTGTCCAATCGTTCAGCACTCACATGAATTAATTACCAAACATATTCAAGAAGGCTGGAAAATTGTAATTATTGGCAATAAGGAACATCAGGAGGTCAATGCGCTACTAGCTAATACTAATGGGAATGGTATTGTCATATCAAATACAGAAGAAATAGAAAAACATGACTTTGATAACAGATCATTAATAATAGCACAAACGACAATTGATCCTGACTTCTTTTCTGAGGTAAGGAAAAAACTATTATCTAAATTTGACGACTTTAAAGTAATTGATACTACCTGCCGATTTCTGCATAAAAGAAAAAAACAAATAAAAAAACTTGCTTCTATGATGGATGTTGTTATACTTGTGGGAGGGAAACAATCATCTAATTGTAAGATGTTATATGAATATGCTCTAAAATATAATAAAAGATCATATAAAATTGAGAGACCGGAAGAGATTAAGAAAAAATGGATTAAAAATAATGATAATATTGGTATTACCGGCGGAGCTTCAACACCACGGTGGCAATTAAATGAAGTGAAAAATTACATAGAAAAGAATTATAAAGATAAATCCCAAAAGGGATAAAAAAATAAAGGAGGTACATTTATATGGTGGATGTGGAAAAACAAAATAACAATATTAACGGATCTCAGGATCCGGAAAAAAACAACAAAGGAGGTGATAAGTCAAATGTATCGAAAGATATAAGTAGTGAAAAATCAATGAATTCAATACCTGAATTTTCACTCTCCCCGGAAGAGAAATATTCTGAAGAAGAGTATACTAAATTCGCTGAATTATATGAAAGAACGCTGAATGATATTAAAATCAATGAAATAGTAGAAGGAAGAATTCAGGCAATTACTAAGAATTATGTATTTGTTGATATTGGTTTTAAATCCGAAGGAGCTGTTCCTGTTGAAGAATTTGACAATATTTCTGATCTGAAGGTGGGAGATGGAATAGAAGTATTTATCGAAGCATTGGAAGACTCTGATGGACAGCTTGTTTTATCCAGAAAAAAAGCAAATTTTATCAGAAAATGGGAAGAAATTGTACAATACTACAAAACCGGTGAAACTATAAAAGGAGTATGTAAACGGAGGATCAAAGGCGGCATAGTTATAGATCTACAGGGAGTTGAAGCATTTTTACCCGGTTCTCAGATTGATGTTAAACCTATCCGTGATTTTGATTCTTTAATAGGTAAGGAATTCAATTTCAAGATTGTAAAGATAAATAGATTAAGAAGAAATATTGTGGTTTCCCGCAGGGTAATCTTAGAAGAGAACAGAGCTGAACAGCGTGAACAAATAGTGAATAATTTAAAAAGGGGAGATGTTTATAAAGGCACAGTAAAAAATATAACAGATTTTGGTGTCTTTATTGATTTGGGGGGAGTAGACGGTCTTCTTCATATAAATGATCTTTCCTGGGGAAGAATTAATCATCCTTCTGAAGTAGTAAGTCTCGATGATGAGATCGATGTAATGGTTTTAGATTACAATGACGCTAAAGATCGAATTTCTCTGGGGCTGAAACAATTACAAGAGCATCCCTGGGAAGATATTGAAGAAAAATATCCTATTGGCTCAATAGTAAAAGGTAAGATTGTTTCTATAGCAGACTATGGTGCATTTGTTGAGCTTGAAAAAGGTGTTGAAGGTCTTATCCATATTTCAGAGATGACCTGGAACCGTTATAATACTCATCCTGCAAAAATAGTAAATCTTGGTGAAACAGTTGAAGTTAAAGTATTAAGTATTGAAAAAGATAAAAAACGTATTTCACTGGGACTAAAACAACTTACTCCTGATCCCTGGCAGGATATTGAAAAGAAATATCCAATTGGTTCTAAACACAAAGGTCATATCATGAATATGACAAATTTTGGTGTTTTTGTTGAACTGGAAGAAGGGATTGATGGATTAATTCATATATCTGATCTCTCCTGGACAAAAAAAGTAAGACATCCGAGTGAAGTATTAAAAAAGGGAGAAGATGTAGAAGTAGTTATACTTGAGATTAACAAATCTGAACGCAGGATTTCACTTGGTTATAAACAATTAACCGAAGATCCCTGGAAAAAATTTGAAGACACATATAAAATTAGTTCTAAAGTGACCGGAAAAATATTACGGTTCATTGAAAAAGGACTAATCGTAGAGCTTCCTTATAAATTAGAAGGTTTTATTCCAATTTCTCAAATGGAAGAATCCAGTATCGGAAAAGTAAAAAAATCTCATAAAGCCGGCGATGAAATCAAATTAATGGTAATTGAATTTGAAAAAAACAACAAAAGAGTAATATTATCCAGAAAAAAGCTGGAGGAAAAAGAAAAAATCAAAGATTCTGAAGATGAAGAGAAAAAAATTAAAGACTATATGAAAAAGAGTGAAGACGACAAACCTACTCTGGCTGAAATTGCTGGTAAAACTCCAGAAGATACTCTGAGTACTGAAAAATCAAAAAAGAAAAAAGTATCTTCTGAAAAGGAAGCTGAGAAAAAAAGTAAAAAAACTGAAAAAACAAAGTTGAAAAAAGCTGAACCTGAGGCCAAAAAAGAAAAAAAGAAAAAAGAAACTGAAAAGGAAGTAAAAAAGGACAAAGCAGAGAAAACAAA
>CAZETW010000021.1:0-4475 GCA_964515295.1 uncultured bacterium | reverse complement strand
AAAAGAAAAAAGAAACTGAAAAGGAAGTAAAAAAGGACAAAGCAGAGAAAACAAAAAAATCTAAAGAAACAGAATCTGATAAAAAGAAGAAAAAGAAAACTGAGAAAAAGAAAAAATCTGAAACTGCTTCCAAAAAAAAGAAGGACATAGAAACAGCTAAAAAGAAAAAAAAGAAAGATGATAAGGAATCCTGAGTTGTTTTATCAAAAATAAACCAAAAAAATAGCCAGGCTTCTTACCTGGCTATTTTTTTGAGGGGTATAATTTGTATACAGTTTTTTTTCAAACTTTTGGATGTAAGGTAAATCAGGCTGAAACAGCTTTCCTGATTAATGAATTCCATCACAGAGGATATGATGTAGTCAATAGTGTCAGTGATGCGGATGTTATTTTTATTAATACATGCACTGTCACTCACAGAAGTGATTCCAAATGCAGACAAATAATACGTAAATACTATAAGATCAATCCCAAGGCAACTTTAATCGTTGCCGGCTGTTATGCGCAGGTATCATGGGAAAACATTGCAGCTATCAAAGGAGTTGATTACATACTTGGTGTTCAGGATAAATTCAAATTATTTGATTACCTCAAAAAACCGAACAAAAAATATCCTCCCATAACAATTGTACATCCTATAGATAAAGTTGCTAAAGCAGAAAGCAAAGAAGGACATTTCCCGAATAGAACCAGAGCACTGGTAAAAATACAGGACGGCTGTAATCAGTTTTGTTCTTACTGTATTGTGCCGCATACCAGAGGCAGAGCCCGCAGTGTTGATGAAGGAGAAGTACTCTATCAGATTAAAAATTTGATTCCCCGAGGATATAAAGAAATAGTGTTAACCGGTGTTCATATTGGTAAATATGGGAAAGAAAAAAAAGAAAAAGACAGTCTGGCAAAATTACTGCAGAAAATAATCAAAATTCCTCAACTGGGCAGAATTCGTTTAAGTTCCATAGATTCAGGAGATATTACAGACAGACTGATATCCACCGTAGCTGATTCAGACAAAATATGTAATCATTTTCATATTCCTCTCCAAAGCGGGAGTGATAAAATCCTGAAACTGATGAATCGCCCTTATACCGTTAAAGAATATCTGGATACAATTGCAGGAATTTTATCTAAATTTGATACAATTGGTCTTGGAACAGATATAATTACAGGATTTCCCGGTGAATCAGAAAATGATTTTAAAGATACATATGAACTTATAGCTGAAGTTCCGTTTACCTATCTTCATGTTTTTCCGTTCTCACTTAGGAAACTGACCAAAGCATATTCCATAACAGAAAGAGTTGATCCTGCAATTAAAATAAAACGAGCAGAAATATTACGGGAATTGGGATTAGAAAAAAAGAAACAATTTTTATCTCAATGTATTGGGAAAACTATTAAGGTTTTATTTGAAAGCAGGAATATTAAAGCAACAATTAAAGGATTATCTTCTGAATATATACCCGTCAGAGTAAAATTACAAGATGAATTAATAAACAGTTTTGCTTTAATTAAAACCGAAAAAATGGAAAAAGATTATTTAAAAGGAAAGATAATAAAAAAATTATAAATAACAAACACAGGACACTTTTCATTTTTCTATAAAATTCTGCATATATCTAATATTCTCTGTTATCCGGTTCAACATCCCAATAAAACTTAATTGAATCTTTTTGATTGATGATCCTTCTTTTCAACTCATGAAACAGTGTGGGATTTGAAGGAGATTGAAAAAAATCCTTATCCGGATTAATATTAATATCCACTCCTCCGCAGCTGGGCAGCCACATATGAAGAATACTGTATCCATTGCTGACTTCTTCTTTGTGCTCAAATTCCCGTATAACACTTTTACCTGGTAATGACCTCTCCACCTGTATTTCGGGAATTAAAAAATCATTTAAAAAATAAGTTAGTCTTTTTTCAATGAATCCGTTATCCCTATATTTTAAAATCTTGGCAATACATACCAAACGAAACAGAGTTTTCAGTTTATTATATATCACCCGTTCCTGAGCCAATTCACCATAATGTACTGTAACATTATGAGCAAATTGATTTGCCAGAGAATCTACTTTTTTATCACTGCTGTTATATTCATTTTCTGTTAATAAAAGAACCGGACATTGTCTGATTAATACCATACCTTCGCTTTCTTCGTACTTGTTTTCTCCCGGATAAAACCAAAAACGATTCATAGATAACGTTATCGAAATTGGTTTTTTATTTAAAATTTTTTCAAAAACCTGGGTCTCTTTCATTTCCACCAGACTATGTAATCCGGAAATTTCTACACTGTCGGTACCATTTACAATATTTTTCATATCATAATCTGCCCGTACCATAACTTCAGCAAAATGACTGTTAAAAGGTATTCCCATAATCCGTACATTTTGAGGCTGCCGACATATACTGTGCCATTCTGACAGTACTTTTCGTGACTCCTCAATAGATCTTCTGGATAATACTTCTCCCCCAAGTTTACTGAGTTTCAGCATTACCTGCTGATCCGGATCAATGGAGCACCCGGGATTGGAATAATAATAAGTATTACCTCTCAGATCCGCATATTTCAGCCAGGCATTTCTAAGAGCAACCACCAGATCTTCTGTGTAAATAGCTGGAAAAGAAGTATCAGTATACCCTAACAGAATGATATCCTGATTGCATTCATCCTGCATGAAACCTATAATTTCGTTTACTCCGCCTAACTGCATGGCAATATGAGACCTTTTCAGCTGTCCCTGAGCATCCTGAAGTCTCTTCTGCAGTCTATTAAGAGAAACAGCCCGGATTTCTTTATTTTTTAAATGATCAATTGATTGACAATAAAAATTATCATAATTCACAGGAATTAAAAATAAAAAAATTATTACTGTAATCGGCATTATATATTTTTGCATACTGTATCACCTGCACTCATATTATTAGCTCATCTTCTAATTCCTCTGCTTGAAAAACTCCTTTTTCAGTAATATACCCTTTGATAAAAGTATGAGGTGTGACATCAAAGGCAGGATTATAAACATCAACCCCCTGGGGGCCGGTAAGTTTACCAAATCCTTTAATAACTTCCTCAGCAGCTCTTTGTTCAATCGGGATTTGGGACCCCGAGGCCAGGGAAAAATCAAAAGTAGAAACCGGTGCAGCAATATAAAAAGAAATGTTATGTTCTACTGCCAGTACTGCCAGAGCATAAGTGCCGATTTTATTAGCAGTATCCCCATTAGCAGCTATACGGTCAGCTCCTGTGATTATACAGTCAATCATTTTCTGCTGCATAAGATATGCGGCAGCAGAATCACATAATACAGTTACATCCACTCCTGAATTCTGGAGTTCCCAGGCTGTCAATCGTGAACCCTGCAGTAAAGGGCGGGTTTCATCAGCATATACTTTAATAGACTTTCCCATCTCTGTTGCTGCATATATAACTCCCAGAGCAGTACCAAAATCAGCAGTAGCTAAACCACCTGCATTACAGTGAGTAAGAACAGTTGCTTTATCAGGGAGTATTTCAGCTCCATTTTTCCCGATTTTTCTGCAAATCTCCTTATCCTCCTCGAGTATTGTAAGCGCTTCTTGTAAAAGAAGTCTTTTCAGATGACTGACTGATGTATAAGAATGTTTTGCAGCAGTCTTGATCATCCTTTCTATACCCCAGAACAGATTAACAGCAGTGGGCCTGGTTTTCTTTAAATATTCTTCTGCATTCTTTATACTCTCTATTAATATACCTGTATCATCACCTGAATAGTTATGCGCTGCTAAAGCAATCCCCAGCGCACCTGCTATTCCAATGGCAGGAGCCCCCCTTATCCTGAGACTTCTTATTGCCTCTCCTAATGTTTCAATAGTACCAATATCAAAATAGACGAGCTCTTCAGGTAGTCTGGTTTGATCTATTATCCTGATTTTATTATTTTTCCAGACAATTGTATCAACCGGCATAATTTATTTTCCCATTAATTGAACAACGATCCTTCTGTGACGGGGTTTATTGTCACAGTCAACAACCACAATCTGCTGCCAGGTGCCCAGCAGGAGTGAAGCATTTTGAAAAGGTGCTGTAAAAGAACCTCCAATGACCGCTGCCCTTATATGTGCATCTCCATTACCATCATCCCAGGTATCATCGTGATGATATCTTTTTCCAGAAGGTGCAAATTTTTCTAAAGCTTCCGGAAGATCTTTAACCAGCCCGGGTTCATATTCAATAGTAGTCACTGCTGCAGTAGAACCGGAAACAAAGACCATACAACTGCCTTCCTGCAGACCGCTTTTTTTTACTACTTTTGCTACCTGTTCAGTGATATCAATAATATCACTGAATCCCTTTGTATTAATATCAATAAAATCTGTTATAACTTCGATTGCTTTCTCCTTTTTCAATTAAATGAAAAATCAAAAAAAATAATTTTCACTATATACCATCAGGCTGAGTTTGTCCTGAGCTTTGCTACACCACCACCCTG
>CAZETW010000020.1:36557-38857 GCA_964515295.1 uncultured bacterium | reverse complement strand
CCTTTGAATCTGAACAAATTAATCAAACCGGATATTTCCATTTTCCGGGTTTGCCAGCTCAGTGAAGGCAGAATACACCGGGAGACAGCAATATCTTTTTTTAACGGCTATGGAACTGAGATAAATACTTTTGCTCCGGGACGTCCGGCATGGATGGAAGAAGAATATCATTATTTAGGGAAAACTGTAAAAATTTTAAGAGAAAATTCATCTCTTTTTAATAGTTATACTTTTACTCCTTTAATCGATGCTCTGGTGGACAGTATATGGGTTAATACATGGAGTAAAGGGGATAAAACTATGTATACTGTGTTAAGTTTCAATCCCAACGGACATGCAGGTCCGCTGTTTGAGGTACAAAAAAGTAACAATGCCCATTATGTCAGTATCTGGAATCATGAGGAATTGACACCGGTACAGACTGATTCAGCCACTTATTTACCGGTCAGTATTGAAAGTTTTAACAGTAATTGGCTGAACACCAGAAAAGAGGGGAATGTTGATTGTATCGTAAAGTTTCAAAAAAATTTAACTGTTGATTATTTTGGTGACAGTCTTAAAATCAATACTTCTGTTGGTGACAGTATCTGTATATGGAAGGAGGATAGCAGGGACAATCAGAAGCCCTTTGTCAGCCGTAATAAAAAAACAAACATAAAACTGGCTGAGGTGTTTGGCCGGTTTGAAGGTAAATTGATCATTCAATTATTTAAAGAGGGTGAATTAGAAGATGAAAGAATGGTTTATCGTAAACCCGGAAAACCAGTTTTAGTGAGCGAAGTCTGCAGGACAGGTCAGGAGGGAAAACCTGAGAATATGGTTAAAATTCCTTCCAGAGAGTTTATATTTTATGCTTTTAATAAAGATCGGTTTATTCCATATCCGGATAATGCTGATTCTTCTTTGGTTAAGATAAAAGAATTTTATATTGATACATATCCGGTTACAAACAAGCAGTATTACGAATTCCTCAAACAGTCGAACTATATGCCCCGGGATACAGCCAACTATCTCAAGCACTGGGAAAACAGTACATATAAACAAAGTGACGCCAATAAGCCGGTTGTGTATGTCAGTCTTAATGACGCAAAAGCCTATGCTCGGTGGGCAGGAAAGAGGCTCCCGACAGAAGCTGAATGGCAGTATGCAGCTCAGGGCACAGACGGAAGAAAATGGCCCTGGGGTAACAGGGATGATTCCACTAAGCATAACTGTTCCGGTAGATTAGAATCAATAGGTCAGCATGCGGAAGCAGCCAGTCCTTTTGCTGTGGAGGATCTGGTAGGTAATGTCTGGCAGTTAACCCAGGATGTCTACGATAACGGCAGCTATTATTTTGTCATGATGAGGGGTGGAAGTTACTATAATCCCTCCTCCAGTCAATGGTATGTTAAAGGAGGCCCGCAAAAGTTATATAACCGGCAAATGCTGCTTTTAGTATCTCCGAGTTTAAACCGGAATAGTACGGTTGGGTTTCGGTGTGTGAAAGATGTTGATTGAGCGGGTATAAATGGTACCTGTTAAGAAATGGAAAATGAAAAATGGAAAAAAGGAAGATGGAGAACGGAGAAGGGACAACACCACACACTAAAGAACAAAAATAAAAGAACATTCATAAGATTTTAAAAATAGTGTAGCAAAATAAATTGATTTTATTTTAAGATGATTAGTGATATTTTTTGTTAGGGAGAAAAAAAATGACCCAAAAAAAATTCTTGAAATTTTAAAATCGATAAAACCAGAAGTAAGACGTCAATATAAAGCAGAGTTGAAAGGAGTTTTTGGTTCACATTCAAGAGGAGAACAGGGTGAAGAGAGCGATATTGACGTTTTAGTCAAATTTTTACCAGGCGCAACCTTACTGGATCTCTCTGGATTAGGAAATTTTTTGGAAAAAGAATTAAAGTCCAAAGTCGATATTGTTTCAGACAGAGCTTTAAGAGAAGAGATTAAACAAAATATTTATGATGATTTGGTTAAATTATGAAAGTTCTAAAAGACTTAGAAAATTAAAAAGATAATGAATAGAATAAAAAAATGTTTTATTATGTCAATATCAGTGTTTATAATACTGATAAGCATATTATCTTTTTTCCCAAGCTGTTTTTCCAAAAAAACTAGAATAGGATTTGTGACTCGCAGCAGTGTTGAATATCAAAAAGAGATCACGGCAGCATATTCTTTTTTAATGGACCATAAACAGTATGATAGTAAAAAGATCAGTTTCGAAGAAATAGCTCAAAACAGTTCTATTTTATCCGATGTGGATCTTGTCTGGATTCATGATCCGGACACAGGTG
>CAZETW010000020.1:0-36457 GCA_964515295.1 uncultured bacterium | reverse complement strand
CTGCGAATTATAATCAGCAGCATTTAGAATTATTTCTCCATAATGTAATTGATTATTTAACTGATACAATTGAAGGAAAAGTACATTATTGGCATCAGAATGATAATACAGTGCAGAAATTTTCATTAGATACTGATACTGTACGTTACCCTGAATCCTTTCAATGGAAGCAAAAGAAAAGTGAAATTGTTCTGACACGGGAAAAAGCTGCAGATTATTCCTGGGATATGGCAGGGCAACGCATAGTCATTATGGGAAAGGAGAAAGCAGGAATTGAGGAGATGTGGGTGCATCCGGTTATGGCATTACGGGATTATGAAATTGGATACAGATTTGCATCTGATGAGAAAATTTACTGGCTTTCTGATTATGAACCGGAAATTGCAGTTGAACCGCATTCCTTTACCAGGTCTTACACTATAGAAAATTGCAGTTTAACCGAAATTATTACTGTAGATATTACCAGACCGGTTGGCATTATTCATTATGATTATAGAGGAACACAGCCTGTACATCTCTATCTAAGGTTTAAAAGTAATTTAAGGTATATGTGGCCTTACTCTTCCCGGGTTTTGGGCTCTTTGTATTATGACTGGAACAGGAATGGAAATTATTTTATCATAAAAGACAAGTCCGGAGATTTCTCTTCTATGATCGGAGCTAATAAAATTCCTCAGCAGAATATGATAGGTCAGTTTGATGCAATCCGAATAATTAATGATCAGTTTACAGGTATCCCCGGCAGTACATTTCAGGTGTATGCTATGTCAGAATTTCTACTTAAGAGTAATGATTCATTCGATGTGGTTATATCATCCAGTAATCAGGGAGTAAAACAAAACCAGGATTATTATTGCAGCGCCATTAAAGAACCATATTCAGTATATATAAACAGTTATAATTATTATCAGAATTTACTAAAAGATAGACTGAAAATAACCTCACCAGACCAGGAGTTTAATAACGGGTATAAGTGGGCATTGATCGGAACAGATAAATTTTTTGTTCATACCCCGGGTATAGGAAAATCTCTGGTAGCAGGATATGCAAGCACAGCTCACGGCTGGGATGGAGGACATGAAGTGAGCGGAAGACCCGGTTACGCCTGGTATTTTGGCAGAGATGGTGAGTGGAGCGGTTTTGCTTTGAATGATTACGGTGATTTTGAAAAAGTTAAATATATATTAAAGCAGTATCTTGATTTTCAGGATATATCAGGGAAGATATATCATGAATTAACCACTTCCGGAGTAGTACATTATGATGCTTCCGATGCGACTCCTTTATTTCTGATTCTGGCCGGCGATTATCTGCATCATTCCGGAGATAAAAAATTTATACACAATAACTGGCAAAAAATAAAAAAAGCTATAAATTACTGCTATTCTACTGATACTGATAATGATAAGCTGATTGAAAATATAAATGTGGGCCACGGTTGGGTTGAGGGCGGTCATTTATACGGAGGAAAATCCACTCTTTATTTAGCTTCATGCTGGGCGGAAGCCTTAGAACAGGCTTCGTATATGGCAAATGTTTTAGGTAAAGCTGCAGAATTTAAAAAATACAAAGAAGATTATGATGCGGTTGTACATATAATTAACCAAAAATTCTGGAATGGCAAGACCAGTTTTTTCAATCACAGTGTCAATAAGGACGGTGGTTTTATCACCGATGTTACTGTCATGCCGTCAATACCGCTTTATTTTAACCAGATTCAGAATTACAGCAAAATTCAGTCAGTGCTAGACAGATTAGCTGGTAATAATTTTTCTGCAAACTGGGGAGTAAGAATTGTCAGTGAAACAAGTGAATATTTTAATCCCCGGGGGTATCATACCGGCAGTGTCTGGCCTTTATTTACAGGGTGGACAGCACTGGCAGAATATAAAAATTATAAACCTGCCCAGGGATTTCAGCACCTCATGGATAACCTTGGTATCTATAAAGACTGGTCTCTGGGATATATTGAAGAAGTGCTGCATGGTGCATCGTATAAACCTTCAGGTGTATGCAGTCATCAATGCTGGTCAGAAACTATGGTGCTTCAGCCCCTTATTGAAGGTATGCTTGGACTTGATCCTTCTGCTCCGGAAAACTCTTTATCGTTCTCTCCCGCATTACCATTTCACTGGAATACGTTCAGGGTAAAAAATATACGGGTAGGCAATACTTTGATGCATATGGATATGACTAAAAAGAATGATAAAGTATATTATCATTTTACTGTGAACAATAAAGCCGGACTGAACATTAATTTCAAACCGGTATTCCCTCATGCAGCAGTTATTAACACTGTTACTGTAAACGGAGAAGAAATTAATTTTAACTTAAATAAACATTTATCTTTGACAATTCCTGAATTTGACTTTATTATTAAAGATACAGTTATGGTGGAAATAAAATATCAGGGTAGTATATATGTGATGCCGGATTTTAATATACCCAAAACCGGTGAAACAGCAGAGGGTTTACGAGTGATATCTGAGAATTTTGAGAATAACAAATTTCTTATAAACCTGGAAGCTCCTGCAGGAAGCAGTCACACCCTTCGTGTATGTTCGGAAAATGTAAAATTAGAAGAAATTCTAAATGCTACTATCAGAAATAAAAGTAATACTATATACACGTTAAAGATCGATTTTGAGGATAGTCCTGCTAAATATATACAAAAACAAGTTATAATTAAATTGTAGTATTTTTTTTTATAATAGTTGAATAATATGGGAAAAGTAAAAACTGTTTATGTGTGTCAGTCATGCGGTTATGAATCCCCGAAATGGATGGGAAGATGCAGTGAATGCGAAGCCTGGAATTCCTTTGTAGAAGAGGTAAGGGATAGCAGAACAAGATCTTTGACAAAATCTTATCAAAAAAGTAAAGTGGTGAAAATCTCTGAAATACCACTCATAGATAAACACAGGATACTGACTGGTATTTCTGAATTTGACAGGGTGTTAGGTGGGGGTATTGTAAATGGATCAATATTTTTGATCGGAGGTTCACCAGGAATAGGTAAATCAACCTTACTGCTTCAGATTTGTCATTGTCTTGCAGAGCAAAGTAAAAAGGTGCTGTATATTACTGGTGAAGAATCCTTAACCCAGATCAAAATTCGGGCCCGAAGATTATCTATTGATGTAAGTGATTATATGCTGGTGGATGAAACGGATGTTGACAGCATTATTGAACACATGAATAATCTGAAGCCTGCACTGGTCGTTGTTGATTCAATACAAACACTCCGTTCTGCTGAACTGGAAAGTCTGCCCGGCAATGTAAGTCAAGTGAGATTTTGCGGCTATAAACTGACTGAATGTGCGAAGAAGACACAAATACCGATTTTTATGATTGGTCATGTTACCAAAGAAGGTAATATTGCCGGCCCCAGGGTTCTGGAGCATTTGGTAGACGGATTGCTGATAATGGAAGGTGATCAGCAGCATCTTTACAGAATACTCAGAGGAGTAAAGAATCGTTTCGGGTCTACAAGTGAAGTTGGATTATTTGAGATGACTGATCAGGGAGTGAAACAAGTAAAAAATCCTTCCGAATTTTTGATTTCCCAACGGTCCGATAATATTCCCGGATCGGTAGTAACTGTCAGTTTAGAGGGAACACGTCCTTTGATGGTAGAAGTACAGGCGCTGGTCAGTCCCTCCAGTTATGGAATTCCGCAGAGAACCTGCACAGGTGTGGAACAGAAGAGATTATCCATAATCCTGGCTGTTTTGGAAAAACGAGTCAGACTGAAATTAGGGAATCAGGATGTTTTTATAAATGCTGCTGGCGGCATGAGATTAAGAGAACCGGGGGTTGATCTTTCCATAGCTTTAGCGATTGTATCCAGTCTGAAAAATAAGTCCATAGATACTTCTACAGTAGTTATTGGAGAAGTTGGATTAACCGGAGAAGTACGCGGTGTCTCTCAGATGGAAATGAGAATTTCAGAGGCAGACAGATTAGGTTTTAGACGAGTGATTCTCCCCAAGGTGAGTTTGAAAAAGTTAAAAAACAGAAATGAGATCACTCTTGTAGGAGTATCAAGTGTTAATGATGCAGTTGATCATTTGTTTTAAAAAAGTCGAGTTCTTTATTTAAAGTTATAAGACTATTTTAATAACCTACGAAAAATACGAAAAAAACGGAGATAAATGTATAATCTTAATAGAAACAATTCTGTAATTTCCGTATATTTAGTAGGAAAGGATTTTTAAGTTGACTCAGCTGTCATTTACAAAAATCTAAAAAAAGAGTAAAGTTAATAACATGTTTCGAATCGAACATAAAGATAAAAATACCAAAGCCCGGGCCGGGTTCCTGAAAACTTCTCGCGGGAATATAGAGACACCGATATTTATGCCGGTAGGGACACAGGGTACAGTGAAAACACTTTCTCCCCATGAGTTACAGGATCTGGGTGCAGAAATTATTTTAGGGAACACCTATCATCTTTTTTTACGGCCGGGGACTGAACTTATTCAAAAATCAGGAGGTCTGCACCGTTTTATTTCCTGGAAAAAACCTATCCTTACTGACAGCGGAGGATTTCAGATTTTCAGTCTGGCAGCTTTAAGAAAAATAACTGATAAAGGAGTTCGTTTCCAGTCACATATCGACGGAAGTTATCATTTTTTTACACCGGAAACAATTATTGATATACAACGTAGTTTAGGAAGTGATGTCATGATGGTGTTAGATGAATGTGCTCCTTATCCCTGTTCTTTAAAGGATGCTGATAAAGCCAATAATCGAACCATAAAATGGGCTAAACAATGTTCAGAACGGTTCCAGGGATCTGATCCTCTTTATGAACATAATCAGCAGCTGTTTGGTATAGTTCAGGGGAGTACTTATAAAGAGATCAGAAAAAAAAGTGTTGAAAAATTGTTAAAAATTGGTTTTAATGGTTATGCTATTGGAGGTCTTGCAGTGGGAGAGCCTAAGAGTTCTATGCTGGATATTACTGATTTTTGTACAGATCTTCTTCCTGTAAACCAACCCAGGTATTTAATGGGGGTAGGAAAACCTGATGATCTTGTAGAAGCAATAGACAAAGGCATTGATATGTTTGACTGCGTCATACCTACGCGTAATGGAAGGAATGGAACTGTTTATACTTTTAATGGTAAAATAGTGTTAAAGAATGCTGAGTATAAAGATGATCTGTACCCAATAGATGAAGATTGCGGTTGTTATACCTGCAGAAATTTTACCCGAGCATATATCCGTCATCTTTTTCAGGCAGAAGAAATTCTGGCCTTACGATTGGCATCAATTCATAATTTATATTTTTATATACAACTGGTTAAGAAGGCAAGAGAAGAAATAATAAACAATAGATATGCAGAATGGAAAAAAGAGATTTTGGAAAAATTTTCCGAATAATATTATTATTAACTAAAAACAAAAGGAGGTAATTGTGATTCATACTATACTAATGATGTCGATGGGAGGAACTGGAGGAGGAGAAGGAGGTAATCCGCTGGTTGCGTTTTTACCATTTATCCTGATTATTGTGGTTATGTATTTTTTGATGATACGCCCTCAAGCCAAAAAACAGAAAGAACATAAAGCAATGATAGAATCCCTGGCTAAGGGGGATAAGATAATGACTTCAGGCGGAATAGTTGGAACTATAGCTGGTATTCGAGATAAGGAAAATATTTTATTAGTAAAAGTTGCAGAGGGAGTAAAAATTGAAATTTCACGAAATTCTGTGGCACAGGTAATAAATAAAAAATCAGGGTGATAATATAGATGCGAATTGTATTTATGGGAACCCCGGATTTTGCTGTTCCAAGTTTGAAAAGATTAGAGCAGAGTGCGCATGAAATTGCAGGAGTAGTAACAGTTCCGGATTGCAGGAAGGGGAGAGGATTAAAGATCAAATCCTCTCCGGTCAAAAAGGCAGCAGATGAACTGGGTTTACCAGTACTACAGCCGGCAGACTTAAAAGATGAAAAGTTTATTGAGGAACTCAAAAAATTAGAGGCAGATTGCTTCATTGTAGTAGGATTTTGTATTCTTCCCCCGGTTATTTTTAATATCCCGCCTTACGGAACTGTGAATCTCCATGCTTCACTTCTTCCAAAATACAGAGGAGCTGCTCCTATTCAGTGGGCATTGATCAAGGGAGAAGAAAAAACCGGGGTAACCACTTTTTTTATTAGAAAGAAAGTTGATACAGGTAATATATTACTCCAGGAGGCCTTAAAGGTTGAGAAAAATGATACCTGTGGGACTCTCCATGACAAACTTGCCAATTCAGGTGCGGATTTGATGGTTAAAACTGTTGATTTAATAGAATCCGGTGATATTAAACCTGTACCTCAAAAAGGTAACCCTTCCAGAGCACCAAAAATAACTATGGAAACGGGAAGAATAAACTGGGAAGATTCAGCTGATGAAATAGTTAATCTTTGTCGGGGTCTATCGCCCCGACCAGGTGTGCATACGTTTTGGAATGGCAAAAGGATAAAACTTTTTGATGCAGAAAAACTGAATGAAAAGAGTAGTCCTCATTATGCACCCGGTACTGTAGTTAACGCTGGTAAGGACGGCTTGGATATTAATGCAGGTAAGGGGATTGTACGTTTTCAGGGAATTCAATTGGAGGGCAAGAAACGAATGGATACCTGTGAATTTATTCGCGGAACTCATATTTCTTCAGGGACTAAATTTGGTTAGTGATCAATGACTGCAAAGCATAAAATCAATCCGAGATTAGTAGCGATTTACATTGTAAGCAGAGTATTAGAAAGCAGAAGCTATGCTGATATTCTCCTTAACTATTATTTTAAGAAAAACAAGGTAAATATTAGAGACAGAAGGTTTGTTACAGAACTGGTACACGGAACTCTGCGCTGGAAGATCAAAATTGACTGGATTCTTAAACGCGCATATAATGGTGAATGGACTAAAATGCCGGATTTTGTAAAATATGTTCTTAATGTAGGTCTCTATCAAATTATGTATATGGATAAGGTACCGGATTATGCTTCTGTTAATGAATCTGTGAGACTTACAGTTCAAAAAGACGGATTAGTCTGGGGAAGAGTGGTTAATGGTATTTTGAGGAGTATTATCAGAGATCCGGAAATCAGGGATATTCCTTTAATAAAGAAGGATCCTGTCCGGGCCCTTTCCATAAAATGGGCACATCCGGAATGGCTGGTTGAAAAATGGATTAAAGAATTAGGTGTTGAAAGAACTGACAGTCTTTGTAAAGCTAATAACCAAAGACCAATTTTAACTATTCGGATCAATCGGTCAATAACTAATGTTAAAACAGTAGAAAAAGCCCTGGCCTCTGAAAACATAACTACCAGAAGATCATCTCTCTTAGAAGAATTTCTAATTGTAAGCAGTGGTGCACACAGAGTTGTATCAACCGAAATATTTAAAAAAGGATATTTTATAATTCAGGATATCAGTGCAGGTTTTGTTTCTCATCTTCTTTCTCCACAACCAGAAGAAGTTATAGTGGATGCAGCAGCAGCACCGGGAGGTAAAGTTACTCATTGTGCTGATCTAACAAAAGATAAGGCGGTAATCATTGCTTGTGATCGTCACCCTGTTCGGATCAGAAAGATTGTTGAAAATTATAAACGGTTAAATCTAAAAAATATTTATCCTGTAATTACAGACAGCAGACTACTACCTCTAAAAAAACCTGTTGATAAAATATTACTTGATGCTCCGTGTTCAGGATTCGGAGGATTGCGGAGAAAGAGTGAAATGAAATTGCTGAGAGATTACAGACATGTTCTGGATCTGGTAAAGATTCAGAAACAATTAATTAATTCTGCAGCTTCTTATATAAAGCCAGGCGGAGTTCTGGTTTACAGCACTTGTACATTACTTTATGAAGAAAATGAGCAAATAGTTGAAATTTTTCTTAAGGATCACAAAGATTTTTCAGCAGAGGACGGAAAAAAATTTGTTCATTCCGCAGTTGTCACTAAAGAAGGATTTGTTAAAACCTGGCCGGATAAACATAATATTGACGGATCGTTTGCTGTTCGTTTAAAGAAAAGAGGGTAAAGAGAGTATGAATTCAGTAATTTATTGGTTTAAGGATAAAAAGAATTTATTTATTGGAATAGGATCAACAATTTTAGTTTTGGCGATATTTGTTTTTCTGATGGACTGGATTATCATGCCCATCTACACTAAACACGGTAATGAGTTGGAATTACCGGATGTTACCGAATTAAAATTTCAGGAAGCTAAAAATCTTTTAGAATCCAAAGGATTTAAAGTTGTAAAAGATAGAGAAAAGTATAATGAATTATATCCGAAGGGTGTTGTGTTAAGTCATAGCCCTCCCCCTTTCACTAAAGTCAAAAAAGGACGGAGAATATATCTTATTATCAGTGCAGGTGAACAGAAAGTATCTGTACCTCAGGTAGTTGGCAGGTCGGAAAGAGATGCAATATTTATATTGGAAAAAAATAGTTTACAGCCTGGTGAAATATTCTATGAATATAATAATTATCAGCCCAGGGGAGTCGTTTTTGAACAATCGATTCCTCAGGGTACTCTGGTAAAAAAAGATACTTTAATTAATATTATTGTCAGTAATGGAAGAAGACCTGACAGGTTTATTACTCCTGATGTTGTTGGAAGAAGTCTGCTCCAGGCTAAAAAAATAATACGTTCTGCAGGATTAAAAGTAGGTGAAATAACTACCGAAACCTATATTGATTTAGTGTCTGGTACAGTTATACAACAATCAATAGAACCAGGAGAAGAAGTTGAACAGGGAACAGTGATCAATTTGGTTATTAATAAACTTTAGGAGTGGCTGATGAGTCATGTAAAAATATATCCGTCTATACTTTCTGCAGATTTTTCTTGTCTCAGAGAGGAAATACAGCAGGTGGAGAGAGCAGGTGCAGATGGTATTCATCTGGATGTTATGGATGGAAATTTTGTCCCAAATATTACCTTTGGTGCTCCTGTTATAAAATCAATCAGAAAAACTACAGATTTGCCCTTTTGGGCTCATCTGATGATACAGCATCCGGAGAAATATGTTGATGATTATAAAGATGCCGGTGTACAAGGCATTATTTTTCATGCTGAGATCAGTTATGATCATATTAAATTAGCATCAGCAATACACGATGCAGGATTGGGAGCTGGTATCTCAATTAATCCTGAAACGGATGTTTCAGAAATTGTGGATTATCTGCCGCATCTTGAGCGGATACTGGTTATGACTGTCCAGCCTGGTTTTGGAGGACAGTCATTTATGTCAGAACAATTGAATAAAATAACAGTAGTGAGAAATAAAGCTGAGGGAATAGATCATAAGATTGAAATTTCTGTAGACGGAGGGGTTAACAAAAATAATGCCGGAGAGTTGGTAGAAAAAGGTGTTAATATTCTAGTAGTCGGATCTTCAATTTATAAAAGTGATAATTACGAACAGGCGTTGAAAGATATAAGAAAAAATGCAGAAAAAAAGTTCTAGTTTGCACATCAACGGTGAAATTAAAAGAAAATTAATTCATTTTGCAACTATTTTAATTCCAATTTTATATGGATATTATAACCGAAGAGAAATGTTGTTGATTTCGGGATTCCTTTTGTTTTTTGCGTTATTAGTAGAAATAGCGAGATTTTTATGGAAACCTTTTTCAGTTTTTTTTTACAGTTTATTTTCTACACTTTTAAGAGATAATGAAAAACACTGTTTAACAGGTGCAACTTATATTTTCATAGGTATATTTGTATCAATATTTTTTTTTGATAAATGGATAGCCCAGACTGTTATGTTGTTTATTATTATCTCAGATGCATTTAGTGCAGTAGTCGGGAAGGTTTGGGGACACCATAAGATTTATGCAAATAAAACCCTGGAAGGCTGTTTGGCTTATTTATTTTCAAGTGTTATTATAATTTGTTTTATTATAGAGGCTGATTTAATAATTGGTATCGCCGGTATTGTAGCCTCCTTGCTTGCTGAAATTTTTATTACCAGAGTTGATGATAATGTCTCAGTGTCAATTATTGGAGGAGGAACAATGCAATTACTTTCTATAATGAATATTTGCTAATTAAAATTATTTGGTTTATATTTAATAGAAATTATTGTGTAGTACTATTACCAGTTTTTATGAAGAAAGGGTACTATGTTATTTCATTTTACAAAAGAAGATTTTAAAAAGATTGAAAAAGTCCTTGATCAGTCTTTTGAAAAAAGTGATTCATCGTATAGGATGGTTTTGGAGAATGAATCAGAAAATCGAAAAGTATCTATTGAGATTTTTAATGATATAAAAATTGGGCATCAAACCGGAAATCTTATTTCTGTATATACGAATGCAACCCACCTTCAGCTTCATTTCTGTTCAGGATATGTAGTGAGTGAAATGTTAGGAGAAGTCACATTTGTAGGTGAACATAAGGGCAGACTCTCAGGATTGATCATTGAAAAAGGGGCTGCGTGTTCTTTTTATTCCAATGTTGATTCTTCTCTATTATCAGGAGATTTTACTAAACTCGGACCTGAGATTATGCTTTCCGGAATAGCACTTTCGCTTGCAGAAGATTTGCTTACTGAAGAGAATAAAGATAAATCCAAAAAATAATATTTCTATTCTTCTTATTATTTAATTATTATTAATAATTTTTTTAAAATTAACAAAGGAATATATTATTAATAAAATAAATATTGAAAAAATTGTTGTAGGTCCTCTGGAGACAAATTGTTATTTATTATCAGATCCGGAAATCGGAAAAGCTGTAATTGTTGATCCAGGTTTTGAAGGTGAGAGAATTGTTAATGAATTGAAAATTAAAAATTTAACTTTGGATAAGATTCTCATTACCCATGGGCATTATGACCATATCGGAGGAGTGAATACTCTAAGAGAAAGGACCAATGCTGAGGTTTTTATAAATGAAAAAGATGCCATATACTTGACAGATTCAAGATATAATTTTTCTGAACTCATGGAAGAAAGCTATACCTGTGATCCAGCTGAAGGGAATTTACTGGATGGAGATATCTTAGAAACAGGTAATGTTATATTAACTGTTATTTCCACACCCGGACATTCTAAGGGAAGTGTCAGTTTTGCTGGAAATGGTTTTATTATTGTCGGGGATACACTTTTTCAGGGAAGTATAGGGAGAACTGATTTACCTGGCGGATCTCAGGAGGTTTTATTAGAATCCATTCAAGAAAAGATACTTAGTTTATCAGATAATACAATAGTATATCCTGGTCATGGACCAAGCACAACTGTGGGCCGGGAAAGACAAGAGAATCCTTTTTTTGCTTGAAAATAATCCAACATTTAAATATTTAGCCAGTCATTTCCTTGATCATGCTTTTCTAGATAAAGGATTATCCCAAAACACAATCTCTGCGTATAAGAATGATATATACCGATATCTGGATTATTTAGACAGATATTGTATCAGAAAAATAGATAGAGTACAGGAAAAGAAGGTTAAAGAGTATATTCAATCTCTTTATAAAGCTGGTATGTCAGCTACAAGTCTGGCCCGGAATATTACAACCATTCGATTGTTTCATCGTTATTTATTTGGTGAAGATCTGGTTCATTCTGATATTACCGTTAATATAGAATTGCCTAAAATCGGAAAAAAGTTACCTGTAGTTCTGGACATTCATGAAGTCGAGAAATTACTGGAACAACCGGAAATTACTGAAAAAAAAGGATTGAGAGACAGAACCATTTTGGAATTTCTTTATGCAACCGGGGTCCGGGTGAGCGAGCTGGTTAATCTTGATCAGTCAGATGTTAAACCAGAAGAAGGATTTGTAAAAATATTTGGCAAAGGGTCAAAGGAAAGATTAGTTCCGGTGGGTAACGTTGCTTTGTTATTTATAGATAAATATAAACGGTTGGTCAGAAATGAACTTGCTGTAAAAGGGAAAAGCGGAGATCTGCTTTTTCTTAATATGCGCGGTACCGGTATCAGCCGGGTTTCAGTCTGGAAAATTATAAAAAAATACATCAATCAAGCAGGTATTGAGAAAAATGTAAGTCCTCATACCTTGCGTCATTCATTTGCTACTCATATGCTGGAAGGCGGTGCAGACCTCCGTTCAGTACAGGAGATGCTGGGTCATTCTGATATTTCCACTACACAGATATATGTTCATTTAGATCGTGAATATTTAAAAGAAGTGATCCAGAGCTTTCATCCCCGGGAACAAAAATCATTTTTTAATGGCTCATTATAAATTTAATTAAGATTAACCATACTATGAGAATGTAAATAAAATCTATCCTATATCTAAAATTGATTTTAATTAAGGGAGGACAGTATGAAACTCAAATCTCTCATTCTGAAGAACAGAAGTTATCGCAGATTTCATCAGAAAAAAACTATTAGTAAAGATACCTTAATCTATCTTGTTGACCTGGCCAGATTATCTGCTTCAGCTGCTAATCATCAGCCGCTGAAGTTTATCCTTTCATCCACACCAGATACAAATAAAAAAATATTTCCTGCTTTAGCCTGGGCAGGATATCTGAAAAAATGGGATGGACCGGCAGAAAAAGAGAGACCTTCTGCATATATTATAATTCTTGGTGATAAAACTATAAATGAATCTTTCAGCTGTGATCATGGAATAGCTGCTCAGTCAATTTTGTTAGGGGCGGTGGATAAAGGTTTAGGCGGTTGTATATTAGGTTCTATAGACAGAAAAAAATTGAGAGAGATGTTAGATATTGATTCCAGATATGAAATATTACTGGTGATCGCTCTGGGTAAACCGGCGGAGAAGGTTACAGTTGATACAGTAGGCACTGAAGGGGATATTAAGTACTGGAGAGATGAACAAGATGTTCATCATGTTCCTAAACGGTCACTGGAAGAAATTATTTTGGAAATAAGATAAAATACAAAGTTTATCAGGCTAATAAATTACTATAGAGTTATATTTAAGTATAGCTGATTGCAATAAGTTGTTTTGTTCAAAGAAAGTTTCAGAATTTGCATAATCCGTTAAAAATCTGTATAACCGTGTATTAATTTATATTAAAAAATTCTTTACTTTCAGAATAATTATCTATATATTTATTTTTTAAAACATCAAATTAATATTTTATTAAGGTAAAATGCAGATAACTTATAACCAAGATTTAACAAAGAAGATTTTTTATGCTCTTTTTATCGGATTTATTGTTATTAATACAATATTGATTATAAATTTACGTTTGCTTCCCTTTATTGATCTGCCTCAACATTTAGCTTATGCAACTATTTATAAATATATTGGCCAATCCGGTAATTTCTTTGATCAATATCTTGAGTTTGACAGTTTGTTTTTAAAGTTTAATACATTGCATGTAGCATTTACTTGTTTGGATATTTGGGATAGTGTTGAAGTAGGCAATAAAATTTTTTATGTGTTATATATTATTCTATTGCCTGTTAGTGTGCTGCTTCTAATAAAAAAGTTAGACGGTAATTACTGGACAGCCTTGCTTTCTTTTTTATTTCTTTATAATTTTAATGTAAGCTGGGGATTTGTTGATTTTATGATGGCTATTCCATTTTGTTTTCTTACTTTAAATGTTCATTATGATTATATAACCAAAGAGTCATTGAAAAATATTATTCTTTTATTAGTGTGTTTTTTCTTTCTCTATCATTTACATTTACTTTCTTCTTTGTATATATTAGGGTTGATTTTACTTCAACATTTTATATTTAATAGAGATTCCTTTAAGAAATTGTTTTCCAAAGGAATAGTATATCTACCCTTTATTTTTCTAATTCTTTGGGGCGTAGTAATTAAATCTCAGGAAAGTACAGGTTACGATCCAGGTCGGAATTCAATTGATCTTATCTTTGATTATTATAAAAATGATTATCTGTCTTCTGTCAAATACAGATTAGGTGGAGTCTTTTTCTGGGATAATTTTTTTATATTTAAGGGAATCAAGGGAATACTCACTGGTCTGTTTTTTTCTTTTTTTTCCATTATATGTCTGTTCTGGCCTTTTAAATCAAAACTTAATCGTTTAATGCAAAATAAACAACAAAAACAATATCTATATGCTTTTAGTATACTTATTTATACCTTATTAGTTTATTTTTTAATTTTCAGTAAAGGATATATATTCTTTCGTTTCTCGGTTTTTATTTTTCTAAGTTTAATTATTATAGGAAGTCTGTTATTTAAAAATAAATTCATGCAGCCAATTTATGTAATGGTTTCGATTATATGTATTTTTTATTTTATTTTATGGGGGAATTATTTTTTTAATTTTCAGAAGGAAAATAAAGATTTTAAGAAAACATTTTTCAGAGATCTCCCGAAAAATAAAGTATTGTCTGGTTTGATATATGAACCAATGTATCGGGGTAAGGATATTTATATACATTTTCCTGATTATTATATCACCTGGCATCATGGTATCGAAACTTCCCATATTATAAATAGTTATCCCAACTACAGGTTAAGACGTAGAGTCTCATATGAAGAATTGCCTCATTCGTATGAATGGATTGGTAAAACTAAGGATTACAGAGGAAATTTTGACAACATGGATTATTTATTACTAAAGGGAGAGTGTCCTCCTGATGACCGGGTGAAAATCAGGAAAAATTTTATTATGATGAGAAAAGAAGGTGATTGGACATTAATGATCAACAATAAAAATGTTAAATAATCAATGAAAAATGAGATAATCAGTTATGTATAAGAATAAGAAAGTAGCAGTAGTGATACCTGCTTACAATGAAGAAAAAGATATAGGGCAGGTTATAGATAGAATCCCAGATTATGTTGATAAAATAATTGTAATAGATGATGGATCAAATGATCAGACAGCTTTTGAATCAAAGAACAAAGGTGCTGTGGTAATTTCTCATTTTATAAATAAAGGGGTTGGTGCTGCTTTTAATACCGGGGTTAAAGAAGTATTAAAGTTAAAAATCGATATTATGGTCAATATTGATGCTGATAATCAGTTTAATCCAGAAGATATTGAAAAACTTATTATCCCGATACTTAATAAACAGGCAGATTTCGTAACCGCATCCAGATTTATAGATAAAGATTATTATCCCAGAATGTCTAAAATTAAGTTTTTAGGAAATAAATTCATGGCCAGATTTGTCAGCTGGCTGACAGGAGTACGTTTTTATGATGTGTCCTGCGGATTTCGTGCCTATTCAAGAGAAACACTTCAACGTTTGAATCTCTTTGGTGATTTCACATATACACAAGAATCTTTTATAGATTTAGTATTTAAGAATATGACAATTATTGAAGTCCCTGTACATGTTAGGGGGAGAAGAAAACATGGTAAATCAAAAGTAGCATATAATTTATTTCAGTATGGCTATAGAACCCTGAAAATCATCATTCGTACTTTTCGTGATTATAAACCATTCAGATTATTTGGTTACTTAAGTTTATTCTTATTATTTATTGGTATAGCTCTCAGTATATTCTTGATTATTCATTATTTACAAACAGGATCTTTTACTCCTCACAAATGGTCTGGATTTACAGCCGGATTCTTTATTTTACTTTCTTTCTTTTTTCTATTGATCGGTTTTATTCTGGATATGTTTTCCAGAATGAGGTTTAATCAGGAACAGATATTATATGAATTAAAAAAAACAAAAGAAAATGAATAGTCCGATTTTTATTTTATCAACAGGCAGAACAGGAACACAATTTTTTGAAGATTATATAAATAAGACTTCAAATAATGCAGTATGTAAACATGAGCCCCGGCCATCCTGGAGATTTAAATTCTTATCAAATATATATTTAAATAATATGATATCAGGAAAGACAGTAGCGGATATTTACAGATACAGCAGAAAGTCATTATTTAAGGATATTAATTGTGAAATTTACATTGAGTCTTCAAATTTTATTTTCGGTTGTATCAATGCACTCAATGAATACTATAATAATATTAAGATTATTCATATTATCAGACATCCGGTGACCTATATTGAGTCACATTTAAATCATGGTTTCTGGAAAGGGCATAAAAAACTCTTTGCAAAGTATGTACCCTTCTGGTTGGAAAAATTTAATATTCATAATTATAGCAATCCGGTACATATATTGAGTGAACGATGGAATTATGTTAATAAACAAATATCGTCATATAAAGAAACAAATAATTATATATTAGTAAGATTCGAGGATCTTTTTTCTGATAATAGAAAATTAGCATCTGAAACTTTAAACGGAGTTAGAAAATTTTGTTCTTTACCTCCGGTTGATAAAAGTGTCAATCTTAAATGGCTTGAAAAACCAAAAAATTATTCTAAAAACAGGATTGTTATCAATGAAAAGGATAAAAACTACATCTATCAAAAGAACAAATCAGTAATGATGAGTTTTAATTACCCTAAATAAAAAATTATAGGCCTTAGTTATAATATTAGCAGGTGATATTGCTAAATTAACACAGGAGGATGCAATTCAAAAGTTTAAATTAGATCAACTTCAGGACACACAAAACAATGTACATAAACATAAGCATGATGATAAAAAATAAATTTTTGTTATAATAAAATGAGCAGGAAGAATGAAATTAAAATCGTTTAAGATAATAGTATCTTACATACTCCCGTTATTGTTGTTTATTCTTTTTTTCTATTATGTTGATATCAATCAGATATTTAACACGTTAAAAAAAATAAACATTTTTTGGTTTTTAGTAGCCTGTCTCAGTTTCGGACTGATGATTTTTTTGACAGCAGTAAGAGCTAAGTATATCATTGGCAGATCATCAAACATATTCCGCTATTTTTTTTCGAATAGTGTAAGTTCACTTCTCAGAAACATACTCCCCAGTCGTTCAGGTGAAATTTCATATCCAATAATGTGGAAAAGATACTGTAATGTCCCATTATCAAGAGGGACAGCCACATTGATTACAACCAGGGTGTATGATTTTCTTATTTCTATGTTAATATTTCTCATAAGCTTCATTATTTTGCGTCATTTAATGCCGGAGATCTTTAAAGAATTCTGGTTCATACTGCTCATTGCATTATTTTTTATACTATTGTTATCAATTTTAATTTTACCGCAGACAAAAATATGGAAAAACAGAATTCGAAAAAAAATTAAGTTAGTTTCTTCAGAAGAAAATAAGTTTTGGAATAAAATTATTCGATGGTTATATTTATTGTTAGAGAATTTTGAAAAAATAAATTCTCAAAGAATTCATATTTTTGTATTTTTTGTATCATGTATTATTGTATCTTTCAGGTTATTCTTTATTTATTCCAGTATTAGAACTTTTGGATTTAATCTCAATATTGAAGAAATCATTCTAATATCATTTTTCTTATTTTGGTCAAAGATGGTCCAGACAGTGGGTAATCTCGGGACTCAGGAAGCCGGCATTGCAGGGGCTTTGATTGTTTTTGGAGTTGCAAAAGATGAAGCGATCGCACTTGCTATCAGTACACATATTTTACAGCTGATTCCTATAGTAATGTTAGCTTTTATTTCCTATATAGTGTTGATTTTATTATATACAAATAGGGAAGAAAGTATAATTAATCAAACATTGGATACCAGAGGGGAGAGATTCAAAGAATAACCTTATCTTAAGATTTCTTACCTTAGTAGAACACTGTGGTTATTCACTTCATCATATATTATTCTTATCAGTCAATTCCATAATTTACTTGACTTTGATGAAAATAATTTTTAATTTCTACTGCATTTTTCGGGGCGTGGCGCAGCCCGGTTAGCGCGCATGACTGGGGGTCATGAGGTCGAGAGTTCAAATCTCTCCGCCCCGACATGCTTTTTTTAAAAATATTGATAATTCTACAGGTAAAAATGTTTTTATTAATGCTGAAGTTGTTCTTTACATTTCAGCATTTATTTTAGTGGTGAAGAATATCTCATAACTCTTAATCAACCAAGATATGCATACTGGTCGGATAGTAAACGAGGACATGTGTCTTCACTTCATGTATTTAAATTAAATTCAAATCAAATTTTATTATGGAATGATCAATTTCTTGGTTAAACCATTTAAAGCATACATATCCTTTATTATTGACAGCCCGGTGTGGATATACCGGGCTGTCAGGACAGTTGTAATTCAAGCCTTTTTTACATTGGGTAAAATACGGAGAAGATGACTGTTACCACCACGGAACCGGATACGTAAATTCATTCACTATAAATCATAATTGAAGGGTTTATGCGGTCTTGATATTATTAATTGACAAACAATAAGAAATTGCGTATTTTCTTATGTTCACCAGGTAGCGGTATAATGATAACAGGAGATGAACGATGAAAGAATATTTTAAAATCATCGCCCCTTTTGTATCCAGTCTGAAGGAAGGTCACACTGGCGTGATGCACCTACATCTGCCGGAATACCATACCTATAAGAACGGAGGAGGCTTGTTATTCCCGTTTGATGTGTTTATAAAAGACAAGCGATTATGGATATGCGAAGATTATACAAAAGAAGGAACTGTTCCGGCAGGCTCTGAAATCCTTGTAATAAATAATTATCCGGCCTCTGTCCTGATTCAAGAGTTATTAAACTTTGTTAGTGGGGAGCGCATGGCCTGGCGCTATTGGCTGCTCAGCAAGAACTTCAAAGTTTTGCTATGGCTCATATACGGATTTGGTGAAACTTTTCAACTGGAATTTAAATCCCCGGAATCTTTTGAAAATCGACGCCTTGACATCCTAGGAATTAGCCATGAAGAAATGCTGCAAAAATGGACAGAAATGCAGCTTGGAAAGACGGGAAAATGGAGATATCGATCCATGCCTGAATTAAAAACAGGAATAATCGATTTTACCTCGATGCGTGACAGCCGTGCGTTTAAAACGTTTTTAAAAAATACATTTACCCGGATAAAAGATGACAGCATTGAATATTTAATTATCGATATAAGAGACAATGGGGGCGGGAACAGTTTTCTTGGCAATATGCTGTTGAACTATATCACGGATCAGCCGTTTTCTCAATTTTCCGGCACGGAAATAAAAATTACACGACAGATTAAAAAAGCATGGAAACAACGAATTCCCTGCCTGTTCCGTTGGATACCGTCATTTTTATTTCCCGATGCCGATTTCCGGAAAATCATGTCGACAAAAGAAGGGTCCGTAATCTGTATTCCGGCAAGACCTCAAAAACCCACGAAAAATCCCCTGCGCTTTAAAGGTCAGATATATGTATGTATCGGGACAGGAACGTTTTCAAGTGCTGTGGCATTCGCTTCTGCCGTTAAAGATTACGGTATGGGGATACTTGTGGGCGAGGAAACCGGAGGTCTGGCCACCACTTATGGTAATCCATATCTTTTCAGTCTGCCCAGCTCAAAAATAGAAGTATACATCTCGCAGCAGAAATACATTCGCCCAAACGGCGAAGATACCGGACGCGGCCTAATCCCTGATACTATTGTAAATATGGAGATTGCTGATATGATTTCAAAAAAGGATCCGGTGATAGATTATGTATTAAGCCGGATCAGAAAAGCAAGGATATACTAAGCTATCAGGAATTAGCAACGAACAAAACGAACAAAAGATTTGTTAAAATTAATAAATCGTTAATTTCGCTTTAAGCTCCAGCGGGATTTATAATCAAATCAATTTTAAAAACTGTCTTTACGATCCCTTAACTCATTTAAATTAATATCAAGATAAACCTCGCCTTTGAAAGTTTTGAGTTTGGAAATTTTATTTTTAACCAATTAACTTTTTAAGTGCATTTAGTACAACTTCAATTGTATTTTTGAAATGAGTAGTGATCATTGCTTTAAATATCAGTTTTTCAATTTGTTGTTTATCAGAATTTTTTCTTATAATAGGTTAAAAAATCTACAGGTGAGAAGATTCTTATATTCCCACATAATTTTAGAGGGAAGTGTTTTACATTCCCTGTAATAATACCATCAGCATTACTTGCCAGAGCAACTTCAAGAAACATATTATCATTCGGATCAGGTAATGAGTCTTTTAAGGGAATTCCGGTTATCAATTCACCAGTCAGTTCAATTTCTTTAATAAGCATTGAAATATAATTTTTTTTGAATTTAAATTTTTTACGATTTAATACGTCGAAATATTCAACCAATATTCTTATATCAAGATAAATAGTTAACTTACCGGAGGTTAGTAATCTTAAAACCTCTGCACAGTGACCAAACGGAGTTAATAAACCGGAAACGATAATATTAGTATCAATCACTACTCTCATTTTTTATTCTTTTTCGAGTTTCTTGAATTTCACTATTAATTTCATCCATGGTGAGCTTGTCTGTTCCCTTTTTTATAGATTCTTTCTGGAGAGTAGAAATAGCTTCAGCCATTCGTGCTCTTCGAATTGAGTTCAAGGAGCTTTCCAGATTGGATTCATTTACTGAAGATAAGATTGCCACTGGTCGTCCGTTATTGGTTATAATCATTTCCTGTTCATTAGGAAGTTCTTTCCAGATCTGGGCAGACTTACTTCTTAGATCTCTTACTGTTAAAAATTTCACAATTTTATCTCCTTTTGTGTTTCTATCGTGTCACTATAATATACATAATCTAATCTTTTAATGCAAATAAAAATTTTTTTATATTATCGTTTGAATTACCGATTCTAAAATATTTGAGGCAATAATTTTAATGAACTCTTTAGGTCCATTCAGGTGTAGTTCCTGTTGAGCATTCATTTTATAAACCCTCTTTAAGTCTGTCTTCAAGAATTTTTTGCTAATTGTTCAGATGAACATTGTCGAATATGTTCAACATCAAGATCGGATAAGACCTTCTCTATCCTATCCATTGCATCATTCAGTTGATTTATCTTTTCAATCAGTTTCTTCTTATCTTCACTTTCCCAATATTCTCCTTCATCCATCACGTTCAGATCAGGTATATATCGTCTTTTTAAATATTTTAAAAGTTTGATAATTTAGCGGTGGAAGGTTTTGACCAGTCTTCATCCAACACCTCATATTCCCAGTTAAGTGTTTCCGCAATATCAGTTAAATCTTCAATAAATGAGTGTATCATATTATTATTTTCTAGGTGACCTTTAAAATAAATTGTGATTCCCATTATGAAATTCCTTATTTCAATTTTATTTTTTTGGATATAATATTTTTATTACAGTGTGATGTATTTAGCTTATTTAGTTTTTTTATCTTAGAAATTTATAAGATATATTATAATAGTTAAGTTTGAGAATGTCAAGAAAATATCCTTTGACATTTCTTTATTGGCCAGGATATGTATCTTTGCCGGATAATAAGCGAGGACATGTGTGCATACTTAATATACTCAAATCAAATTAAATTCAATTATATACAGGATTAACAATTTTTTACTTAAACTAATTTAAGGATACATATCCTCTATTATTGATAACCCAGCATGGTTGAGCCTATCTAATAACTTATAGTTAACATTGAGTGTCTCGGATTTGACATAAAATGGCACAAGAATGTATATGTGGTGATCTTAATAGTACATAAAATGACCTGGAAAATCATAAGACGAACAAGACGTTTAATAAAATTAAAAATAGTTAGTTTTGTTAGTTGTTTTTTTAAATAATATTTTATATTTTCATATATCATTTAATAATTTTCATACTGGTTACATATGTATAAGCTCCTTAAATGAGTCATTTAGCTAGGGGGAGGGTATCATGAATGAGCTTTTTGGTAATGTAAATGATTTTTATGATTTGTTTGTAACCTATAATCAGGCTGTCTAACCTATGCCTATTGTCATGTATGTACTTATTATCCCGGTGATCTGGGGATTTGCAGGCTTTATTCCAGTATTAATGTATGAAGTTTATCCAGATATTGGATTGATAGTTACCGGTATTGCAGCCCTGATGCTTATGTTTACTTCCAGGAATACCTGATTTGAAAGTTAAGTATAGGATATCTGATTATACACAGTATTCAGTATAAAAAATCATAAAGTTTATCACATGATTAAAATAGTATAGCTGAATTTTAATACAGAGGAGTCATACATGAATTTACCAATGTATATGCAAAGTATACTGGCTGTGGCATCAGTAGGATATGCAATAGGTATTGTTTTTCTTACCAAATGGTTTTATCATCTAATGACGAAAAAAGGAACTGAAAATAATGTAGCCATTTATTACAACCGTAAGATTGTACACATGGCTGCAGGAGGCGTGGGAGCACTGGTGGTTCCCTATTTTTATACTTATCCCATGTTTCCCCTGCTAGTAGGACTGGTTTTATCAATTTTTACCTATATTCCGCATAAAACCGGTAAACGGTTCTACTGGATGCAGACAGAAAAAAATAAGAATGATGTGAAGTTCACCTTTATGTGGGGATTGACTATTTTTGCTTTATGGTATTTGTTAAAGAGTCCTTTTTTAGCTATAATCCCTTCCATGTTTATGGCTTTTGGAGACGGCGTAACCGGAGTTGTAAGAAATGCATTTTTTAAACGAAGAACCAAGCATATAATCGGCAATGTATTCATGGTCTTAGTATGTATTCCTCTGGGGTATTGGCTGGCTTCATCTGCTGTTATTCCTATTCCCTGGTGGGGGGTGATAGCAGCGGTCATATGTTCATATGTAGAACGATATGAATTTGGTCCTATAGATGATAATATTCTGATTTCACTTTGTGCAACAATTGTTATCCTTGTGGGAGCTACAGTGGGGCCTATTTGAGGGTGAGTTGAGAAATATAATATACTGAATGATCATACTGTAATTTTTCCTGTTGCCCACCACATCCTTAAATTCACTGATCAAATGACAGGAAATTACCGGACCAATTCTCAGCCAGGTGGATAGAAAAAAATTTATTCCGGCATGAGGAGCGATGCCTAGTACTGTTTCATTCACAGTACTTGTTCCAGAATCATTGAATGTTTTCATATAAACTCATTGCAGGAATATTTGATTTTTGGTCGCCGATGCCCTGGGAATAGGTTACTGAACTTATCAGACAAGAGAGGATTAGCAGAAACAGTAATAATTTTTTTATGCACTCTTTCCAGTATGGACTATCAGTTCAATAATACTGATGGCCAGCAGAATAGCTGCAATGACCCACAATAAAATCTGTCCATGCACCGGCAGTGCAAGTTTTCCGAATATCAACCATCCTACTAATACTGCACCACCGCAGAGGTTAATCAGGATAGCTCCTCCTAATCCCAGTCCTACCAGTCCCTGTTCTTTCTCCCGGAAAGCTTCGATAAATAAGGCAAGTCCGATTCCGATTAATACACCTCCCATTATGCTGGCATAAAATGCATGTTCTACCTCAGGTACTCCCAGTATTCGTGCAATTTGCTGAGGAAAAGGGATAAGCAATAGTAATAAGGATCCTAAAAACATATTAATCACAGCATCTATCACAAGTACTTTTGATATTTTCATCTGATCCTCCTTAATATTGAGAGAATAAATATTTATTCTGATCTCTTATCAAAATGTATATTTATAGAGATTATATTAATTTTTTATTCTTAATCAGACTTGACAGTAATACAGCAATGGATTTCCGAATAAAAATATTCATACTGATTTGATTTTTTATCATTGATAAATTAGTTATATAAATTTAATGATTAAAATAAATAATGTCAAGTAGTTAAAATAGAAAACATGATAAGAAAATATTTTTAAATGTTTTATACATTATCTATTTTAGGAATGCTAAAAAAGTTACATTTTTTACTTGATTTTATTAATTATTATTTCTATTCTTAAATGGTTGTATTATAACAAACGGAGTCTTAATGATAATTTCAGTACGAGTAGAAAGAGTAACTTTAGATACTGCCAGTAACAGATTTGTAGTAATACTCAGAGATGATGCTTACAAACGGTGGCTTCCTATAGTGGTAGGACCTGCAGAAGCACAGGCAATTGCGCTGCAAATGGAAAATGTACAGCCTCCCAGACCCATGACCCATGATCTAATGAAAAATATTCTTAACGATTTAGATATTAATATAGTAAAAGTAGTGGTTACCAAACTGCATGAAAATACCTATTATGCTAAAATTGAAATTGAAAAAGATAACAAGAAATTAGAAATAGATGCCCGTCCCAGTGATGCTATAGCCATAGCTCTGCGAAAAGATTCATCAATATTTGTTGAAGATGAAGTGCTTAAAAAAGCAGCTATAAAAGATGAAATACTTGATGAGGAACATAGTAAAGAAGAAGAATTAAATGAATTAAATAGTCAATTGCAAACGGCTGTCAAAGAAGAAAGATTTGAAGATGCCGCCAGAATCAGAGATAAAATTAATGAATTAAAAAATAAACTGGATTCCCAGCAAAATTAACTCTCCATTATTACTAATCATTTTTTATTAAGTAAAAAAATTTTATATAAATAGCTATATCAATTATTTAGGAGAGATCAGACAATGAAAAAAATTGTTGTCTTAGGTTCAGGAATTGTTGGAAGTGCAATTGCAAAAGATCTATGCAAAGATTATAAGGTCACTGCTGTAGATATGAATAAAAGCCATCTGGATAAGATGAAGACTGAATATTCGATCGATACCAGTAAAGCCGATCTGTCCAAAAAAGAAAAGATTGCATCAATAGTAAGAGATTATGATCTTGTTATAAATGCTCTTCCCGGATATATGGGTTTTGAAACCATGAAGACAGTAATTGAAAGTAAAAAAGATACAGTTGATATTGCATTTTATAATGAGGATCCTTTTGAGCTGGATTCATTAGCTAAAAAGAATCAGGTTACTGCGGTGATGGACTGCGGAGTAGCACCGGGAATGAGTAATATGATATTAGGTTATTATAATGAGGTGATGACAGTTGAGTCATTTGAATGTCTGGTTGGCGGTTTGCCCCTTAAAAGAGAGTGGCCCTATGAGTATAAAGCTCCTTTTTCACCTATTGATGTTCTGGAAGAGTATATACGGCCTGCACGGATGGTTGAGAACGGCAAAGTGGTAACCAAACCGGCCTTATCAGATCCGGAACTCATTGATTTTGATGAGGTAGGAACCCTGGAGTCATTTAATACGGATGGTTTAAGAACATTAATACACACCATGGATATTCCTGAGATGAAAGAGAAAACCCTTCGCTATCCCGGACATATTGAGCTGATGCGAATATTCAGAGAATCCGGATTTTTTTCTAAAAAACCTTTAAAAATCAATAACACTGAAATTTCACCTGTAGAATTCACCTCAAAACTCCTTTTTCCTCTATGGAAATATGATGAACATGAAGAGGAATTTACTATCATGCGTATTGTTATTAAAGGTTTGCAAAATGGAAAAAATACAGTGGTTACGTATAATCTTTTTGACAGATTTAATAAAGAAACAAATATTTCCTCTATGGCAAGAACTACAGGATATCCCTGCTGCGCTACAGCACGGCTTATATTAAACGGTACATTCAACAGAAAGGGAGTGTCTCCGCCTGAATTTGTAGGTGCTGATAAGGAGTGTTTTACTAACATTACTAATTATCTTGAGAAACGGAGAATAAAATTTGTAAAAAATGTTCATTCTGATTAATTTCAATTTTTTTTCTTCTCTCAGGACCTATTACTGTAAATAGTTTATTTCATAGTCTGTTTACAAGATAGATTGTTATCAGATATTTTTCTTATCATAAGAGTATTATATATTTAGAAAGTTTTTAATTGATTAACATACTATATAAAATCATTCCAATATTCCTCAGTTTTTTCATTGGAGTTTTTATCAGGAACAGAGGGATACTGCTTAGAGAAGACGGTGAAAAAATATTAAAATTAATTTTTTATTTCACTCTTCCAGCTTCAATTTTTCTGTCTGTCACCAATGTTGCAATATCCATTGAGTTTTTTTTCCTGCCGGTGATAGCAATAATGACTTTTTTGACAATTACTGTTATTTCTTTCTTTTTATTTCATCCGTATAAAAAATCGCCAGAAAAATTTGGTGTACTAATTATCGCAAGTATTATTATGAATACTGCATTTGTTTATCCCTTTATTTCTGCAGGGTTTGGCACTTCCGGATTTGCCAAAGCAGTATTTTTTGATCTTGGCAATGCTTCGCTGACTTTATCATTTGCTTACTGGATTGCCTGTAAATATGGTCTGGAGAAAACTAAAAATATCCATGTACTAAAAAAAGTTTTAAAATCTCCGCCTTTATGGGCATTAGGGGTAGGATTACTAATAAATGTGTTTAATATTCATTATCCGTATTTTATTGAACAATCTTTTCAATTTATTGGAAAGATAACCTTTCCCTTAATAATGATATCTCTCGGAATTATTTTTTCTTTACAATTTACTTCATTGAAATTATTAATTCCGGTGTTAGGATTGCGTTTTCTGGGAGGATTTACGATTGGATATCTGGCTGTTACAATTTTAGGGATTACAGGAGAATCCCGGGCAATTGTATTAATATGCTGTTCTGCTCCAGTTGCTATGAATACTTTGATTTTTTCCTCTCTGGCAGAACTGGATACAGAATTGGCTGCAAATCTTGTTTCGTTTGGTATAGGTTTTGGCCTGATAATTACTAGTGTTATGATTTTCCTGTTTAGTTAATGTTAATTCAGTTATTTTTGATTATAACTTTAAAAAAGGTTATATTTAGATAAAAATTTTAAAATAATCATTCATAAAAGGAGTATTAATTATGTTACGAAAATCTTTCTTCATTATAACCATTTTAGTCATACTGTTTTTCTTTAATGCTTCTGTAAACAGTCAGGTACACCTTTTAACAGTTGCTGAATCAAGTAATTATACAAAGACTTCTTTATACAGTGATGTTATTTCATTTATTCAGAAATTACAAAAACAGACTAATCATATAAGAGTTGAAGCCTTGGGAAAGAGTACAGAAGGAAGGGACATACCTTTATTGATCGTTGGAAATCCTTTGCCGGCTTCATATCAGGATTTATATTATGATGACAGAGCGGTCGTGTATATCCAGGCTAATATTCATGCTGGAGAAGTTGAAGGTAAGGAAGCTTGTTTAATGCTGGTGCGGGATATTCTTCAGGATAAAGATCATCCATTTCTTGATGATCTCGTGATACTGATTACTCCAAATTTTAATCCGGATGGAAATGAGAAAATAAGTGCTGATAACAGAAGAAACCAAAAAGGTCCTGAAAAAGTCGGGATACGATATAACGGCCAGAATCTGGATCTGAACAGAGATGCTGTCAAACTGGAAAGCCCTGAGGTCAGGAATATGGTTGAGAAAGTGTTGAACAGGTGGGATCCGGTAATGCTGGTCGACTGTCATACCACGAATGGGTCTTATCATCAGGAACCGGTAACCTTTGTATGGGGGTTTAATCCTAATGGAGATACTACTCTGATTGAGTATATGCATAAAAAAGTTACTCCTTTTATAAAAAAGAATATGAAAGAAAAATATGATATCCTTGCAGTTGAATACGGTCATTTTATGAGTTATGAAGATCTTGAAAAGGGGTGGCAGCCCGCCGGTCCTCAGGTGCGTTATATTACCAATTATATTGGCTTAAGAAATCGACTGGCTCTTTTAGATGAAAATTATGCCTATGCTGATTTTAAAACCAGAGTGGAGGGTTGTTATGCATTTCTCCTGTCAGTGCTGGAATATTGTTCGGAAAACAGAGAAGAGATTCAGAAACTGCTTCAGGAAGCTGATAAAAAAACAATAGAACGTGGATTACATCCTGAGCTAACAGATTCATTTGTTGTGGAATATAATCAGTTGCCTTACGAAGAAAAGATTACTTTGCGTGGGTATGAAATGCAGATTACTCCCAGAGAAAACAGATGGCCGGAGATTAAAAAGTTGGATAAAGAAAGGGTGTATGAACTGCCGTATTACTGTCATTATACACCAAAACGTTCAGTGCGGTTCCCTTTTGCTTATATACTTTATGAGTATGGGGATAAAATTGTAGATAAACTTCAGCAGCATGGAATTACTGTTGAACGATTAACAGAATCTTTCACACTGGAAGTGGAAGAATTTCTGATCAAAGAGTTGGATGCTATAGAAAGACCTTTCCAGGGTCATTATTTGAATTCCCTGAAAGGAGAATACCGGATGGTTGAAAAACATTTTCCTAAAGGAAGTTTATTTGTTTCCACAGCTCAACGTCTGGGGAATCTGGTAGCGTATTTGCTAGAGCCCGAAAGTGATGATGGATTGGCAGTGTGGAATTTTTTTGACAGATATATAACGCGGCAGTGGGGAAGAGGGCTGGGAAATTATCCTGTGTATAAATTATATAATCCGGAAAATCTTGCTAAAGAAACTGTAGAGTAATAGCTTATGCTGGAAAATAAATTTGGAGAAATAATTGCCCTTATCACTGCTTTTTGCTGGTCATTTACAGCAGTGTCTTTTGAAGCAGCCGGCAAGAAAGTCGGTTCCCTTTCGGTTAATCTTATCCGGTTAGTTATTGCTGTTTTTCTTTTTATGGGCTATAACTGGATCGTGAGAGGATTTCCTTTTCCTTCAGATGCAACTGTGCATAACTGGACCTGGCTTCTTGTTTCCGGATTAATAGGTTTTTGTATAGGGGATCTGTGTCTGTTTCAGGCTTTTGTAGTGATAGGGGCCCGGATGTCAATGCTGATCATGTCACTTGTGCCTCCCATAACAGCTGTTTTCGGCTGGATTCTGATGGGTGAAACTTTAACTCCCTTGGGGATACTTGGTATGATTCTGACTATAACAGGAGTGGCAGTTGTCGTTCTGGAAAGAAATCCGGATAAAAGTATATCAAATTTTAAGCATCCGATCACCGGTGTTTTGTTAGCTTTAGGAGGAGCAATCGGACAGGCTATTGGCCTGGTGTTCAGTAAATATGGTATGGGTGATTATAATGCTTTTGCTGCAACCCAGATCCGTATCTTTGCCGGAATTTTTGGATTCTTTCTGATATTTACTTTTATGAAAAAATGGAATATGGTCTTTAAAACCTTTTATAATAAAAGAGCAATGAGTCTGATATCAGTGGGAGCTTTTTTCGGTCCCTTTCTGGGCGTTGGCTTTTCCTTACTTGCTATTCAGCATACGGAGACAGGTATTGCATCAACCATTATGGCTTTAGTTCCGGTATTGATAATACCTTTTGCAATCTTGTTTTTTAAGGAAAAGGTTACTTTACGGGAGATAATTGGGGCAGTGATCGCTATTTGTGGAGTGGCTTTATTATTTGTATAAAAGTTAGTATATTATTAAAAAGGAGGAATATTATGAATACAAAAATTGTTAGATTTTTAGTTTTTTTTCTGCTGGTTTTTTCTTGTTCTTTGATTGCAGAAGAAAAATTTGAGAAAGATACGATAGCAACTTCGGAGGGCAATTTAATAATCACTTTTATCGGACATGGAACGCTGATGTTTGAATTTCAAAATAAAATTATTCATGTAGATCCAGTATCCAGGGAAGCGAATTATAAACATATGCCTCAGGCTGATCTTGTTCTTATCACACATGAACACGGAGATCATCTTGATCTGGATGTATTGGATATGATCTGCAATGAAGATACTAAAGTTATTATAACTGAAACTTGTAAAGAACGAGGTGCTGAAGGTACGGTTGTGCATAATGGAGATACTATTGAGATGTGCGGATTGACCATCAAAGCTGTCCCTGCTTATAATATTGCTCATAAGCGAGGCAGTGGAGAGCCGTATCATCCTCAAGGGGTCGGAAACGGATATGTGGTGGATTTTGCAGATAAAAGAGTGTATATAGCAGCAGATACAGAAGATATACCGGAAATGGAAAATCTGGAAAATATTGATATTGCTTTCCTGCCCATGAACCTTCCCTATACCATGAGCCCTGAAATGGCTGCAGATGCAGCTAAAATATTTTATCCAAACATCCTTTATCCTTATCACTATGGAAGAACAAATACTGATGAACTTGTTAAACTTTTAGAAGATATTGAAGAAATTGAAGTCCGAATCAGAGATATGCAATAGGATACCTGCCTGGTTTTAATGAATAACAGCGACAAGAAACAGTGGACTTTACTCGAGGTTCTCAATCATGCGGTTTTGTTTCTGAAATCGAAGGATATCGAAAATCCCCGTTTGAATGCAGAGCATCTTCTGGCATATACTTTGGGAAAATCCCGCATGGAACTGTATCTGCATTTTAAAGAGCCATTAACCAAACCGGAAAGAGACAAGTACAAGAAGTTCCTGTACCGTAGAGTCGGGCATGAACCGCTGCAGTATATTATGGAAGAGACAGAATTTATGTCTTTACCATTTTATGTAAGTCCGGATGTACTTATTCCCCGTCCGGAAACAGAAATTCTGGTTGAGAAAGTAATTGAATGGAGAAACACAAGAAAGGGATCAAATATACTTGATATCGGATGCGGCAGCGGGGCTATTGCGGTCAGTCTGGCAAAATATATTAATGATGTTAAAATAACAGCTGTTGATGTGTCCGAGGATATTCTGAATATTGCTAAAAGAAATGCTGATATAAACGGAGTAGCAGAAAAAATAAAGTTTATCTGTTCCGATGTTACAAAAGAAAACTTTACAGAACAGTTCTCAGATAGGTTTGATACAGTTGTTTCCAATCCACCCTATATTTCCAGAGAAGAATGGAAGACATTACCGGAAGAGGTTCAGTCTTATGAACCCCGTCGTTCTTTATGTGATGAATCGGACGGACTGACTTTTTTTCGGCTGATCAGCAGAAAAGCATTATCTTTACTACATTCAGGGGGCGCTCTTTTCTTTGAAATAGGATACAGACAGAGCAGTGATGTGCAGTCAATATTGAAACAGCAGGGTTACAAAGATATCCGTTCCGTCCAGGATTTGAATCAGATTGAAAGGGTGGTTACAGGAGTGAAATGCAGTGGATAAAAAATAAATTTGTTTCTACTCCGGGGTTGTTCAGAAAGTTAAAGAAAATGTAAGTTTGAGTTCATCGAAGACTGATATTTTCTCTAAAAACAATATACTTTATTATGATCAATATAAATTTTATGAATAAATCGGATCTTATAAAAAAGTCCCGGACTAGAGTATTCCGGGACTTTTTGTTTGTTTCTTTTTTATTCTGTATTATCTGTTGGGGGTGGTGGAACTCTGTCTGAAGGAGGAGTGGGTATTTCAAATTTTTTATCTTCTTCCTTTTTATCTTTTTTCTTTTCTTTTTTCTTCTTCTCTTTTTTTTCTTTCTTGTCTTTCTTGTTTAATTTTTTCTTTTTTGGCCCCTTGGGAAGAGATTTGAATAATAATAACAATCCAATAATTATTAGAATTACCGGGAACAGGAATCGGTTGAAAACATGACTTATTCTTGAAGAAAGCAGTACAATAATTCCAATGATAAAGGAAATAATGCTTGGATACTTAGCCCAGTCCAGATCAAATTTTTCATTTTTGAGCAGGTAGATTATTCCGAATATAAGGCCGGTTCCCAGAAAAAATAAAACTCCGTGCAGATCGTCGAAACGAAGCCATAACATATCAATAGCTACATGACCGGCAAAGATAAAACAGTAACCGCCGGGAATGATCGCCCACCAGTTTTTTCTGCCGTAGCGCAGGGCATTAAGAAAAGTCAGTCCTGTGAGAACAAACAGGCTGATGGGTACAAAAGCATCAGGGAGATAATGAGTTTGTTCAATGTATATCGCCAAACCAATAAAGAGACCAATAACACCCACAATTAATGTCCATAATCCTCTTTTAAAGAAAAAGTATGCCAGGAGAAAAACCAGTCCTGCGGCCACAAAGAATGCAGCTACTGTAAGTGAGGAATCAATAAAAAAAACATCCAGTGCATGTAATAAGAACAGACAGCCGAGTATAATCAAGAAAACACCAAAGAGAAAATTAGTTGATTTTACTTTCATAGCTCGCTCCTTTATTTTTTGACTTCATATATAGATTACGTTAATATAAATACATTGTTACATATTTCTAGAGAAATTTTTTGCAATTTTATACATTATTTACTTAATGAAAAAGGCTGTAATGATTTTGCAGTCCCCCAATTTTTATCTGGATTTTCACCCATAAAAAATTGTAGAATAGATCCTGATATAATATCCTGATGTGTTATATAAGTTTCATTATAGTTTTTCCCGTTGAGCATTACTGATTGAATATATCTGTTTTCCGGACTGTAATTTATTACTCTGACAGTAAATGTTTTTCCATTTTCCAGCATTACTTCTGCTTTTTCAATACAAGGGCTTCCGATAATATACTGATTGGAACCCGGGCACACCGGATAAAATCCCATACTGCTGAATATATACCAGGCGGACATCTGGCCGCAGTCATCATTGCCGCTGATACCGTCAGTTGTATTGTTATACATGGTATCCATAATCAGACGTACTTTATCTTGTGTTTTCCAGGGAGAGGCAGTCCAGTTGTAGAGGTAGGGTATATGGTGGCTGGGTTCATTGCCGTGTACATAATTTCCCATAATTCCTGATTTTTGAATATCCTCTGAATGGGCATAGTTTTCTTCTGATAACTGCATCGTAAACAATGTATCCAGCCATTTTTCCAGTTTGTTTTCAGGCCCCAAGAGATTGATAAATCCCTGAATATCATGAGGGATATATAGAGAATAATTCCAGGCATTTCCTTCAATGAATCCCTGTCCGGTTGTTACGAGAGGATCAAAATCAGGTTTCCATTCATTATCAGTATTTTTAGGACGGATGAATCCTGATTCACGGTCAAAAAGATTCTGATAACTTAAGGCTCTTTTTCTGTACTGTTCAGCTGTCAGTTTTTCTCCCAATGACTCGGCAAAGACAGATATAGTCCAGTCATCGTACGCATATTCCAGAGTTTTAGAAGCAGAATTGGAATTTTTATTATAAGGGACATATCCGTAATTTTTATAGAACCCGATCCCATCATAACGGTCATAATTTGAACTTGACATCACTGCTTCAAAAGCTTTATCAACATCATAAGCACAAATATTTTTCATATAGGCATCAACAATGACAGGTACACTGTGGTATCCGATCATACACCAGTTTTCATTGGCATAGTGGGACCAGACAGGAAGGATATGGTGAACACTCTGATCATAATGTGCAAGCATGGATCTGATAATATCATTTGTTCGTTCTGTCTGCAAAATGGTAAACAGAGGATGCAGAGCCCGATAGGTATCCCAGAGTGAAAAAATGGTATAATTGGTAAAATCATCAGCTGTATGAATATTCTTATCAATTCCACGGTATTGTTTGTCCACATCCATATATATAATAGGACTCAAAGAGGTGTGATAAAGAGCAGTATAAAAAATTTCTTTGGTCTTTTCTGAAGCAGTTATGTGAATCTTATTGAGTTCTGTTTCCCACAGTGCTTTAGCCTGAATTTTTATTTTTTCAAAATCCCAATGAGGTATTTCTTTTTTCAGATTTTTCAAAGCTCCGGCAGTACTGACTGATGAGATAGCCATCTTGATTTTTATTTCTTCTCCTTCCTGAGTCCTAAAACCAAAATAAGCTTTTAATGCAGATCCTGCTCTTTGGGGGAAATTATCATCCTGATCCCATTTTCTCCAGAATCCGGTATATTTTAATTTTTTCTGATTGATAAACCCATAATTTTCAACCGGTTTTGAAAAAGCCATGGCAAAATATACAAAACGGGTTCGAGCCCAGCCGTTTGTCTGCCTGTATCCGGTTATTAGGGTATCATTTTCCATTCGGAGAGAAGACCAGACAACTTTTCCGTCATAATCGTAAATACCGGCAGTCATATCCAGTATGATATGGGCGCTGTCAGTTCGGGGAAACGTATACTTATGGAATCCAACTCTGCAGGTTGCAGTCAGTTCAGCTTTGATGTCATAATCCTGCAGATACACACTGTAGTATCCCGGAGAAGTTGTTTCCTGCTGGTGTGAAAACCGGGACCGGTATCCGGATTCAGGATCCACTTCTGTTCCAGGATTCAATTGCAGAGTTTCTGTAGTTGGCATGATGAGAAAATCCCCCAGGTCAGAATGTCCGGTCCCGCTGAAATGAGTATGCGAAAATCCGGTTATGGTGTTATCCTGGTACTGATACCCGGCGCAGTAATCATATACTTCCGGATTGTAGCTGTTATCCTCTGTAAAAAATGATACAGAATCTGTTTCCGGACTCAGCTGCACCATGCCGAAGGGCACAGTTGCACCCGGATAACAATGTCCCATTTCATTAGTACCGATAAAAGGATTTACATAATCACAGAGATTTTTATTATCCTGACTATAGGCAGTGTTTGTCAGTATATCTACTATGATCAGAGAAATTATACATTTTATTGGTTTCATCTCCATATCCTTTGAATATGATTGATATGTTATCCTTTTAAGTTTTTTAAAAATTTTTTTGAATTACTATCATATAAATGTAAAGAATTTTGCCAACTAATTCAAATTGTAATTGATGGTTAATAATACATAATTTTTTTATTATAATTAAAATGTCTGCATTATACTTTTTAAAAAAATCCGAGGTTTTATAGCAAGGGGAAACAATAATTTTTAAAGATATACGTTAAATATAGAAAGGGTTTATTCATTAAGGAACAGGATTTGCATGGTTGATAAAGTAAGATTTTGGCAATTTTGACAAGGAGGTTAGAAATGAATAGAAGATTTTTTTATTTTAATGTAATGTTATGTATAGTATTAACTGTATATGTCTACTCATTTTCAGAAGATAAAACAGATCCGGCGCAGACGATCCAGCCAGGTGAGTTTGGAATACAGTATGTGTATTGTGAAGGAGTAGGTAATATTGCAGTCAGAATTGCAGTTCCTGAGACCCCACGGTATGCAGAAGGAGCACCAATTGTTATTAATCCTGAAAGCTGGTTTGTACCCCGGACCGGTTTTTATATCACATCTGATTTAACAGAAATTGGTGCTGTACAGATAGATTTTCTCTGGCCGGGTAAATCTGATCCGGAAACCGGAGCTGCCAGTGATGGAGAAAATGATTATGGGGGACCGAATGCTCTTGCTGCTTTCAGGGAGGTTGTCAGGTTTGCCTGCGGTACAAAAAAGAGTGTTGATGATGAATATTTGCAGGATATTGTTGATATGGATATTATCTATGAAAATATAGGTGTTCATGCGTTTTCTCATTCAGGAGTTATGGGCACAAATGTTTTATGTATTTACGGGGATCATTTCCCATCTATAAAATATTTTGTCGGACGCGAGAATCCCACCACAGATGTCATGTATGCCCTGGAACCCGGGCATTTTGATGAATCAGGTAATCCGCTGTATAATCCCTTTTATGATCCTTCCGGATATTCACCGGATACCATTGCCATTGACTATTCTTCAGTAAGCTGGGTGGAAAATGCGGCTTATCCGAACGGCAATCCCATTTTTGTAGTAGAAAACGGACAGGATTACCCGGTAAGTGAAGCACATCCCCAGATGTTCGGTAAAGACTATTACTCCCGTAAACTGATCAGAGCCCTGGATGAAAATAATGTGTTTGCAGAAGGGGAATGGCCGGAGAATTTACCCACGCCAGAAGAGGCAGACTCCGTGTTACTGTCCAGAAGATCCGTACAAAACTATCAATATCTTTCTTCAAAGTTGCCTGAACTGAAAGTGATGCTGGTGTTCGGAAGCAAGGATCATGTTCAGGCTGCCCTGGACAAACCGCATATTCATCAGGCTTACGATGGGTTTGTGGACAAGGCAGGATTGCAATGGGTGCGTCTGAATCCGGATGAGGTCTATGCCTGTACCATGTTACCGGAAGGGTCAGGATTTCCTGACAACCAGGCGAATACAGAACCGGCAGACTGGCTGCAGTCGGATACATGGGGGTATCCGCATTCCAGTCAGTATGGAATCAGGATGTCAATAGCAGGCGCCGCTGAAATGATGGACCGAATTCAGTATAATGACTGGAGTGAGGATCTTTCTCAGGTGCTGCATACCTATACTGATATTAAAAACAGGAATATAGATCCACAGTCCGGATTAAGGTATGCATTATATCAAAGCAGACCCAATCCCTTTAATGCCAGTACTGAAATAAGATTTCACCTTTCCCGGCCCGGATTTGTTACCCTGGAAGTATATAATCTTTTAGGTGAAAAGATAAAAACACTGGTCAATGAACAGTCACCAGCAGGAGATCACTGGGTAACATTCAATGCTCATACCCTTCCCAGTGGAATTTATTATTTTCGGCTGAAGGCTGGTAATGCTGTGCTCACCAGGAAGTGTTTACTGATGAAGTGAATGTTTCTTTCACCCTGACATGGTCTAACTGTATAGACTTGAGATATCGGTAACACATTTGTATTAACCTTTCAAAGGTTTTGAAACCTTTGGGAGGTTTTATAATAAGATTAATTGCAATACATTATTAACGGTTAGAGGCAGACTTTTACTGCCAAATTCCACCCTGACAGGGTCGCGGACGAC
>CAZETW010000019.1:0-39286 GCA_964515295.1 uncultured bacterium | reverse complement strand
CATTTTTTAAAAACAGCGAGAAAATGCTTGCTTTTTATTATAGCAGATCGCAAAAGAAATCGCATACACCAGATTAGGTTACTGCCAATTATGCAGTATCTCGGACCGGAGAATTCTTTTATGGTGCATGTTGGTCTGGAATATCATTATGCACCGCATTCTTCAATTTGTAAATCTTCTGAATATGTTTTGGGGAGAAGTACTGTTAGGGCTGAATTTGTGAATCTAAATTGTATTCATTACACACCATCTGCTCTATTGTCTGGGATCGCCGGATCTGCTGAATGGTATTATTCCTGGTAATCAAAACTTCACCCGGCTGCAGGTAGGAGTTATAATTCACCGGGGCCATGGAAGAACAGTATGCGCCGGTTCCCCCGATCACTATCCAGTCACCGAGATCAGGTTCGGCTATGATTCTAGGAGAGACTTCACCTCTGCTGTTCAAGGTCTGACAGTCACCGGTTTCACAGCACCTTCCCACCACTATACATTTTGTAGTTTTAATTCCTTGTTTAATGTTATTAAACTCAGATGAAAGAAGCTCACCTTTATGGGAAATCAAATAAATGGGATGCCTGGCGCCGTACATAAGGGGTCTTATATTGGATTCCATACCTCCGTTAGTGATAATAAAATAAAAGCCTTTTCTACTGTTATATTTTTTATCAATTACTTTGGTAATTATATATCCTGCATTTGCTATAACATAATTTCCCGGTTCGATCTCCATATGTAATTTACGGCTTGTATCCCGATAAAAAGTATGGATTTTTTTTTGGGCATAATTGCCGAGACTTTCAATATCAGCATTTTTCTCTCCCGGCATCCTGGCAACTCGGAATCCACCGCCTAGATTCACAATCCTGCAGTCAGGAAAGTATTTTTTCACCCATTGCAAAGTATTATCAATGTTTTTAATCCAGACTTTGGGATTACTTCCTGAACCAATATGTACATGGACCCTATGGAATTTGATATTATTTTCATAGGCCAGTTTCCTGACTGAAGGCAGATCAGACTGCAGAACCCCGAAACTCGCGTAGGGATCACCAGTGTTCCTGGTAGCTGAAACACCTGAACCCTTCCCAGGATGAATTCGGATTGAAATTCTTTCCCCGGCCCGGTTTATAACGGGAATGATCTTTTTCATTTGATTTACAGAGCAGACTGTATACTGTAATCCGGATTGTATCATTGTTTCCAGTTCCCGATAATCTGTATTTTCTGGTACATCCTGACTGGTAAGCAGCATAGCATCATACTGGATACCGGCTCGTTTTGCTCTACGAACTTCATTCATTGAACTCATATCAAATAATAATCCCAGTTTATGAACAAGGTTTAAAATATGCCTGTTTGAGTTGGCTTTCATAGCATATCTTACTGTCAGACCATATGCGGAAGGCATATTCACCAATTTCTGACAGTTTTTGATTATTGCTGCCTCGTCATATATATAGAGTGGAGAACCATACAGCCTGGCAGTCTGTATCATAGTTTGTGGAAGATATTCAGATTTTGTTAAGACATCAATTTTTTTTTCATTAATCATTGTTATCCTCTATCATTTTAAGAATAGAACTATCAGATTTTGTTTCAATAAAAAGGTCATTATAAATGACATTTTCAAAGAATTTTTTATGCAGTCTGGAAATAGTCTTCTCAATATCTTTTTCATAAATAACAAAACTTATGTTAATTTCTGATGCTCCCTGAGAAATCATATGGATATGTATATCCTGCAGGGAATTAAAAATGTTACCTACATGAAGGGGTTCATTTTTCATTTGTTCTCCTACCAAACAGACAATTGCCATATGAGTATTTACCTCTACGAAAGAAAAGTTCTCAAGTTCGTGTACAATATTATTCAGATATTCAGTATTATCAATAGTCAGAGAAACACTCACCTCTGATGTAGTTACAAGATCAACCGGAGTTTGGTATTTTTCAAAGATAGAAAATATTTTAGCTAAAAATCCATAGGCCATAAGCATTCTGGTTGAAGTAATGGTGATAACAGTAAGGTTTTCCTTATATGCTATTGATTTGATGATGCATTTTTTATTTGAATCCAGGGTTATTTTTTTGGTGATAACAGTACCACTGTCTTCCGGCCGCAGGGTATTCAGTACTTTTACAGGGATATCATGTTCTATTGCCGGTATTAAGGTTGCAGGATGCAGTACTTTGGCTCCGAAATAGGCAAGCTCGGAAGCTTCCTTAAAACTCATACAGCGAATACGACGTGCATTTGGGATAATGCTGGGATCAGCTGTTAATATCCCGTCTACATCTGACCATATCTCAACTCTTTCAGCCCGGAGTAAACAGCCCAAGATTGTCGCAGAGAGATCAGATCCTCCCCGTCCCAGGGTAGTCACTTTGTTTTGGGGATCACTTCCGATAAAACCCTGTATGATTGGTATGTACTTAGTATCGACTAAGGGATTTATGATTTTTTCAGCATTACGTTTCGATTTTTTCATATCCGGATTGGCTTTTGTAAACAGGGAGTCGGTTTTTATGATTTTCCTGGCATCAACCTGAACTGCTGGTAAGCCGATTGATTGTAAATAAGCAGTAAGTAAATATGCGGATAACCATTCACCTTGACTGATGATCAGATCATGCAGAATTTTTTCATTCTCATTGTTTATCAGTTCCGGGTATAAAATGTTCAATTCTTTTTTCCATTGCTCGATAAATTCATTAAAATCATCAGTATCCGCACAGTTTAGTTTATGAGCTATGCTAAGATGCAGTGATGAGATGTTATTCAAAGTAGTACTAAAATTATTTTTTGATATTTTTTTAATTTTTTTACTTAAAGATACCAGTTTATCTGTTACACCACTTACTGCAGAAACGACAATTACAGGATTTTTATCTTTAGCTTTTTCAATGATTGCACTGACCTGTTTAATACAGGGTGCACTCCCTATAGATGTACCCCCGAATTTCATAATAAGCATAGAATCTCCTTAGTGATTTCTTCCTTAATATTTTATAAAAACCAAAAAATAGAGTGTGAAAAGGGCAATAAAAAAGTTGACTGAATCTATGAAGGAATTGATTCAACCAACTACTTTTTGACTAAGCAGCCGTTTAAATAGCGCTCCACAGATTTAGACTGTGACAGTACGGAAACTTTCGTATTCCGTCCCAACTATTAAGAAAAGCAGTTCTTAACAGTTTCGGCCTGTAATCATCTTAATAAATATTGAATCTGCTTATTTTTTATTTATTAATAATCTTACAGGCGCCTCTATCTAATGGCAATGTTCGGTAATTATAATAAAAGTTTTTGTTTTTGTCAAGAATTATCTGAAATTTTCTTGCTTTTATTTTTAGCAATGAATATATTTAGTTAAATTTTAAGAATTTGAATAACTTATTTATATAAAAGTTCAGGCTTCAAAGTTATAAAGGAGTAATATTTATTTTGAATTATCTTTATTATATCTTACTGTCATTTATTCAGGCAGTTACAGAATTTTTGCCTATATCATCTTCCGGACATTTATTATTTTTAAAAGGGATATTCAATATAACAGATATTCCTTTGATATTTGATATTATCGTTCATGTTGCCAGCCTTTGTGCAATTATCATATTCTATTTTCAACGTATTAAACATACGGTGATTACTGGTTTTGTTGAATTGTTCAGTAAAAAAAAGCAAGATAAAAGAAATCTGAAATTTATTATATATATTTTTATATCAACTACTATAACTTTTTTTATATATATTTTCTTTAAGGGTTTTATTGAATCACAATTCACAACACCATCCATCCTGGGATATACATTTTTATTGACCAGTGTGATACTTTTTTCAACTTTTTTTATAAAGAATACAGAGAGATTAAATATTTCTGATAAAAATTACCTGGTTGCAATCATAGCAGGAATATTTCAGGGATTAGCAATATTACCCGGGATCTCTCGATCAGGAGCAACAATATCATCCATGCTTTTATTGAAAGTCAAACGTGAAGAAGCAGCCTACTATTCTTTTTTCCTGGCAATCCCGGCAATACTGGGCGCTTTACTGTTTAAATTGTCTGAAATGAGTAATATTTATTTTATTAAAGAAAATGTATTATTATTATTTATTTCTTTTATAGTATGTGTTTTCTTCAGCTATATGTTTTTAAAAATTTTAATTTTTATAATTAATAAAGGAAAATTCTGGACTTTTTCAGTATATACTCTTATTTTATCTATAGTATCTTATATTATTTTTTAAAATTATTCTGGTATGGATTTAAAAACAGTAAAATATAACATCAAAGATAACAAAATCGATCCGGTTTACTTTTTTTTTGGAGATGAAGATTATCTCATAGATAATCTTATTAAATTAATTAAAGAAAAAGTAGTTGATCCTCAGACAAAAGATTTTAATTATGATTATCTGTACGGTGATGAAGTTAACGGAAATGATATTATAAACCTGATTACCTCATTGCCAATGATGACAGATCGTCGCTTGGTAATAATCAAATCAATTCAAAAGTTATCTGTCTCTGATAAAAAAATATTAGCACAATATCTGGATTCTCCGGTTGATTCCACAGTACTCGTTTTAACTGCAAACAGAGTCGACAGAAGAAATAAATTTTATTCTAAAGCAGTTAAGAAGAGTATCTGGGTGGAATGCAAACCTGTATATGAGGATACTGCTGTAAGCTGGATTATGAAACGTTTTCGACAACAGGAGATTGATATATCCAAATCTGCTGCGTCAATCATTGTACAACTAGTTGGCACTTCTTTGAGAAGTTTAAACAATGAAATTAACAAAATAATGACATATATTGAGGAAGAAAAGTCTGTTGATGAAAAAGTGGTATATCAGGTAGTGGGATTTTATAAAGAATTTAATATATGGAATCTTACTGATGCAGTGGGTGATAAAGATTATGTTTCAGCATATAAGATTCTAAATTATTTTCTGGAAGAGGGTGTATCAGCGGCCTTTTTATTGATTGAATTAACCAAGAGAATTATTCTTTTGATGAAGATAAGAATAATGCTTGAAAAGGGGATGAATAAATATTCGATAAATAAGGTAATGCATTTGAAAAATTTTTTTTTGAACTTATATATACAACAGGCAGAAAAATTTTCCTTATCTGAATTAAGATTATGTTTACAAGCCTTACAGCATGCGGATCAGAGTTTAAAAACCGGTTATATAAAGCCGAAAATGGTACTGACCTTAATTATACATGATTTAACCAGAATCGGATCCGGAGAAAAATTTTATACTTAATTTATTTTACTCGATTTTTTTTTATTTTTCTGGAACTTTTATAAAAATGATATGTTAGATAATATGAACAAAAAGAGCAAGGAAAATAGTAGTACTCTTAGTGATGAGGAACTGATTAAACGGTTTCAAGAAGGTGATACGTATGCTTTTGAACAATTGGTATACCGTTATAAAGATCGGCTCATGAATTTTGTTTATAATTTTTTAAAAAACAGGGTTGAAGCAGAAGATGTTGTTCAGGAGACATTTTTGAGGTTATACAGAAACAGACATTCATATAAAAAGATTGCAAAGTTTTCTACCTGGTTTTATACTATTGCTGCAAATTTGGCAAAAACAGAACTGAGAAAAAGAAAAAGAAAATCATTGTTGTCAATAAGCAAAATGGGAATTGAAGATAAAGATTATGATATTCCTGATGTAACCTTATCACCCGAGAAAAAAGTTAACAGTAATATAAGAGAAAAAATTATAAGAGATAAGATAGAAGAACTTCCTTTAAAATTTCGAGAAGTAATTGTTCTAAGAGATATTGAGCAGTGTTCTTATGAAGAAATTTGTGAAATATTGAATATTCCTATCGGCACAGTAAAATCAAGGATTAACCGCGGTCGGCAGAAATTACAAAAAGAATTAAAACATCTTCTTGAGGAATAATGAGGGAGGATATATGCCGCAGTGTAATGAATTTAAATTATTGATAGACAAACTCATTGATGATGAAATTTCTCTTTCAGAAAAAAAAGAGCTCAGAGAGCATGTTGATAATTGTATGGATTGCAAAAAATATCTTGAAAGATTATTAAAGCTGAAAAAAATGCTTTTTCAGCTTCCCAGAGTTAAAGCTTCCGAAGATTTTAATATATTGTTGCGGGCTCGCATACGCAGAGAGGCATACAGGGAAAGAAATAAATTGTTTGCATCATTAGTTTCACCTAATCGGATAGTGAAATTTGCTTTTGGTATAGCAATAATTATTTTATCTATATTAATAATTAATCCTTTACATTTGATCCGGAATGATTCAGAAAAACAGATGTCAGTCAGTGAGAATAACAATAATCAATTCAATGGTAGTATCCAGTACGTAATTGATAAATATCCTCATAGTATTTCATTGTCCAGAGATGATTCCAGAGAAAATATTATAGATTCTTTAATTATAAAAAATGATTCATTAAATAATCGAAGAAGTAATATTGCAAGAACCCATGTGACTCCTGTAAATTTCTAGACACACCATGATTAAATTTAAAAAAAGAAAATATATCATTTTATTTATTATCCTTTTAGCTATAACAGGTTCCTGTTACACCCAATCAGAATCTGAAAAAAGTGACCATAGTTTTGCAGAGGGAATTCACGAGACACAAAAATATGTAGTCAGCATTGAGTCTTATTCTAAAAAAGTTGATACAAAAATATGCAGAATAGGAACCGGATTAATATTGAACAGAAATGGTTTAATTGTTACAAGAAAAAGTGTGATAGTAGATAGTGACAGTATTGTTGTAGTCACTGTTGATAAAAAGCAGGGTTTAGCCTGGATTATTTATGAAAATCTGGGGGTTGTGCTGTTGGCAACCGATTTGCCAATAGATAGCAAACCTGTATTTTATAAAAATATAAATATAGAATCCTGTTCCAGAGTAGCAGTTTTGGGTAATTCATTTGGCATATTTCCATCAGTAATGTTAGGTGAATATATAGGTGATCTGTCTAATGGATTAAAAAAATTAAGTATATTTTTGGCTCCCGGAAATACCGGCAGTCCTGTAATTAATATAGAGGGTAACATAATTGGTTTAATTACCGGTCGTTTTGATATGTATTCCGAGAATGAGGAATCAGAGAATCTGGGAGTGTTTATGCCAATTGATATTGTGTTTCAAACTATAAGAAGGTTTATTAAACCAAACAGAGGATGGATTGGCATTACAGTGATTGATGAACCTATAGAAAATAAAAAAATAGTTAAAGTAATACGAGTAATAAAGGGAAGTCCTGCAGATTGTGCTGGCCTGAAAGAAGGAGATATAATTGAAACATTTCAGGATTCCACCGTGCATTCAACTAAAGATATTGCCAGAAGAATAAATCAGTATAAACCATCCACAAATGTTACATTTAAAATTACACGAAGTAATCAAACAATCACCAAAAAAGTAAAAATTGGTGATCCTCTTTTAATACATAACCATCAAAAATAATTTTCTGTTTTTTAAATTAGTTATATTTTTTTTGTAATTTAATTTGATTTTCTTTCTTTTTTCATTAAATTATGGATATTAAATATTAATAGTATGGATTATATGTGAGAATTAGTGACAAAAACCAACAATTGACCCAATTTTTAATTATTTTTATTTTAATATCTTTAGGGTTTTTTGTACCGGTTTCAAACTTGAACTGGATAGGATTATTTATTAAGGGTATTATTTTTGTAGGTTTAATTTACTATTTCTATTCATTAATTTTTTCAGGATATGGCACCCGGGATTTCGTTTCTCAAAAGGGTCGTGAAGTTGATACAGAGTTAAATATACATAACATAGAAGATCAAATTTCATCAGATGAAAGTTTTACAGGTTTTGGAAAAGCTTTTCGCAGTTTTGCATCTGATTATGTAACGATGATAAAGAATGCAAGTGGTATTGATTGTGTAGCGCTTTATCTGCAAAAAGGTAAGGAGGGGTTAGAATTTCAGGTTGGTATAGCCGGAGATCAGCTGATAAACTCTCGTTTAATGATAACACATGATAATCTTGTATATGAAGTGTTAAGCAGATCAACGTCAATCTTGGAATCTAATCTGCCCATTGGAATCACCATGGGGGGAATGCCTCAAATTGAAATTCGTTCATTTTTGGGTGTTCCTATGATGTATCAGGAGGAGATGGTTGGGGTTTTAGCTATGGGAAGTTGTACAATGAATGATTTCAGAGAGGATGATATAGCCTTAATGAAACAAAGAGAGAAACTGATAACTCAGGTTATGGTTAATTATCACAGAGGTCTGCGATGGGAAATGCAGCAACAGGTTTATGATATACATCTTTGTCTGGAAAAAAAATTACTTAACATACAAACTGAAGAATCTGCAATTAACATATTTATACAGGAAATTAAAAGAATGTTTCTGTTTGACAGATTTGCTTTTTGTATGAAAGAAGCAGAAGAAGGTATTGTTAAGTTTGTGTATGGGCAGATAGATGATGTGGGCAGTAATTACCGTTTTCCTCTGAATGACGGATTAGCAGGATGGGTGATAAGAAGAAACTGTCCGTTACGGATACAAGATATCAATAAAGGAGATTATAATCAGCCCCGGTATTCAATAAATGAAGATAAAAAACACGGACTCCGGTCCTTTCTGATAATCCCTCTGAGTACAATTGATGAAGCCTGGGGTTGTATAACACTGGAAAGCAGAGCAGTAAATCAATACAGTGAAAATGCTAAAGAAGTGTTAATGAATTTGAGCTTATTATTAGTTGCTACGTTTAAAAGAATAAATAAAAATCTATTTTAATGGAGGTTTTTTAGGAATGGCGAAAATAAAGTCTTTTGCTGATAAAATGGCTAAAAACAAAGCAGACAGTATTCAGCATTGTCCTAAATGCGGTGAAGTTCTAAAAGAAATTAAGTTAGTTAAATCTGTTTTTTCCGAAAAAACTAATTCCTGGAAATTTAATACTAAATTAGTTGAAATGTGTCAATGCAATAAAGATGAAATTATGAAATAATAAAATACTTTAATACATCATAATATATGGATAGAAAAAAAATTGTTCTGGCAACCAGGAACCAGGATAAATTAAAAGAGATAAATGACATATTTAACCATGACTTTTTTGAATTAATTTCCCTTGATACATTTGATGCCGTTCCGGAAGTATCAGAAGATGGTGAGACATTGTTAGCCAATGCCACCAAGAAAGCGGAAGTTATATTTCAAGAGACAGGATTACCGGCACTTGCAGATGATACTGGACTGGAAGTTGATTATCTGGACGGTAAGCCGGGTGTGAGGTCAAGCAGGTTTGCGGGTGAAGATGTCAGTTATGAAGTTAATAACAGGAAGTTACTTGACGTTTTGAAGAATGTTCCCTGGGATGAGAGAACTGCCAGATTCCGGACAATTGTTGTGTTCAAGTCAGATAAAGCCAGGTTTAGTACCGAAGGGATATGTGAGGGAATAATACATACGGAATTGAAAGGGAGAAATGGATTCGGATATGATCCTTTGTTTTATGTTCCGGATAAAGAAAAGACATTGGCAGAAATGAAACTGTTAGAGAAAAACAGAATCAGTCACCGCAGTATTGCTTTTAAAAAAATGGCAAGAATATTAAAAGATAATGCAGAGGGAATTTTTTAAAAAAATAATTTGTATTTTTAATGTAAAGTGTTACATTATAGCTCAGTTCATCCGGGGCGTGGCGCAGCCCGGTCAGCGCGCCTGCTTTGGGAGCAGGAAGTCGTGAGTTCGAATCTCACCGCCCCGACTTGAGCAAGAAAAACCTTCCAGGTTTTTGAAACCTGGAAGGTTTTTTAGGTTATGAAGTAAAACCTCCCGAAGGTTTCGAACCTTCGGGAGGTTTTTTATTCAATGGTCTTCCGTGTGGCATTGCCTTTAGGCAATAAAAAACACGGTTTTTATTTATGTAATATCCAAAACACCCGACGAGTACTGGGATGAATATATAATTTTTTACTAGGTAGGCTATGAAGCCTACCCATTATGCGCCACGGGTAAGATACCCGTGCCGATCGGATTAGATTTACAGAATTTAGACATTTAGCCATAAGTTAAAAATGAACAAAAGATAAATCAGTATGTAAGAAATTGAACAGTTGATAAAATGAGAGAAACAACTGAGGAGAATACTATAGAAAAGTTAGCATTGGAGCAGAACTATCCTAATCCATTTAAATTTTATAACTATAGTTCGTTTAGTTCGTCTTGTCCGTTGCTTAATATATGTATTATTTTTTTTGAAATCTGGACGGTTTTATCCTTACGCACCGGATTTATCTAACAATCGTCTGATCACATCCATCAGAATAGGCATCCTGGTGGACTTGACCACAAAAGCATCGGCACCACATTTTTTGGCCAGCTCAGCATCCTCTTCTGTATCTCTTGAGGTGAGGATGACAACTGGAATTTTTTCCAGAACACGATCCGACTTGATCATATGACAGATTTTGTGGCCGTCCATATCCGGAAGAAGCAAATCTAATATAATCAAATCAGGATGAATCCTTCGCGTTTCATTGAATCCACCCAAACCATTGGGAACCCATCTGACTTGATAACCCTCTCTTTCCAGATACCGGCTCAGCATTTTTGCCATGGATTCATTATCTTCAATGATCAGGATTGTCTTGGATTCTTCCATAGAGCTTCCTTACAGAACATTGTCAATTTCCCAAAATAAACGAATAAACAGTTACTATCAATCGATTATTATAGTTTAATATATTTACAAGAAGAAATCAAGGAAAAATTTAATCATTACAGTAAACATTTTTTTACTATGTGAACTGTGGAGTTTATCATCTATGCGTCTCGGTAAGATTCTTGAGGCCATCAAAGTTGTTCTATTGATTTTTAATTGTTATATTTTACCGTAATAAGAAAATTTGCAGAGTCTGAGTCTCTTCGGGACTGGAAAAACTTCTCGGACAACTCCGATTTGAATTATCTTACCGGAGGCACACTCCCGGGACATTGGAATTGGAACATTTGGAAGACTGAAAAGTATAACAATTAAATTCCGAAGACATTCCGGAGCAGAACCGGAATGTCTTTCCGTAAGATCTATATATAGAAAACCGGAAAACAGACTGACAGTATGCACGGAGCGGAAAAAAACAGGATATATTTTCGGTATAGAAACAAAGAGACTATAGAATCACTAATAATAAACTTATATTGGAAACTCTATTTTTAATGTTCTGATTCGATCATAAATTGTTATTGGATAATACAGGATAAGCCCGGACCCTATCCGGGCTTATCACATAGCAATAGTATTCATAAAAAATTGAGGAGTCCTTTCTTTATGGATAAGATTCTTAGCTTTATTGAACGGATGGGCAACAAACTGCCCCACCCGTTTTGGTTGTTTGTCTATTTGGCTTTGATCATTCTTTTTGCATCCTTTGTTCTCGGATCATTGAGTGTTTCAGTCACCCATCCTGTAACCAATGAGACTATAACAGCGCAGAACCTTATATCACAAAACGGTATACAGCGTTTTGTACTGGAAATGGTTGACACTTTTGCCTACTTTCCGGCTCTGGGCCTGGTACTTGTTATGCTCATGGGAGTCTCTTTGGCCGTGCATTCGGGACTCATGGAAACTGTTCTGGCTTGGATGACCCGTGTCCCGGAATTTCTCCTGCTGCCGGTTATTGTCGTAGCCGGCATCATGGGCAACCTGGCATCGGATGCGGGCATCGTGGTGGTTCCACCCCTGGCAGCAGTCGCTTTTAAAAAGGCCGGAAAGAACCCTCTGGCCGGTGTGGTTCTGGCCTATGCAGCTTGTACTGCCGGATTCACAGCTACGCTGATTCCGCGGGGAACGGATGTACTTCTGGCCGGCTTTACCAATGCTGCTCTGGAAGATCCTAATCTGTACGTGGGCGCTTCTGCAAATCTGTATTTCATGATCGCCTCGGTTTTCATGCTGGCCATTGTCATGTCCTGGGTCGGCAAACGGTTCACCATACCGGCCTGCGGAGAGTATAAAGTCCATATAGTTGAAGAAAAAGATATTGTAGGCAGAAAGGCCAGGAAAAAAGGACTGATCTGGTCGGGTGTCTCGGTTCTTTTATACACTGTTCTTGCTCTTATGACAGTTCTGCCTAAAAACGGAATCTTGCGGTATGACGTCAGCCAGATCCAGACCATTGTGCTGAATGAAACTTTTGAAGATACTGAGAGAGTGTGCCTGAGAGGAAGAACCGAGTCATACATAACAAACGGAGACCGCAAGTTTACCGTGGTCTATGAAGACCAAAGAATTGTCCTGAATTCAGTAGATCAATCCCGCTGGAGAGACGATGCTGAAGCCCGGATCTATCTACCCGAAGGTGAAACCCGTGTGAATGAAAGTACTGTACTATCTGTAGAACTGATGCCGAGCTTTCTGCGGGGACCGTTTTTCCGCGGCATGGTAGCTATTCTCTTTTTTTTCTTTGCAATTCCGGGAATTATTTTCGGGATCTGTGTCGGCAAAATACAAAAGCTGGGGGATATACCAGCAATGATGGTTAAAAGCGTGAAAGGTATTTCCGGACTGATCGTTCTGGTTCTAGTTATTTCTCACTTTATCGCCTTCTTTCAATGGTCTAATCTGGACCGCATTGTTGCCATCTCCGGAGCGAATCTTCTCAATCAGATAAAATTCCATGGGCCTTTCCTGATGGTGATTACGGTTCTGGTGGTTATGGTGCTCAATCTGTTTCTCGGCTCCAGTTCTGCCAAGTGGGCCATGCTGGCACCGATTCTTGTGCCTATGTTCCTGTATCTGGAATCGCCCATTACACCTGCAGTTTCCCAACTTGTATACCGTCTGGGAGACTCTACCACCAATGGCATATCGCCGCTGTACCCTTATTTTCCACTGGCTCTGGGCTGGATCCGGGAGTACCGTAAGGATGCCGGGATCGGTACACTGATCAGGCTGCTGCTGCCGTATGCTCTTTTCACAGGTATTGCCTGGATCATTCTCCTTCTCATATGGTATTTCATTGGTATTCCTGTAGGCCCGGCCGAGGCTATTCGCTGAAAACCGCCCGCTCCCTTGAAGTTGAACTGTAATACGTGCCGACCGTGTATGGAATGTTTGGAAGGTTGATTCCATACCGGGTCACCAAGTTGTATCCACCCCTGAATTTAAAACGGATACCTGTTTGAGCTGAAAAAAAATAGTTCAGTAATAGAAGCAATAACAGTCAAGCATACATTAATTTTTTTATTGTCAACTTTAGATTACGAATAAATATAAGCAGTAAGTATTTTCTGATTATTGAGCTTATTATATTCTTCTACTATTTATTGTTGACGAAGTTATTCTACTTCAGCTATCTTTTTCATATCAGGATGCTTCAGATGAAAATCAGTATTATCCTGAAATATTTTTGCTACTAATAATGTTTTACCTTCCTGAAACATTCTGCCTACAAAGGTTATGCTGGTGGAATTTCCTTCTTCATCAGCACCGGTCGGGACTACCACAGCCGGATGTCCGGTCAGATTGGTGAGAAGAAGAGTACCGCCCTGAAAACTGGGACAGACAAATACATCCACATTTTTGATTGTTTCTCTGGTGTCCTGCATGAGAAGTGTACGGATCCGGTTTGCTTGAATGTATTCCACTGCGGTGATAAAGCGGGCCTGCCGGAAAATATTGGGCCAGGCATTTTCTGTCTGACGGGTGAGCAGATCATCCCTGTCAGTACGGGTAAGTTTATCAAAAGCAGCAGCTGCTTCTGCTTCCAAAATCATCACCATTGCGGACAGAGGATAATCAGGAAGTTCAACCGGAACGAGATCAAATCCCTGATTGCGGAGTGTACTGAGGATCATTTCATTTTTTTCAGCATGAGAAGTATCTTTATCAAATACAGATTTAAGATATCCCACCCGGATTTTTTCAGGAGCCTGATAAGGATCCCAGTTAAACGGATAGTCAACCACACTGTGATCTTTTCCGTCCGGACCGTATATAGCATGCAGTACCAGTGCACAGTCTTCCACTGAACGGCAGATGGGGCCAATTTTGTCCATAGACCAGGAAAGCGCCATTGCACCGTACCTGCTCACCCTTCCGAACGTAGGACGCAGACCGGTTACCCGGCAGCGGGTGGAGGGAGAAACAATGGATCCGTAGGTTTCAGTTCCGATAGAGAAACCCACCAGCCCGGCTGCAGTGGCAGCTGCAGATCCGGCAGAACTTCCGCTGGATCCCTGTTCGGTGTTCCAGGGATTTCTGGTTTTACCGCCGAACCAGACATCACCCATGGCCAGAGCTCCCATGGATAATTTTGCCACCAGCACTGCTCCTGCTTCCTGAAAGCGTTCAACAATAGTTGCATTGTAATCAGGAATGTTTTCTTTATAAGGCTCAGCTCCCCAGGTGGTTTTAATGTTTTTGGTAGCGATCAGATCTTTCACTCCGTAAGGAATTCCGTGCAGAGGGCCGCGGTAATGTCCGGCTTTTATTTCCCGGTCTGCTTTACGGGCTTGTTCCATCGCCAGGTCTTCAGTCAGGGTCACAAAACATTTTAATTCAGGTCCGTATTTTTTCAGTCTCTCAAGATAGAGTTCAGTTAATTGCACCGAGGTTATTTTCCCGTATCTGATAAGATTGGTAAGTTTGGTGACCGGATAAAAAGCAAGTTCATTCATATCTTCCGGTAAGGTTGCTGTCTGTCTGGAAATTACCATTTTTCCCTGTTTTTCCGGAAGGTCTGAACAGGAATAAAAAGGATCGAACCGTACAGCAGGAGCAATTCGATTGGGAATATCAATTTTACGCATAAAATTATAATGTTCAGCATTCTTTTGAACATCATCCAGCATCATTTTTCTTTCTTTGGTTGTGAAGCTCAGGTTAATGAGATGGGATGCAGCAGAAAGTGTACGTGATGAAATCTTGCTGTAATCGATTAACAGTATACTATTAACTGCTAAACTAATGATCAGAATTACAGTAAGTATAATAACAGTTTTTTTAGATAAAAATTTTTTTGTTTTGTTCATCAGATCCCTCCTTTTTTTGATTTTCATCGGTATCGGTATCCATATTTTAGAATTTTTATTATTACTATGAAGTTCACGAAGTACACGAAGATTTTAATTTTAGTTAATATTTTATTTTTGTAAATTAATTGAAATAATCTTAAATATCTGTTATATTGTAATGTTCTTTGAGTAAAAAAGCAAGTATTTTAATATTTACTAAATTAAACATTTAAAATATATATTAAAATGTATTATGGAGGATGATTATGAGTAAATGTCGGGTAATCTGTATTTTGTTATCTGTACTGTTATTTGTATTTATTGTACAGGCAGAGGAGGGGATGTATCCCTTGAGTGAGATCCATAAACTTGATCTGAAAGAAGCAGGGCTTCGTTTGGATGTGGATGCAATTTACAACCCTGAAACAGTCAGTCTGATTGACGGTATCTGCAAAGTTGGGGGTGCCACCGGTTCATTCGTATCTTCGGAAGGATTGATCATTACCAATCATCATGTTGCTTTTGGGGGTCTGCAGGCAGCTTCCACGGATGAACATGATTATCTGAAAAATGGTTTTTCTGCCGAAACCCGGGAACAGGAAATCCCGGCCAAAGGATACCGGGTTAGAATAACTGAGTCTTATCGGGATGTATCCCGGGAAGTTCTTTCAGCCATTTCCGACACCATGACCTATCAGGAAAGGACTGAGGCAGTGGATAACAAGATGAAAGAAATTGTTGCCCGGGTGGAACAGGAACATCCGGGGAAAAGGGCTTCGATTTCAGAGATGTTCCCAGGAAAAACCTATGTCCTTTTTATCTATACTTATCTGAAAGATATCAGACTGGTGTATGCTCCGCCCCGCTCTATCGGGAATTTTGGAGGAGAAGTGGATAACTGGATGTGGCCTCGGCATACGGGCGATTTTTCCTTTCTGCGGGCCTATGTCAGTCCGGAAGGGGAACCTGCTGATTATTCACCGGATAATATACCCTATTCTCCCCAGAAAGTGCTGCAGATTGCTCCCAAAGGGGTAAATGAAAATGATTTTGTATTTATTCTGGGATATCCGGGCAGAACTTATCGGCACAGAACATCGCATTATCTTTCTTATGAACAGGATATCCGCATGCCCTGGATAATTGACTACTATCAGTGGGAAATTGATCTTATGAAAGAGATGGGAAACAAAAGCCGGGATATTATGCTCAAACATTCATCCCGCATAAAATGGCGCAGTAATACCATGAAGAATTACCGGGGTAAAATACAGGGATTACACCGTATACACTTGGTGGATAAAAAAGAAAAAGAGGAAAAAAAATTACAGAAATTTATTGAGTCTGATCCCCAGAGAGATGAAAAATACGGGACAGTTTTACAGGATATTGCTGAAATGTATGCAGAGATCAAAGAAAATGCTGAACGTGAACTGATTCTCGGATATCTGAATTCTGCTCCATATCTTCTTTCTTTTGCCTATACTGCCTATGAAGGATCCATAGAAAGGAAAAAACCTGATCTGGAACGGGAAAGCAGGTACATGGATCGTAATTTTCAGGAATCCATTACCAGACTCAGGTTAACACTGCAAAACTATTATGAACCTACAGATAAGACAGTATTAAAAGAATTACTTCAGCGGGCAATACAACTTCCGGAAGACCAGCAGATTCAACCGATTGCAGAACATTTAGGCACTAAAAACAGTAATAAGAAAATAGATGCATTTATCGAAAAAGCTTATTCCAGAGCATCAGTAACAGATGAGGAAGCTGTCCTGGCTGCTATTGAAAAAAATCCGGAAGAACTGGAAAAATCTTCTGATCCATTTATAAAACTGGCAGTTTCACTGTATCCTGTTTATGAAGAACTGGAAAGAATCCAGAAAGAACGAAAGGGAAAACTTGATAAGCTCCTGGCTTTGCTGGTTGATGTTAAAAAGGAGTATCTGGGAAAAGATTTTATACCGGATGCAAACGGCACCTTACGGCTTACCTATGGCCATACCCGGGGATACTCTCCCCGTGATGCAGTGTACTATAGACCTTTCACTACTATTCAGGGGATTGTGGAAAAACAGACCGGTGAAACTCCTTTTAATGCACCAGACGATCTTTTGGATTTGATCAGTCAGCAGAAATATGGAAAATTCATTCATCCTGAACTCAATATTATTCCTGTAGATCTGCTATATGATATGGATACCACTGGCGGGAATTCCGGAAGTCCGATCTTTGATGCAGATGGAAAACTTATCGGTATCAACTTTGACCGGGCCTACGAAGCCACTATCAATGATTTTGCCTGGGATGCTTCCTACAGCCGGTCCATAGGAGTTGATATCCGCTATGTCTTATGGATTCTGGAGAAATATGCTCAGGCTGAGGAGTTGTTGGAAGAGTTAAAGGTTTTGGATTAAAGTTTTTTTGATATCAAGGTGGTCTCCATCTTTGAGATGGAGACCACCTTATGGGTAGAATATTCTTCTTAAATCCTTCTATAATCCGCATTTGAGAAGGGGGATTATGTGTCAGGTCTTACACATTCAAACAATTGATCACCCGGATCATCATTGCACGGGGTATTGTCTTATGAAATTCTTTGCTTATATGTGTTGAATTAACTCTCACACTAAGACACTAAGTCACAAAGAAAAGATAATTCTTAATAATCTAGGATAGAGGCAGTCCTTGACTGCCGACAGAAAAGAAGTGATAGATTGCAGTTAGAGGGTTAGTAAATTACCTTCTCTAATGTCTCTCTATTTTGAAAAAGGGAAGAAAAATTATTAGGAAATCCCCCTTTGAGAAAGGGGAATTTTGTGATGTTAAATACTTTACTCCAATTAAAAAGGATTTTTTTATATTCTATCTTTCCAATAATCTGGTTTTCTATGTAGGTTTGCTATTGCGATGATTAAAATCATATCTTTCTTTAATTGATAAATAATTCCATAAGGAAAACGTCTTAATCTGCACCTTCTGGTTCGCGAAGTGTAAGGGTGCCACGCCTCTGGAATTTTCCAATTCTATCTAGAGTATTAAGCACTTCCTTTAAAAAGTCTTCACCTAAATTAGGTGATTCATAATTATAATACTGGACAGCTTCATCCAATTCGATTTGAGCGACTTTCAAGAATTGAATTTTCATGGTAGTTTCAATTATATTTAGCAAGAACTTCTTTTAAAGAAACAGATTTGATTTTTCCTTTTTCATAAGCATCTATTCGATTTTCTACTTCTTTAGCCCACAATTCATCATTTTTTTTATCTGGTTTATCAAGATTGGAAATAAGTTTGTCTATTAATTTAGCTTGCTGTAAAGGGTTTAGTGCTGAGTCTTCTTTAAAAATTTTTTTTGGATTTGACATGGTTATTTTCTTTCTTTAAAAATAATCATTACAGAAAAGTATAATCTTTTATAGTATTTAAATTATAAATTTTTATTTACAAATGCAATAATGATAATCAAAGTATTACGCTTCAGTAAAATTTATTTACACTCAGATGTGGATAATTATAGAATAGAATAAGTACAGGTGGTCTCCATCTCAGAGATGGAGACCACCTAAGGGTAATATATGAGTTTAGACCTGTCAGGTCTTCAAAAACCTGTCAAGTCTGGGTGGTTAAAGTACTTTTCTCAAAAACTTCCCGGTAAAAGAATCAGGCACTTTAATGATATCTTCCGGTCGGCCGGCAGCCACAATGCTGCCTCCTTTTTCACCTCCTTCCGGTCCCAGGTCAATGATCCAGTCAGCAGCTTTGATGACATTTAGATGATGTTCAATGATCACAACAGAATGTCCTGATTCAATCAGTTTATTGAAGCAGCTGAGTAGCTGAGAAATGTCATGCAGATGCAGGCCAGTAGTGGGTTCATCAAAAAGATAGAGGAGTTTTTTCTTAGGTTTCCGGGAGAGATGAAATGCCAGTTTCACCCGCTGGGCTTCGCCGCCGGACAGGGTAGGGGCTGGCTGATCCAGACGGAGATATCCCAGTCCTATATCTTCAAGAACTGTAAGTTTTCGGGTGATAGATGTAGTTTCACCAAAGAAATCAATAGCTTCTGAAATACTGAGATTGAGAACATTATCAATTGTTTTACCTTTGTACTTTATTTCAAGTACTTCTTTCTTATATTTTTTCCCATTGCATTGATCACAGGTAAGGGTTACATCTGATAAAAATACCATATCAATATCAATTTCACCTTTTCCTTCACATTTTTCACATCTCCCCTTGGCTACATTAAAAGAAAAGGTTCCGGCGGTATACCCTCTGACACGCGATTCCCGGGTGGAAGCAAATAATTTTCGTATACCGTCGAAAGCTTTAATATAGGTGACCGGGTTGGAGCGAGGTGTTTTACCTATAGGTGACTGGTCAACCAGAATTACATCATCTATCTTCTCTGCTCCCTGTAAAGATTCATAGTGTCCCAGAGATGTAAAACGTTTCCTTTTTGCTTTCTTTAAAGCAGGAAAGAGAATGTTTTTTAACAGTGTACTTTTTCCGGAACCGGAAACTCCGGTGATTGACACCATACGGTTGAGCGGAATGGTGATATCGATGTGTTTCAGGTTGTGTTCCGCAGCGCCTTTGACAGTGACTGATTCTCCATTTATTACCCGTTTATTCTCCGGCACAGGAATGGTTTTTTTATGAGCCAAATACTGACCGGTCAATGAATTGTTTTCAAGAAGATTATCAATATCCCCCTGAAATACTTTTTCACCCCCGTTTTCACCTGCTCCTGGTCCTAATTCAATGATCTGATCTCCTGATCGGATCATTTTAGGATCATGCTCAACCACAATCACAGTATTGCCCAGATCTCTCAAGTTTTTCAGAATATTGATCAGTTTTTCATTATCCCGGGGATGCAGACCAATGGTGGGCTCATCCAGAATGTAGATGCTTTCTGTCAGATCCGATCCCAGGGCAGTGGCAAGGTTGATTCTTTGGGCTTCACCACCGGAAAGAGTGGCGGATCTGCGGTTCAGAGAAATATATCCCAGACCCACTTCATACAAATAGGTGAGGCGAGTTAACAGTTCTTTGTACACCTGATGAGCTACCTGTTTCTGATAATCATTTAAGGTGAGATTCTTGATGAACTGATAGGCCTGCTCTATGGTCATACTGGTTATTTCACCAATGTTCTTGTTGTTCAGATACACATACAGAGCTTCCGGTCTCAGTCTGCTGCCATGACACTCAGGACAGGTGTAATATCCCCGATAGCGGGAAAGAAAAACCCGAACGCCTATTTTATACTTTTTTTTCTCTAAAAAACTGAAAAAACGGTATATTCCCGGAAACCTGCCTTTTCCATATTTTATAATATCTTTATGTTTATCATTTAGATCCTTATAGGGTATATCAAGAGGTATCTTGTTTATTGCAGCTATATCTTTTAGGCGTTTGCGTATATGGCTGTGAGTGGGGGTATTCCAGGGAGCAACCGCACCCTGCCGGAGAGTTTTGTTTTTATCCGGTATAACTTTATCCAAATCGATGTCAATGATATCTCCGAATCCTCTGCATTTGGGACAGGCGCCGAAGGGATTGTTAAAAGAAAATAACCTGGGTACTGGGGCAATAAATTGTTTTCCGCAGCGGTCACATTGAAAGTGGTGGGAAAAGCTGAGCACATGTTCATTTTCAGTCAATACAACCATTGTGCCTTTTCCCTGATCAAAAGCGGTTTCTACGGCATCAGCAATCCGCTGCTGATTTTCCGGATTATTTTGTATTCGATCAACTGCTACTGATGGAATATGTTTTAATTTCTTGATATTGATCTCTTCGGTGCGGATAATTTTTTTGTCAACAATTAATCGGATAAATCCAGCGGATATCAAGTCGTTGATCTCTTTTTTGGAAGGTACGTGCTGGAGAGGATAGCCAATTACCAGGAGTTGATCTTGGGGCATTTTTTGTATTTTCTTTAGTACATCAGAAGTTTTATGTCTGAGGACAGGAATATTGCAGTCAGGACAGATGGTGGTACCGATGCGGGCATAGAGAAGCCGGAGATAGTCCAGCACTTCAGTGGCAGTTCCTACAGTTGAACGATAGGTTCGGATAGTATTGCGCTGTTCAATAGCCACAGCCGGAGAAATTCCTTTAATTTCATCCAGATCAGGACGTTCCATTCTTTCCAGAAACTGACGGGCATAGGAAGAAAGCGATTCCACATAACGTCTCTGTCCTTCAGCAAAGATGGTGTCAAAAGCAAGACTGGATTTTCCGGATCCGGAAGGACCGGTTATTATTATTAATTTTCCCCGGGGAATGTCAATATCAAGATTTTTCAGATTGTGAACCCTGACTCCCCGAAGTTGAATCTTATTCGGCACGATTGATTATACTAAAAGTTCTGTTATTTTGCAAACTGTATCTTTAAAAGATTGTCTTGTCTTGATCGATACATGTAATTGGATTGATGGAATGTTGGATGGTTGCAATAATGGAAGGTTGGGGAAATGACAGAATTTTTGAATCATATGACTTAAATACCCTAAACAAATTTCTCTCCCTTGAGGGAGAGATAAAAGAGAGGGTGTTTTAATGGTGTAATGAATAATGATTAATCTATAATGAAGAAATGGGGAAAAATGAAAGGAGAAGGGAAAAATCAGGACTTGAGAACTTAAGAATTTCAGAAAGTTGACATGCAGAAGCCAGTTGTCAGTGGTCAGAAGTAGGAATAGACCGCAGACCGTAAATTACTCATTGATTTCTGGTTCCTATGACCCTAAGACTCAAAGACTAAAGAACAAAGACTAAAGAATAAAAGAAAAATACAATGATCAATAGTTTATAAAAGTAACCAGACGGACAAAAAAGGTTTAGGTTGAGGTCAAGGTTGAGAAAACCGATAAACTTAATTTTATTCTTAATCTAAACCTCAGCCTTAACCTTTTATCTTCTTTTCTTCATTATCTGTACTTCCTGTCTGATCTTGTCCAGCAGATTATACCCTCTTTTAAGAGTATTCTGTTTTATGTTCTTTTCTTTCTCAGATATAGTTTCATACTTTTCCAGATTATTCAGAGCATTTTGCAAAGAAGTTCTCTTGACTCTAATTAATTGAATGCTCTGTGCTGCCTTTAATCTGTTTCTGTCTTTTTTGAGATCTTTGTACTTAAGAAAATCTTCCAGCAGAGAAATATATTGATAATTTATTTTATATAACTGCCATTGAAACTGATTGTTTTTTTCAGGAGAATTTTTCTTTAAGTAAGATTTTAATTGAATAATCCGCTTGACAGCATCCTGTAATTTGTTCTGTTTCTGAAGAAGATGTATCAAAGTAAGTTTACTTTCATATTTAGAAACAGTATCAGTCTCAGATTCAGACGCAGAGGTTTCTTTTTCAGCTTCCTCTTCAACTGATTGTGTACTGTCCTGTCCAGACAGATCATGCTGTTGATCTTTCACTAATTGATCAATAATTGTTTTTATTTCTTCCGGTGACACCAGTGCTTCAACGGTTATTGTAATCGTTCTGCCCTCTTCTTTCTGTTCCGTGACTGTAACATCTTGTAAATATCCCGCAGAGATTGATTCAATTATATCTTCTTTGGTCTGGAAATTCTCGACTTCTGTAGATGATTCTACAAATATAGTATATGATTCAATCGCTTCTCTCAGAGCCAGATCTTTACAAGTCTGCCGAGCTTCAACCAGACTTTCATTATCTCCGTATGTATAAGAGTATGTTCCCCGGATTTTATCCTGGGCATGAGCGGAAGAGAAAACTATACATAGTATGAACAATATTCTTTTTATTATCATTGATTTCTCCTTTTTAAATAAATATAATCTAGATAATATTTATCTTTGAAAAATTTAATCATTTTTTTACCGGGCTCCACTCAGCAATGTTCTCCACCCGCAGCTGTACCGGTCCTTCAGCCTGCCACTGATTATGAGAGTTATAATTCCATCCCAGATATTCGGAATCTCCACCGCCCTGTGTGGTAATTAAAAATACGTTATTCAGAAAACCAAAGGATTTGGCCTGATCAGCAGGTCTCTCACTGTCACCCCGGCTGGGATCAACCGGTATCCAGCCGTATCCGGGAAGATACACTTCTACCCAGCGGTGATACACGTAATCAAAGCAGGCATCTTCGCCCCTGATAACCACAGCACCAGCATAACGGGCTGGAAGCCCTGAAGCTCTGCATAAGGCAATATAAGCAAACGTGTATTCTGAACAGGAACCAGACCCTCGCCTGATAACAGTAGGTGCAATATCCCACCCCCCGATACGTTCGTAATGCAGTATCTGTCTAAGATAATCAAAAATATTTCTGGCTATCCAGTAGGGATTTTTGGCTCCGTTCACAGCAATTTCTGCAGCTTTCTGGATATAGGGCATTGTGATACAATATTTTAAATCATCAGCTAAATACGTATCTCTGATGTGTTCAGGGATATCCATTAGATTTCCAACTTTTTCAGGAAAAATATAGTATGCAATTTCATTTATTTCAGCTTTGACTTTTATATGTGGTCTGAACCGGTCTCCGGGATTCATGTCTTTTTTAATAAAATGAGCAGATTTCTGACCCCATTTATCAGTGACAAACTCATCGGGTTTAACAGGGTAGGTGATGTCAAGTATTTTTTGATTGGGTCTGTCTTCAGGTTCAGCAATATAAATATCAAGCTGGGTTACTTTACCCGGACCGAAGTTTATTATATCACTGCTGAATTCAATTTCTTCCAAGCGCGAATTACTTTTTTTAAATTTTACCTCATCAAATACAGTTAAAGCAGATATTTTATCTGTTTCATAATCACTGCTTATTAATGTGTTTTTCATCCAGCAAAGACCCCAGGGATAAGGACCCGGTGATTTCAATATCATAACTACAATTCCTCTGGAAGGATGCACCCGGTATAATTCATCAGTTGAACGGTCTGCAACCCAGAGATAACTGCCGTCCCAGGCAAGTCCTCTGGGATCACCGGCCGGAGACGGAAATGAATGAATTGTAGTGCCGTCATCCGGACTTATCTGGTAGATCATATCAGTGCTGTTATCTGAAACCCAGAGAGAATTTTCATTCCATGCTAATCCCTGAGGATCTGAACCTGGAGGATTGATAACATGCAGTGTATTCCCGGACTTAGGACAAATCTTATAAATTTTTCCTACATATGATTCAGTGGATGTATTGGTAAAATCCATATCCGAAATCCAGAGATGCTTGCCGTCCCAGGCTATGCTGGTAGCGAAATAGCCGGGAGACTTAAATCTTTTTTTTACACTGCCGTCTGAAGGATCGAATTTATATATCATGTCAGTTTTCCGGTCTACTCCCCATAAGCAGGTACCGTCAAAGGCAAGTCCGGTTACACAGGGACCCGGGGAAGGAATTTCTTTTACTATATCACCTGTGGCGCCAAGTATAATAGAAGAAAATATACAAGCTACAAAAATTATCAGACTATATTTCTTCATTAGAATTCTCCTTAGTTTAGAATTATATTTATAATATTAAAAATTAATATATATCTTTCCTTCTGCTTTCGAGTAAGTTGAATTTTTTTCTCATTCTGTCGATTTTATTTACATTTAATGCGGCATGCATCAGGATTTCCTCGGTTCCGGCTTCACATACAATCTTTCCTTCCGGGTCAATTACTGCAGAAAATCCAAATTTCAGTTTTTTATTCATTGTACACCGGTTGCATCCAACTATAAAAATTTGATTTTCTATTGCTCTTGCCTTCAGGAGAATCCTCCAGTGTTCCAGTCTGGGTTCGGGCCAGTAAGCAGGAATAAAAACAATTTTTACATCCTGTTCAGCTATTTTTCTGAACAGTTCAGGAAACCTGAGATCAAAACAGATAGTTATACCACATTTTCCCCAATCAGTATGAAAAACTGATATATCTTCTCCAGGTTCAATAAACTTATGTTCATCCATTAACCGGAATAAATGCAGTTTATTGTATTGTGCGATCGTAGTGCCGTTTTTATCAAAAAAAAAAGCAGTATTGTAGATTTTATTATTGAATTTTTGCGGGGTTGTACCGATTATTGCAATATTATATTGTTTCGCAATACTGGAGATATGATCGATAATACTGTCTAGTGCACTTTTACTGTATTCTTCAATTTTTGGTAAGTCAAAACCGGTAGTCCAGAATTCAGGCAATATGAGAATATCATTTTTTCTGGCAGCTGTTTCTTTCGCAGCTGATTCAGCTTTTTTCAGATTAGATCGGATGTCTCCTTTTAGGGAATTCATCTGATAAAGAGATACTTTCATATTCATTGAATCCATAGTACTGCTCTTTTATAAAAAGGTTTTACTGTCAGATTATATCACTTTTTCTAATTTTTCAACAATTACATCTTTAGAAACAGCTCCAATTATCATATCTAGGGGTTTTCCGTTGTCAAAGATCAGTAAAGCAGGTATACTGGTTATCCCGTAATCAGCCATTGCCTGAGGACTCTCTTCAGTATTGCATTTTCCGATTTTCACTTTACCCTTATACTCTGTAGCTAATTCTTCTACTACAGGACCGATGAGTTTACAGGGAGCACACCATTCGGCCCAGAAATCAACTAATACGGGATCATCTGATTCAATTACTTCTGTTTTGAAATTTTCATCGTTAAAATGCAAGATATCTGCCATGCTTAGACTCCTTATTTTTCATATCAAATATTTTTATATCATAAATAAAACACGGTAAGTAAGTAATTGCAGAAATTTTACAGGTTGTTCAGTAATATTTATTTTTCCAGATAATTCAAAGCATATTCAGCTGCTGTTGCACCATCACCAACTGCAGTAGCAATTTGTCTTATTTCTTTTTCCCTTACATCACCTGCAGCATAAATACCGGGGATTGAAGTTTGCATTTTCTCATCAGTGATGATAAACCCATATTTGTCAGTTTTCAGCTTATCGTTGAGAAAATCGGAATTCGGAATCATTCCAACCCAGATGAAAACACCATCTGCTTTGAGTTCTTTGGCCTCACCGGTTTGTCTGTCTTCTACTGTAACAGATCTGACTTTTTGTTCACCATTGATTGAAATTACCTTATGATTAAGATAGAAACTAAATTTTGGATTTTCCCGGGCCTTTTTCTGTAATATTCTCTCAGCATTAAGGTGATCCATAAATTCTACTAATTTTATAGAACTGACAAAACGAGTAAGATAAAGTCCTTCCTGAACACCTGAATTGCCTCCGCCAACTACTATAATATCCTTATCCTTAAAAAAAGGGCCGTCGCAGGTTGCACAATATGAAACTCCTCTGCCTTTAAACTTATCTTCACCAGGTACATTTAACAGTTTAGGATTTGTTCCGGTTGCTATAATAACAACTTTTGCCTGATATTCTTCTTTTTTTGTTATTATTTTTTTTGTTTTACCCTTTAACTCAATATCAGTCACTGTGCCTGTTAAAAATTCAAGGCCGAATCTCTTGGCTTGTTTTTCCATTCTTTGCATTAATTCCGGTCCCGCAACTCCCTCTTCAAAACCAGGATAGTTCTCGATCCATTCCGTGACAGCTACCTGACCTCCCGGCATAAGCTTTTCAAGCAGTGCTACTTTAAGTTGAGCACGGCTGGCATAGATACCTGCAGTGATACCTGCCGGTCCGCCTCCTAATATTAGCATATCATAAGATTTCATTGATCCTTCCCTTATTAGGATAAAAATATATTCAGACAATTGAACATACAAAATTTTAATTAGATTGTCAAGATTTTTATTCATCCAAAAATATTCTGAATCGTTATAGTCTATTTATTTAATATTTGAATATTTTAGTTCACAGGAATGTAATGCAGATGGTGTTATAATATAAGAATAAGATACAAATAGTGTGCCAAATTTTTTTTCAACTTGACAATTTCTTGTTTAACCTTTATATTTTAATAGAATTAATATTTGAGACTGGTGGTTGCTTACCTTTAAGTTAATGAAATACAGATAGATATATAAGATCCAGTTTCAGCAGTACAAGATAATAAAAAGTTAATTGTGGAATCTGTAAAGAGAGGTTTAATTGAGTAGAGAAGTTATTGGAATTATTCCAGCGAGATATGATTCAACGCGGTTACCAGGTAAGCCCCTGGTTGATATTGGAGGTAAACCCATGATCCAAAGGGTGTGGGAAAGGGTAAAAGGATCAAGACATGCTGATAAAATAATAATTGCTACCGATGATAAACGAATTTTAAATGCAGTCAAACAATTTACCAGCGATGTTATAATGACTCCTAAAGAATTAGCCTCAGGTACTGACCGGGTTGCGTATGCTGCTAATAATTATACTGCTGAAATTATTATTAATATTCAGGGAGATGAACCTTTTATCTCATCAGAAGAGGTAGATCAGGTTGCAGAAATTTTAATTAATGACCCTGAACCTGTTATGGGCACCCTGGTAAAAAAAATTAAAACTTCAGTTGAGCTGAACAGCCCTCATACAGCAAAAGTAGTGATTGATAAAAACAGATATGCAATATATTTTTCCAGGTCTCCAATTCCTTTTAACCGGGTTTCATCTGATAGTGATGATTGGTTAGATTATGGAACTTATTATAAACATATTGGAATATATAGCTACAGAAAAAAATATTTAGAGAAATTTACAACCTATGGCCCTGCTATGCTGGAGAATATTGAAAAATTAGAACAACTAAGAGTACTGGAAAACGGCGACCGCATTAAAACAGCAGTAACTGATTATGAATCTCAGAGTGTAGATACAGAAGAAGATTTAAAAAAGGCAAGAATGAGGTATAAAAATGAAAGAAACGGAGAATAATGATGAGAGATATATTTGTTGATTCAATTCCCATAGGTGCAAAGCATCCTTTAGTACTGATTAGCGGTCCCTGTGTTATGGAATCAGAGGACTTGGTAATAGAAACAGCTGATAAAGTGAAAAAAATTGCAGATGCTCACAATATACCTTTTATATTCAAATCATCATATTTAAAGGATAACAGATCATCTTCTAAAAGTTTTCAGGGACCTGGATTAGAGGAAGGAATGCGTATCATGCAGAAGGTAAAAAAAGAGATCGGAATACCTGTTCTTTCCGATGTTCATGACAAGCATAGTGTGAAAACTGTAGCTGAAGTTCTTGACATCATCCAAATACCGGCTTATCTTTGCATGCAAACCGGATTAACAGTTGAAGCAGCAAAAACGGGAAAGGTGATCAACATAAAAAAAGGGCAGTTTCTTGCACCGCATGATATAAAGAATGTGATCGGTAAAATTGAAGCAGAAGGCAATTATAATATATTGCTTACCGAACGTGGTGCCTGTTTCGGATATCATAATTTAGTTGTGGATATGCGGTCTTTTAAAATAATGCGGGAACTTGGTTATCCGGTTGTGTTTGATGTAACCCATTCCATTCGGATATATGGAATCTCCAGTGCAGATCCCAAAGGCGGCGCCCCTCAGTTTGTACCCTCTTTGGCAAGGGCCGGAGCGGCAGCCGGTGTTGATGCAATGTTTATAGAAACACATCCGGATTGTTCCAAAGCTCTCTGTGATGCGGCAAGTATGTGGCCGTTGAAATATTTGGATCAACTGTTGGGACAGTTAAAAAGAGTAGATGAACTGGTTAGGGGATTAGGTGAAATTGACTATCAGAGATGAAACCAAAGAGCTGACATGAAAAATAAATTATTACAACGTATAAAGAAAATTTCAATGCTGATCTGTGATGTAGACGGAGTATTAACCAGAGGTGGCATAATATTGGGAAGCAATGGTCAGGAGTTTAAAATATTTGATGTTCAGGACGGAATGGGAATAAGTCTGGCAAAACAAGCAGGATTAAAAACAGGTGTCATTACCGGGAGAAAATCAGAAGCGGTTGTACGCAGGGCAGAAGAACTGAAATTCGATGTTATCTATCAGGGGAAAAAGGATAAATTACAAACATTGGGTGCTATCATAAAAGATTTTAATATTAATTATGAGAATATTTGTTATATTGGTGATGATCTTCTTGACATGGCGATTATGAAAAAATCAGGAGTTTCTGCTGCTCCGAGTAATGCCAGAAAAGAAGTAAAAGAGATTTCTGATATTGTAACTGAGAAAAAAGGGGGAGGGGGTGCGGTCAGGGAGCTGGTAGAAACTATTCTGAAAGCCCAGAATAAATGGGAAAACATTGTTGATAAATATAGGGAGATAAGATGAAATTTTTTGTTGATTCTGCAGATATTAATGAGATTGAAAAAGCAAAGAAACTGGGATTGGCAGATGGGGTCACCACAAACCCTACTCTTATAATGAAATCAGGCGGAGATTTTAAGAAAACAGTGTTAACAATTACTGATACTATTGAAGGACCAGTAGCAGTTGAGCCGGTGAGTAAAGATTTTGAGGGAATTATGAAAGAGGGAGAAAAGTATGCAAGCTGGGCTGAAAATGTTACTGTAAAAATTCCCATCACCACACCTGGATTACAGGCTGTCAGAGAATTAAACAACCGGGGAATCAGTACTACTGTAACCCTGATTTTTTCACCTACCCAGGCTATATTGGCAGCCAAGGCCGGAGCTGAATACATCTGTCCTTTTGTTGGCAGGCTTGATGATATTTCCAGTTCAGGTATGGATCTTATCAGTGAAATAGTGACAATATTTGACAATTATCCTGACCTTACCACTGAGATAATTGTGGCAAGTATTCGTAATCCGCTCCATATATTTGATTCTGCCCTGATGGGCGCTGATGGAGTGACAATTCCGTATAATATTATGGAAAAATTAATTAAACATCCGCTTACAGATATTGGGATAGAGAAATTTTTAAAAGACTGGGAAAAAGTTAAGTCTTAAATGTAACTACTATTAAAAGAGTACAGGTTATATACTATGAGTATACAAAAAGGAAAAGAAGTTATCCGCATGGAATGTGAAGCAATACAGGCTTTGGAAAAAAGGATAGGAGATGATTTTCAGAAGGCTGTTGATATTCTGTTGTCATGTAAAGGAAGAGTAATAATAACAGGATTAGGAAAATCAGGTCTTATAGGTCAGAAAATAGCCTCAACCATGACCAGTACAGGAACGGCTGCTATTTTCTTGCATGCAGCAGAAGGACTTCACGGAGATCTGGGTGTTGTGTTAAAGGATGATGTAGTGATTTGTATTTCCAAAAGTGGCACTACAAATGAGATACTTAATTTACTGCCACTGCTGAAACGTCAATCTGTAAAAATTATATCCATAACAGGAGATATCAATTCTCCCATAGCCAAAAGAAGTGATGTGGTACTGGATGCCAGTGTCAGTTCTGAAGCCTGTCCCTTTGATCTTGTTCCTACATCAAGTACAACTGTTACTCTGGTACTCGGAGACGCTCTGGCTCTGGCACTGTTCCAGGAGAGAGGGTTGAGTGTGGAAGATTTTGCCAGATATCATCCTGGCGGTTATATTGGGAAAAGGCATTTTTTAAAGATAGATGAGGTAATGCGTACAGGAAATGATGTTGCTAAAGTCAGCATAGATACACCAATTCCTGAGACTATTATAGAAATAACCTCGAAACGTTTGGGAGCAACCTGTATAGTAAATAAGAATGATTCTCTTGTGGGAATTATAACAGATGGTGATCTTCGCAGACAGATTGAGCAAAAACAAGAAATATGGAAATTGTTTGCCAAAGATCTCATGACTTCTAATCCAAAATGTATAAAAAAAGGTGTACTTGCTGTTGAGGCTCTGAATTTAATGGAAGAGTACAGTATAAATCAATTAATTGTTGTGGATGACAGCAATGATATAGTTGGCATGATTCATATCCATGATCTGTTAAAGGCAGGTTTAGCATGATGCATCAGATTAAAAATTTTTTTATTTTCTTTATTTGTTTAAGTATTTTTCATATCGGATGTGATAATGAGGAAACCTCATCTGTAAATAATAAAACAGAGTCTGAAAAATTACCAAGTCAGGAAGGTTATGATTCTAAACTGTATTTAACCAAAGCCGGAATAAAACAGGCTGTTCTGCATTATGGGCACATGCGGAAATATGATGATGAGAAGGTTGTTTATTTTGATGAAGGTATTGAATTAGATTTTTATGATAAGAATGGCAAACATACTTCTTATATCTCAGCTGAAAAGGGGAAATTTTTTGAAAATACCGAGGATGTTATTGGCCAGGGTAATGTAATTGTGGTATCAGATACGGGAATGACACTTTTTACAGAAGAACTGCGCTGGGATAGTGAAATGAACAAGATATTTTCTGATACACTGGTAATGATAACTACTCAGGAGGGGGATACTCTGTATGGTAAAGGGTTCGAATCAGATCCTGATCTGACCAGAAGAGTAATTTATCAGCCCTGGGGAGTGAGTTCTGAAAGAGTTGAGATAGATAAGATTAAAGAAGAATTTATGGAAGCAACAGAAGATACAGTGGATTCTGCAGAGGTCAATGATTCAGGAATGAGTGGGACACAATAATGATAAAAACAATAGTAACATTCAGTCTGTTATTAACTCTTAATGGTCTGAGATTTCAGTCCCAGCTTGATCAGAGAAATGACAATAAAGAGAAATTGAAACTGGTTCATGCAGACAGTCTTGTTGCTCATATCATAAATAAAGAAGAAGTGAGTTCGTTATTTGGCAATGTACAACTGATTCAGGGTGAAGCAAAGCTGAAATGTGAAAAGGCTGTATTATACAGAGAGAAACGATTTGCTGTTTTAGAGGATAACATTCAGATTTTTGATGGTGAACATACTCTTTGGGCTGATAAGGTTGAATATAACGGTGATGAGCATATTGAAACAGCTTCTGGAAATGTCAGATTGGAAACGAATAAACGCAAACTCTATGCAGATACCTTAATCTATCATCAGAAAGAAAAAATCACCTACGCTTTCAGTAATGTGATAATAAAGGATTTAGTTGAGCATGTTGTGTTATTTGGAGATGAAGCCTTTTATGATAAACCTAAGGATTATGCCTATGTAAAAGGAGAAACAAAGGTTGTACAAACGGATTCTCTAACAGGTGAGACAATGACTATTGAAGGATTACAGATTGATGCCTGGGGAGTAGAGGATAAAGTTGTGGTAAGTGATAGTGTGAAGATAGTTAAAGAAGATCTCAGAGCTGAATGTGGAAAAGGTGTTTTTTTTGTTCAGAAAGATACTCTGCTTCTTTTGAACTCTCCGCTAGTAAAACAAAAAAGACATTTTATGAAAGGCGATACTATTAATATCTGTCTCAGAGATATGAATTTTAACGGAGGAATTATAAAAGGAAAAGCTGAAATTATTTCTAAAGACAGCACTTCTCAGGATGAATTACGGGGGAATCAGATAAATATTATAGCTGAAAATGATACTATCAGGGAAGTGCTGGTAACTGGTCAGGCAAGTAGTATTTATTTTATCTCTGAGGAAAATGATAGAGGGAAAAATGTATTGACTGGCGATAAAATAAATCTTATATTTAAAAATGACAGTTTAAAAAATGTAAATGTATTCAGCGATCCGGGATTATGTACCGGTACATATACACCCATAAAAAAGAATGATCAATAACTGGTTAATGAACAAAAATTGAATAACTTGGAAAGTTTACATATATTGTGAGAGAAAATGAAATAACATTAAGTACGCAGAATTTAATTAAAGCCTATCGTAAAAAAAGGGTTGTTAATGAAGTATCCCTGACAGTGAGTAATAAAGAAATAGTAGGACTATTAGGTCCGAATGGTGCAGGGAAAACCACTACTTTTCATATGATTACTGGTATGATAAAACCGTTGAGCGGAAATATATATTTTGGAAATGAAAATATTACTAAATATCCAATGTATAAAAGAGCCAGGATGGGTATTGGATATTTAAGCCAGGAACCTTCGGTTTTCAGGAAATTGACAGTAGAAGAAAATATTATGGCAATTTTAGAAACAATGGATTTATCCAGACAAGAGAGAAAAATCAGGCTGGAAAAATTGTTAGAAGAGTTATCTATTTCAAATCTAGCCAAACAGAAAGCATATACACTTTCCGGAGGAGAAAGAAGAAGAGTTGAGATTTCCAGAGCACTGGTTACAAATCCTAAAATTATTCTTTTAGATGAACCTTTTGCAGGGATCGATCCAATTGTCATTGAGGATATTCAGGAAATCGTAACCGGACTTAAAGAAAAAGGGATCGGAGTATTAATTACAGATCACAATGTGTATGAAACACTTTCAATTACTGACAGAGCTTATTTACTTTTTGAAGGAAGAATACTTAAGGCGGGAAGTTCAAATTATCTGGCAAATGATAAAGAAGCAAGAAAGATTTATTTAGGTAAACAATTTACTTTAGACCGCTATCAGGAGTAGCAACAGAGAAGGAAATACTATGCAATTATCACAAAGAATGTCTTTACAGCAGAAGCAAAGCCCACAGCAGGTATTGCTTTCTTCTCTCCTTCAATTACCTGTTTTACGTCTTGAACACAGGATAAAACAGGAATTGGAGATGAATCCTCTTTTGGAATATGATATCGAACAGGAAATTGAAATGAAAGAAGTTGAAGAAGATGAAGAAGAAAAGGAGGAAGAAGAAGAGCAAGGAGATGAAGAAGAAGATGAAGAAGAAGATGAAGAAGAAGAGATTGACTGGGAAGAAATTCTTAATGATGAAGATAACTTAGAATATAAAAAGAAAAGAGATAATAAGGAAGATGAAATAAATCGTCCCGAAGCAGAGCCGGTTACCTTGATGGATCATCTCTTTGAACAACTTCAACTTGCTCCTTTAAATGACGAAGAAAAAGAGATTGGCAAATACATACTCTGGTGTCTGGATGATGATGGCTATCTTGCCTGTTCTGTAGAGTCAATTGCTGAAAATTTTTCTATTGCTACTGAAAAAGTAGAGAAGGTATTATCCGAGGTGCAAAATTTCGATCCTCCGGGAATAGGTGCCAGAGATCTTAAAGAATGTCTTTTAATTCAGCTGAACGGTATGCAGGAAAAAGACGAGCTCGCAATTCGGATGTTAGAAGAATGTTACGATCATTTTAAAAATAAACGATTTGAAAAAATAAAAAAATGTTTAAATGTTCCCCTGGAAGAGGTAAAAAAAATTATGCAGCTTATTTCAAAATTAAATCCAAAGCCAGGGGAGAGATATATACCGGAAGGTGAAAACTATATCATTCCTGATGTTATAGTTGAAAGAGCAGATGGTGAATTCAAAATAACACTCAATGACTGGAATGTTCCCCACCTTAAAATTAATAATACCTATAAAAAACTTTTACGACAAAAACAGCAGATCAATAAAAAGACCCGTGATTATTTACGGCAGAAACTGGAATCTGCCCGCTGGCTGATTAATTCAATTTATCAGAGACGATCTACTATACTTCGGGTAATGGAAGCTATAGTGCACAAACAGAGAGATTTTTTTGAAAAGGGCAAAGGTTATTTGAAACCTATGATACTCAAGGATATTGCAGACAGGGTTGATTTGGATATTTCTACTGTGAGCCGTGTAACGAGCGGAAAATATGTACAGACAGAATTTGGAATATTTGAATTGAAATATTTTTTCAGTGAACGACTGGAAACAGTCAGTGGTCAGGAAATCTCTAACAAATTAATTAAACAAAAAATTAAAGATATTATTGATAATGAAAATACAAAAAAACCTTACAATGATCAGACAATTTCTGATTTTTTAAGAAAAGACGGATATAAAATAGCCAGAAGAACAGTAGCAAAGTATCGAGAACAGATGAAAATACCTGTAGCACGGATGAGAAGAGAGATTTAATATAGGTTTAATTGTGTCATTAATATAGATAATGGTGGTTTTATTTTTTTTTATTTATACATCGGTAATAAATATTTCAATTTTGAATATAAAAGAGGAGGTGCATGGATATGACAAAAAAAACGATTAATATTGGCGGTGAAACCGTGGAAATACCTTCAGGGTTTAATAGCAGAAATGTATTATTGATTGTATTAGGAATAATAGTTTTAATTCTTTTGGTTTCCTCTCTCTATACGGTTGCAGCTGATGAAGAAGGGGTCATTCGACAATTTGGTAAATATGTCAGAACAACTAAATCCGGACTTCATTTGAAATTACCGTTTGGGATTGAAACGGTAAAAAAGGTTCGGGTTAAGCATGTATTTACTTCAGAATTTGGGTTCAGAACGGTACAAGCAGGTCAGCGAACCAGATATTCTCAAAATCAGTATACTGATGAGTCCCTTATGCTTACTGGTGATTTAAATTTGGGAGTTGTGGAATGGATAGTACAGTATAAAATTCAGGATCCCAGAGAATATTTGTTTAATATGCGTGATGTTGAAGAAACTATCAAAGATATATCTGAAGCAAGAATGAGAAAAATTGTGGGTGACTATAGTGTGACTGAGGTATTAACTACCATGCGGAGAGAGGTTGCTTTAAGAACCCAGGAGACACTTCAGGAAGTATTGGATAAATATAAGTGTGGGATATTAATCACTATGGTAAAACTCCAGGATGTTAACCCTCCTGACAAGGTAAAACCTGCTTTCAATGAAGTTAATCAGGCTAAACAGGAAAAAGAGAGAATGATCAATCAGGCCTGGCAGCTGTATAATGATGCCATACCAAATGCCAGAGGTGAGGCAAAGAAGACAATTCAGAATGCGGAAGGATATGCAATAAACAGAGTCAATAGAGCCAGGGGTGATTCTTCCAATTTTGTTGAGGTATGGAGAGCATACAGATATGCAAAAAACGTGACCAAAGAACGGTTATATCTTGAAACAATGAAAGAAATCCTGCCCCAAGCTAAAGAGAAATTTATCTTTGATGAATCACAAGAGGGAGTGTTGCAATTCTTACCGCTAAGGAAAGGAGGCGAAAAATGAAGACGCGAAATATAATTATTGGTATAGCAGTTTTTATACTTTTTATAATAATAGCTAATGGATTTTATGTTATAGATGAAACTGAACAGGTTGTTATAACCATGTTTGGAAAACCTATAGGGGAACCTATAGAAGACGCCGGTCTCCACTGGAAAACCCCATTTATCCAGAAAGCAAATTTTTTTGAAAGACGAATTCTGACCTGGGATGGTGATCCTAACCAGATTCCAACTGAAGATAAAAAATATATATGGGTCGATGTTACTGCACGATGGAAAATTATCGATCCTCTAATATTTTTACAATCAGTAACCACTGAAACCGGAGCTCATAACAAACTGGATAATATTGTGAACTCAGTAATACGGGATCATGTTTCAGAAAATTTACTGTTGGAACTGATCAGGAGTTCAAATCGTGAATTTGAGAGTGTTCTCTTGGAACTTACAGAGGATTCTGTAGCAGTAGTAGATAAAATAAAACTTGGAAGAGAAAAAATAATTCAACAGGTTCTGGAAGAAGCTAAGACCAGTACTACTCAGTTTGGTATAGAACTGGTGGATGTCCGTTTAAAAAGAATTAATTATGTTGAAGATGTTCGTGAGAAAGTATACGAAAGGATGATCTCGGAGAGACAGCGTATTGCGGCAAAATACCGTTCCGAGGGAAACGGGCGTATGGCTGAAATTGAAGGTAAGCGGGACAAAGAATTACTGCAGATACGTTCTCAGGCATATAAGGAAGCTAAAGAGATCAAAGGAGTGGCAGATGCTAAAGCTACAGGTATTTATGCCTCTGCTTACAATCGTGATCCGGATTTTTATTCATTTCTTAAAACTCTTGAGACTTATAAGGAAACAGTAGACAGTACTACAGTAATGATTTTATCGACAAAATCAGATTATTTAAAATTATTAAGCAAGATCAGGAAATAGGATGAATAATGAAAATTCAGAATTTCGTTCCACAACAATTTTAGGAGTTCGCAGAAAAGGGCAAACAGCTTTCGGCGGGGATGGGCAGGTAACCATGGGAGAGGCGATTATGAAGATCAATGCCCGGAAAGTCAGAAAGATGTTCGATGATAAAATTCTGACCGGATTTGCCGGAGCATCTGCGGATGCATTTACCTTATTTGAGAAATTTGAGAAAAAGATAGAAAAATACAGAGGTAATCTGTATCGTGCATCGGTTGAACTTGCCAAAGAATGGCGTACAGATAAATATCTTCGACGGCTGGAAGCCCTTTTAGCTGTTGCCGATAAAGAGAATACTCTTTTAATTTCAGGAACAGGAGATATTATTGAACCGGATGACGATATTATTGCTATAGGCTCAGGCGGATCCTATGCTCTTGCTGCAGCCAGAGCACTAGTGAAGCATACTGATCTGCCTGCGAAGAAAATTGTTAAAGAAGCATTATACATTACAGCCCAGATATGTATTTATACTAATGACAAGATAATCGTTGAAACATTATGAATATAATAAAGTACTAATCAATAATAATTAACTAAAATACAGACTTTGGAGGGTGGTTTTGGAAGAGAAGAAAGATGCATTAACACCGCGGAAAATTGTAGAAGAACTGGATAAATATATTATCAGTCAGGATAAAGCTAAAAAAATGGTGGCTATTGCTTTGCGTAACAGATGGAGAAGACAGCAGGTTAAAAAGGAAATGCGGGATGAAATAATGCCCAACAATATTATTTTAATCGGTCCGACTGGTGTGGGGAAAACTGAAATTGCAAGAAGACTGGCAAGACTGGCTGAGGCACCTTTTATTAAAGTTGAAGCGTCAAAATTTACAGAAGTTGGGTATGTGGGACGAGATGTGGAGTCAATTATTCGGGATTTAACTGATCTGGCGGTTTCTATGGTAAAAACGGAATGGTCAGAACGGGTGAGAAAAAAAGCTGAGGATGCGCTCGAGGAAAGACTCTTGGATCTTCTTCTTCCTGGATCTAGTTCCGGTGCTGGGGTTTCAAAGAAAAAAAAGTCAGAAGGTGAAGAAAAATATTATGAAATTGAGGAATCTGAAACAGAGGAGGAGCGTTTACAGCGGACAAGAGATAAATTACGCAAACAGCTCAGAGTAGGTAAACTGGAAGACAAACAGATAGAGCTAAGTATCAATGCTGATTCTTTCCCTATGATGCAGATATTTACTCCTGCCGGAATGGAAGAGATGGGGATGAATCTTCAGGATATGTTCGGTGGTATGATGCCCAAAAAAAAGAAAAAAAGAAAAATGACTATTTCTGAGGCCAGGCAGATATTATTAGCTGAAGAAATCCAGAAATTAATTGATATGGATAAAGTAACCAAGGAAGCAATAGAAAGAGTACAGGATTCCGGTATAGTTTTTATTGATGAAATTGATAAAGTAGCTGATACTGATAAAAGAGGAGGTCCTGATGTATCCCGGGAAGGAGTGCAGAGAGATATTCTTCCTGTGGTGGAAGGAACAAATGTAGTGACAAAGTACGGGATGGTGAAAACTGATCATATTCTTTTTATCGCCTCAGGAGCATTTCATGTTTCCAAACCCTCTGATCTTATTCCGGAGTTACAGGGTCGTTTTCCTATCCGGGTAGAACTGAGTAGCCTTACAACTGAAGATTTTGTACGAATCCTTACTGAACCTGAAAATGCTCTGGTAAAACAATACAAAGAACTTGTGAGCACAGAAAATGTGAAAGTAGAGTTTACCAAAGAAGCAATAAGAGAAATTGCCAAAACTGCCACTCTGGTGAATGACAGAACCGAAAATATCGGAGCCAGAAGACTTCACACCATTATGAGTACTTTATTGGAAGAAACTCTGTTTCAGCTTCCTGACAAAAAGATAAAAGATGTTAAAATGACTGAAGAGCAGGTTAAAGAAAAACTTAAAGATATAATTGAAGATGAAGATTTGACCAAGTATATATTATAATTAAGGAGAAACAGTGAAAAAAGATTTTCTTGCCATAACAGATTTAAGCACTGAAGAAATTCATGATATGTTTACATTGGCATCTGATTTAAAGAAAAAAACAAAATCAGGCAAAAAACATCATTTGTTAAGCGGACAGACACTTGCCATGATTTTCCAGAAACCTTCTGCCCGGACCCGGGTTTCTTTTGAAGTAGGTATGTTTCAGTTAGGGGGGCATGCTCTGTATCTGTCCCCGAATGATATCGGTCTCGGAAAAAGAGAATCGGTCGCAGATATCGCCCGGGTTTTTTCCAGATATAATGATGGTATTATGGCCCGGGTTTTTTCCCATGAAGATGTTCTGAAGCTTGGCAAGTATGCCTCT
>CAZETW010000018.1:0-40227 GCA_964515295.1 uncultured bacterium | reverse complement strand
ATTAAACCACATGCTCCACCGCTTGTGCGGGCCCCCGTCAATTCCTTTGAGTTTCCATCTTGCGACTGTAGTCCCCAGGTGGAGCACTTAATGCGTTAGCTTCGGCACTGAAAATTACTTTCCAACACCTAGTGCTCATCGTTTACAGCGTGGACTACCAGGGTCTCTAATCCTGTTTGCTACCCACGCTTTCGCGCCTCAGCGTCAGTAATGGACCAGGAAATAGCCTTCGCTACCGGTATTCTTCCTGATATCTACGCATTTCACCGCTACACCAGGAATTCTATTTCCCTCTTCCATACTCAAGAATAACAGTATTGATGGCAAGCTTATGGTTAAGCCACAAGATTTCACCACCAACTTATTATCCCGCCTACGCGCCCTTTATACCCAGTGATTCCGAACAACGCTCGCTCCCCCCGTATTACCGCGGCTGCTGGCACGGAATTAGCCGGAGCTTTCTCTGGAGGTACCGTCAAATCTGTTAAAAACAGACTATTCTTCCCTCCTAACAGGGTTTTACACTCCTTAGAGCTTCATCACCCACATGGTGTTGCTGGGTCAGGCTTTCACCCATTGCCCAATATTCCTCACTGCTGCCTCCCGTAGGAGTCAGGCCCGTGTCTCAGTGCCAGTGTGGCTGACCATCCTCTCAGACCAGCTACCCATCATTGTCTTGGTAGGCCGTTACCCTACCAACAAACTAATAGGACGCAAACTTCTCCTGAAGCGTAATCTTTAATCAATCTTACATGCGTAAGACAGACATTATGTGGTATTAGCATTTCTTTCGAAATGTTATTCCCCTCTTCAGGATAAATTATTTACGCGTTACTCACCCATTCGCCAGTTTACTAAGAAATCCGAAGATTTCTTTTCTCCTGGGCTTGCATGTGTTATGCACACCATCAGCGTTCGTCCTGAGCCAGGATAAAACCCTCCGTTGTAAATAATAAAATTAAATACAATATATAATATATAAAATTAACGGAAGCCATACATACGAAGTTTTCAAAGAACAAATAAACCTAAATTTTCTATCAATTTAGACAAGTAATAATATAAAACTTTTTTCAATAAAAGTCAAGTAAAAAGTTTTATATTTTACATCTTTTTTTCAAAGCTTGATAATTTATAAAAATTCTTTTCTAATGTCAAGTGTTTTTTTATTTTTTTTAATTTATTAACATGCCGGAAGGATAGATATCCAATAATCGAAAAAAAGTTTTTCAATTCCTCCAATACTGTTTGTAATACATCTAATTAGAATTAACAAAATCGATACAGAAATAATATTTCCCGGGATACCCAATTACCGGACCTGATTCTATCTTTGTTAAATTAACATTTCTCCAAAATTGTTATCGGTAACTTATAAAAAAACGTACGATGTATTAAAAAATCGACACACCGCACGTTTTCTATAAAATTATATAATTATAATTTAAACTAGATTATTCAGCCATTTTCTTGTATTTCTCGTACCGTTTTTTAGCTTCTTCAGTAACCTCTTTCCAATAATCCTCTACCCTTTCAGGAAATGTCTGTTTAAGTGAAGTATAGCGTTTTTCACCTTTGAGAAATTCTTTTACATCAATTTTTGGTTCTTTTGAATCAAGAATAAACGGATTTTTACCTTCTTCCTTAAGTTGCGGATTGTAACGGTAAAGGAACCAGTATCCTGATTCTACTGCTTTTTTCTCTTCCTGTTGTGTATAAGCCATATCAAAACCATGATTAATACAGGGAGCATAAGCAATAATAATTGATGGTCCATTATATGCTTCCGCCTCATTTAGTGCCTTGATAAGCTGATTTTTATTCGCGCCCATAGCAACAGAAGCCACATACACATATCCGTAGCTCATCATCATAAGTCCGAGATCTTTTTTAGTTGTCGTCTTCCCAGCTTCTGCAAATTTTGCTACTGATCCTAAGGGAGTAGCCTTTGATGCCTGTCCGCCTGTATTGGAGTATACTTCAGTATCAAGTACTAATACATTGATATCCTTACCAGAAGCTAAGACATGATCCAGGCCGCCATACCCAATATCATAAGCCCAACCATCACCACCAAAAGCCCATACACTCTTCGGCACAAAATAGTTTTCTAACTCTTTGATCCTGGCCAGCACTTTTTTCTTATCACCACTTGCGTTCTTGATTAGTTCAGGAAGCATCTCCTTGATCTCTCGAGAATTAGCTTTTACCTCTTCACTTTTTGTGTCCCAGAGATCCTTAGCTTTATCTAAAACCTTCTTGAACTTACCATTTATACCCATCTCTAAAGCTTTCTCTACATTCCAGAGAAGCTGTTTCCTGTTTGCATCTACTGCCAATCTCATACCGAAACCATACTCAGCATTATCCTCAAATAAAGAATTTGCCCAGGCTGGTCCATGCCCATCTTTGTTGATCGTATATGGAATTGAAGGAAAATAAGCTCCCCAGATAGATGAACATCCGGTAGCATTGGCAATAATCAGACGATCTCCAAAAAACTGAGTAATAAGCTTTGCATACGGTGTTTCTCCGCATCCGGCACAGGCGCCTGAAAACTCAAGTAAGGGCTGTTTGAACTGACTGCCTTTTACTGATTCCAATTTAACAGATTTACTCATCACATCTTCGGGTAATGAAGTAAAAAAGTCAACATTCTTATTTTCACCTGCCTTACGCTCTTCTTCAATGGGTTTCATAACCAGTGCATCTTTAGGACATTCATTAATACAATTTTCACAGGCAACACAATCTTCAATAAATACCTGAATTTTATAATCATACTCATCTTTATCCTTGCCGACTGCCTTAATTGTTGTGAATGTGTCCGGAGCATTTTTCAATAAATTCCGATCAATTAATTTGGGTCGTATTACAGCATGAGGACAAACAAAGGAACACTGGTTACACTGAATACAATTCTCCGGAATCCAGTGAGGAACCACAGGTGCAACTCCCCTCTTTTCATATTTAGTTGTACCTGAAGGAGCATATCCATCGATAGGCATTTTAGAAACAGGAATATCATCTCCTTTATCACGCATAATAGGCTGCATAACTTCTTTGACAAAATCACTTGCATCATCTGGAACCAGTTTCTTTTCTGTATGATGATTTTTAGGCATCGCATCAGGTACAGGAATTTCCTGCAGCGCTTCATCTGCTTTATCCACAGCTTTCCAGTTCATCTCGACCACTTCATCTCCCTTTTTCCGGTAAGTTTTATCTATAGCTTCCTTAATCATCTTAATTGCTTTATCTCTTTCCAACACATTCGATATGATAAAGAAAGCTGCCTGCATAACAGTATTGATTCTACCGCCCAAACCTATATTCTTTGCTATTTCCAGAGCATCAATATTATATAACTTAATATTCTTTTCAATAATAGTTTTTTGCATATTTTCAGTCAAGTTCTCAAACACTTCATCCTTAGACCAGTTAGAATTTATCAGAAATACTCCTCCTTCTTTGATCCCCTCTAAAACATCATACCGGCCTATAAAAGCCTGATTATGACAGGCAATAAAATCAGCATTCTGGATCAGATAAGGGGACTGAATAGGTGATTTACCAAAACGCAGGTGGCTGCGGGTAATGCCTCCTGATTTTTTAGAATCATACTGAAAGTAACCTTGTGCATACATATCAGTATTATCACCAATTATCTTTATGGAATTTTTATTGGCTCCTACAGTCCCGTCAGCACCTAAACCCCAAAATTTACATGAAATAGTACCTTCAGGGAGAGTATTAATATGTTCTTTTACTTCAATAGATGTTCCTGTAACATCATCATTAATACCAACTGTAAAACCATGGCTACATTTTCCGTCCAGATGTTCATATACTGCATTGATCATGGAAGGAGTAAACTCTTTGGAGGAAAGACCATAACGGCCGCCAATAACAGTTATATCTCTTTTATCCTTTAATGCAGAAACCACATCTATATAAAGCGGTTCACCAATTGATCCTGGTTCTTTGGTTCTGTCCAGTACGGCAATCTTCTTTACAGATTCAGGAATAACATCAATAAAATGTTTCACAGAAAAAGGTCTGTACAGTCTGACTTTGATCAATCCAAGCTTTGCATTGCGGTTTTTATTCAGCCAGTTGACTGTTTCTTCAATGGCTTCACATCCGCTGCCCATAGCTACAATGATCTTATCTGCATCCGGAGCACCCACATAATCAAAAAGATGATACTGCCTTCCGATTTCTTTTGCTACAATATCCATATATTCCTGGACAATATCAGGTCCAGCAGTATAAAACTTATTGACCGTTTCTCTTCCTTGAAAATAAACATCAGGATTTTCAGCACCAACCTTTACCCCAGGTGATTCAGGATTCAAAGCACGGCTTCGAAACTCCTCAACATACGTCATATCCATTAATTCAGCCATTGTATCATAATCAATAACTTCAATTTTCTGAATCTCATGTGAATTACGAAATCCATCAAAAAAATTAACAAATGGAATTTTGGATTTAACCGTAGCTAAATGAGATACCACCCCCAAATCCATTATTTCCTGTATAGAACTCAGAGCCATCAATCCCCATCCGGTATTACGAGCTGACATCACATCGGAATGATCCCCAAAAATTGATAATGCCTGACAGGCCAGTGACCTGGCTGATACGTGAAAAACTGAAGGAAGCATTTCACCAGCAATTTTATGCATATTGGGAAGCATAAGCATCAATCCCTGAGAAGCAGTGAAAGTTGTAGTTAAAGCACCTCCGGATAAAGATCCGTGTACAGCTCCTGATGCACCTGCTTCGGATTGCATTTCAATAACGTCCACAGTCTGGCCAAATATATTTTTACGACCTCTCGCAGCCCAGGCATCGGCTAATTCACCCATCCCTGATGAGGGAGTAATAGGATAAATAGCTGCAACATCACTAAACGCATAGGCAACATGTGTCGCTGCAGTATTTCCGTCCATAGTTGCTTTTTTAAATTTCTTCATGACATCATATCCTTCCTTTATTAATTTATTTATTAAATTTACAATTTCTTACTTACTTTTAAGTTAATAAACAATCTAGAAAAAACCAAACCTATATTAAAATTTTAGTGCACAAGAGTAATCATATCTCTTACAGCAGCTTCCATTCCTATTGCAACAGCTCTGGCAAAAACTGCCTCACCGATATTAACCTCTTCTACAGCTGATATACTAATAATATCATTAATATTTTTATAACTCAGACCAGAACCAACCATAACTCCAAGATTTAACTTTTCAGCTGCTAAACATAATGAAGATAAATTTTCAAGTTGTTCCCCACGTTCATCATAATCTTCGGTGGTATAAAATTTATTAAGATTAAACTCGACATAATCACAATTAAGTTTTGATACTTCTTTCAACTGTTGGATCTGAGGATTGATCATCACATTAATAACAAATCCATGTGAATTTAAATTATCAATAACACTTAATAAAGTATCAAACCGGCTGACAACATCCAATCTGCCCATTTTCCCCGTACTAAAAACATCAGTCGGCACTAGTGTAACCATATCTGGAGCAATAGATATCACCATGGAAACTAATTTGTTTGTAGGTGTTATTCGGATATTTAAATGGGATTTTACAGCTCCTTTTAATAACCGGATATCTCTTTCAGATACCGGACTTAACTTTTCATTTAAAGAACATACAATACCATCTATTCCACCAAGTTCAGCCAATATCGCCATACTAACCGGATCGGGTTCCTTACTGCCCAGAATCTGACGAAATGCTGCAATACTGTCAATATTTATACTTAATCTCGCCATGGGAAAAACTCCCCCCTGTTTTAATGAACTACTTTTGAAACTTTCACAAATTTAAAACCTCTTTGTTGTATTTTAGGTACCTCTGTCTGCAGAACTTCAAGAGTTAATTGAGTACAATGCCCGATCCCAATTGCAACCCCACTCTTTTCTGCTATTTCAGTAAGCTCCCATAATCTGTCCTTAATTGCAACTCTGTTATTTTCGTTATCAATAAAGATATCACGCTTTGCTGAAGGAATATTAAGTTCTTGAGCAACATCTAAAGCCACAGAATTCACCGAAGTTCTGCTGTCAATAAAAAATAATCCTTTCTGTTTCATCCTTTTTAAAATTATTTTCATCAGATCTCGATTTTCTGTAATTTTAGAACCCATATGATTATTCATCCCTACTGCACCAGGCACACTGTTAAAGGCTCTTTGAATCAGACTGTTTATCTGATATTCATCCATAGAAGATAAAATAAGCATTTCCTCCCTTTGAAAATTATTATTAATGGGTTCCATTGGTAAATGTAACATTAACTCACAGTTATGTTTTTTAATCTCCTCTATGATTTTTGAACCATATCTAGTTCCGGGTATGACAGAATATGAAAGGTCAGCACTAATATTAAAAAAATCTTTTATAGTTGAATTAAATCTATATCCAAAATCATCTATTATCAACGCTATTAACCCTTCTCGCCAGCCTTTTTCATTTTTATGTAAAATATATATTTTTAAAAAACATGAATCAGAATATCCAACAGCAAGTGAAATACGACCGCTTATTGGCTCGCTGTTTCCTGAATAAATATATGCCCCGATTGCTTCAAAATTCCGCTTAAGAGTAAGATGTACTGATGGAATTGGTAAATCTGAAGGAACTCTAACATACCACTCTTGACTGCCATTACTCAAAGGATAAAGTGTATATTCTACATCATATAAATCTAGAGCTTGTTTCAACACTTGTTTTAAGTATTCTTGAGAATACTTCTTTGTCTGAATAGTATTTTTGTGAGTTTTGATATGTTTTTCAGGACTTTTCTCTGTTATAATCTTAAGAATAAATAAAAATATGAAACATATAATTAATGAACATAAAATAATATAATACTTTTTAAATTTTTCACCCAAACTTTTCATTAAATTTATTTTTCAGTTAAATTATATAGAAATACCAACATTAAATTATAATATAAAATTATATAATAACGCCAGATTTTAAAATTAAAATCTGGCGTTTATTATATGCTTCAGATTCTCACTAATCTACAACTATTACTTATCCTTGTTTTTGGAAGTTTTCTTTTCCTGCTCAGATTTTTCTTCTTTTTCAAAATCCACCTCATCTTCTTCCTCTTCTCTGTCCTTACGTTCAAGAAGATTCTCATCATCTTTGATTTTTTTAAGAATAAGAAATATTATTCCATTTCCGCTGTTAAAGATTGCAAGGGGATAAGATAATAGATACCCACCAACAAAAACTAGAAATATTGCCATTATCCAGGCAGATATATTCAACAGCAATGAGACCTCAGTAAAAATAAATGATCTGGTAAAGAAAAAATAGGAAGCATAATCTCCTAATATCGATTTGGACCATAAAATTGCTGGATATATCCAATTCTGTATTAAATATGATGCTTTATAAGACAGATCAACAAATTTTTCACCCATACCTAATACCAGAATCATATTCATTAGTTTCCAGGCCTGTTTAAAAAACAAAGACATAAATAAAAATCCCGCTACAGAAACAGCAACAAGCAAAACTTCATAAATTATTAAACGCCATGGTTGACTGTACATAGTGGAAAAACTCTGAAAAATTCCTTCAAAAGCATCATCATCGGTCGTCGCTAATATTGGTGGTGTAAGCAAGAATGATATCCCAAATCCTAAAATAATAAAAACAAGAAAAACTGAAGCCGCAAACCAAACAAGCGTGAATAATGACAATCCTAACTCACCTACATAAGGAATCTTACCTAATAATCCTATTATTACTCCGCCTAAACCAGTAAACAATGCAATTGCAAATATTGATAGAGGAGTTGCAATAATAGAGCCCACCTTAGAAAAGCTGAATTTAAATGAATCTTTCCAGGTATAAAATGAAAACCCCTTCAGATTCATATACACAGCCCTTGCTACAGCAGTACTTGCAATCAACCAAAACAGAACAAAAATAAATAAGCCCAATCCAAATAAAACATACCCGTACCAGGACAGATGATAGACACCGATATGAGGCAGAAGACCATATCGTAACCAAATTGCTTTAAAGTGTGCTCCCGTAGTCAAGATGGCGCAGTAAGTAAAAATCAAATATCCAAGGTAACCGAAAAAAATCCCTAAAAACTGTATCCATAATCTTTGTAAACTCAAAGATAATCTGGCAGCTCTGAAAATATCCCGAAAATCAAATCTTAGCTTAACCATTATAGATGCCTCCTAGATTATTTTTTTACTTTGAGGGCAATATTTTATACATTCCCGTACCACAAACCTTACATTTTCCTTTCATTGCTGGTCTTCCATTCTTCATTGTTACTTTTTGAGCATCATCCATTTCTGACTTTTTCTTACACTTTACACAATATCCCATTTCAGCCATGACTAATTCCTCCATTTTTTTATTTTAAAATCAAATTACTTATAAAATGAAAAATATTATAATAAAAGTCAATAAAAAAATTCATTTTCTTAACTTTTTCTTAAAATAATAAATAAACTGACCAAACAAAATTCCAAGTGCATCTGCAAGCATATCACCTGCAGATACTATTCTTCCAGGTATAAAGCTTTGATGAAATTCATCTAATACTCCATATAAAGAACCTATAATAAAAACAATAATCAATCTATAGTTTAAATTGATATTCAAACTGCCGCAGGATCTTTGGAGAAAAAAACCAAATATACTAAACTCTAAGAAATGAAAAAACTTATCCATTAAAGAAAATCCCATATCTGGCACTATTAATCGTGGAATTGAAGATAAGATAAATATCAATAATGCAATAAAAATCGTCGGTCCATGAATCAATATAAATTTTTTCATCTTATCTCCTTTTATTTTGGATTATCGGTAATCTTAATGATCTTAGATAAAATTTGCAAGATTTTTTACTTGATTGATAATATATTTTATATTATTTTAAAAAGTCTGATTTCCATAACATTTGAGTGAATTTTGAATAATTTAAATAAAAAACATGATATAGATGATTTAATTAAAAAGGCATTACAAGGTAATGAGCAAGCCTATGCTAAGCTTGTGCAAAGATATAAAAACGGATTATTCAGAATGATTTATCAGATGATTAAAAATAAAGAAGAAACTGAAGATATAGTACAGGAGACCTTTATTAAAGCCTTTAACTCTCTTCAAAGTTATAATTCTAAATATGCTTTTTCTACATGGCTTTATAAAATTGCGTACAATCACTGTATAGATAAGCTGCGAAAGAAAAAATTGCAAACCCAATCTCTGGATAAACCAATTGAACTAAAAGAAGGTACAGTAAAATTACAAATTAAAGATGAAAGATACAACCCTGAAAAAACTGTAATTTTAAATGAAAAAAAAAATAAAATTGATATCACCATTAATTCACTGCCAAATAAATATAAAAAAGTTATTATATATAGACACCATAAAGACAAATCATACGAAGAAATTAGTAAAGAATTAAATATCCCACTGGGCACAGTAAAAGCCCGAATTTTCAGAGCTCGTGAATTATTGAAAAAAAAATTGAAAGAAAATCATTATCTATAAAATCTCTAGTAGATCAGCATTCTCTTTTTACAAATGAAACTGCACTTAATTTCTCTTTAATAACTGCAGCAAATAAAGGTATCATGAATTCATGATGCCCTGTTATTTTATAACTTTTTCCGCCTTTAGTAATTGGTCTTTTAAGTACATTCTCATTTACCCTGTAATGATCATTCATGTCAAAACAGGCTGTGGTAAATCCTTCCACTTTCCCATAAATATTTCTTGCCACACTTAATGCTTTAATAAAAACTTCAGGTAATATAACAGCAGATCCGAACAATAAAACAACACTTCTATTATTAAGTTTTGAAACTAATTCAGCTAATATACGAAAATCTCGCAGAGTTGTCTCACCAATAGCACTGCCGTTTGCAGCAGGATGCTGATGAACAATATCAGTACCTAACGCAACATGAATGGTAGCAGGAATCCCAAGCTTATAAGCCTGAGCAATAATACTGTTATTTATATAAGGAGGTTGTTTCTCCAGAATATAATTTCCAGCAGCTTCACCAAATCCAGTTACATTCTGTTGACCTTTCTTAGCTATGGTATTGACAATATCAGCTGTTTCTCTCGCCATACCAAACATTCCAGTCTTCAATGAGATATCTACATCCTCAGAGGTTTTACCAAAAAAAGCAAGCTCAACATCATGAATACAACAAGCGCCGTTCATTACCAAACCTTGTATCAGCTCATTTTCCATAAGATCAATAATCACTGGATTTAATCCGGTTTTAATTACATGGGCTCCCATCATTAAAATAACAGGACTTGAGCTACTTACCGCTGAAATTATTTTCCCGATTAATTCTTCCAAATCTTTACTTTTCAGAATATTTGGTAAACTATCCCAGAATTGCTTAAAAGTAGATCCAGGTGATACAGGATGTGCATTCTGATCTATACTGACTTTACTGTTTCGCTTATCGATTGAAATGGTCTTAATTTTAGTTAAATCTATCTCTTTATATTTACCCATTCCCATTACTGCCTCCTGAATTAATTGTTTATAGTATTTAATACTACAAATGTACTGTATTCAGAACCGCTCAATTTTTTCCTTAATTGAAAATACTTAATGCTGATGTATATAATACTATCCCCTCTTTTGTATGCAAATCTTATTTATTCTTTATATCCTCCCAGTTTATATGATTTTAAACGAGCATCAATTGAACCAATTGGGAGTTTACTTTTCATAAGAACAGGCATGCGCCGTTTATCATCAGTCAGCCAAATTGCCAGTCTTCCCTTTCGTTTAAAAATTCCTTCTTCTCTCATAATCGGTTCAATAATAATACAATCAAATTCTCCGGCAGGAACTTTTACCCGATCTTTTTTATGTACCAGTATTTTTAACGGATATATTTTCCCATCACCAAAATTATCTATATCAAAAGAATTTTTAACTTCAAGAGGAACAGTACGAACAAAGTAAAATGAAGAAAGAACACCCTGAATAAATTGAGGAGCATCTATAGTATCCGTAGTATTTTTTTTATAATAAATCTTTCCATTAGTCTGATCATAATCAATAAATTGGTCTGTTTTATATGAACCCTCTCTTAAATGTTTACTGAATTTCCAGGGAAACAAACCTTCCATATCAATAAATGTTTCAATTCTATCTCTTACTTTATAAAATGTATCTACAAATTTAGTTGACTGTGCAGTTGTTACAATATGATAACAGGGACGGCCCTTTACAGTTTGAGTATCTGGGATACTCATGGTTGCGGTCCCAGCTACAAGTGGGCCAAAAGCGATTTCAAAGACTAACTGTTCGCCTTTTTGAAAAGCGTTGTTTTCAATGTTGGGAAAAACAATTGTATCATTTTTATTATTTGTTTTCTCAACTTCCTGAGAACTTATATTTAATCCAAAAATCAATAAAAGAATCACAAATAACTTCATAAACTATACCCTTTATAATCTCATTTTGCTTCAGAAATTTTTATTATTTCAAGTATTATACGGTATATTTCTTTTTTTAGTTCCTTATAACATTCACGGTAGGTTTCCAGCCCGTATCCTATAGGATCATCAATTTCTCCTCCCTTGGCATTCTCTCCAAAATTCTTTAGCAAATATACCTTTTCTTTAGAAAAAGGGAAAAACTTAGTAATGAATTTTTTATGTGATTCCTCCATTACCAGAATTACATCAGATGATTCAATTAATTCTCGATTAATTAATTTGGACCGATGAGAAGATATATCAACTCCATTCTCTACTGCAACCATCAGAGAATAATTTGCAGCAGATAGTCCAGCTGGTGCCATAATACCAGCAGAATCAGCCTCAATATTTTCAATGTTATGCCTTTGAATATAATCTTTTAAAATACCCTCAGCCATTGGACTTCTGCAGCTGTTTCCCGTACAGACAAATAAGACTTTGTAATTTTTATTGCTCATTATATTTCTCTATTACCTGATATATTTGTGACCTTGGTATAGCTCCTTCTCTTTTTACTTTAAGATCTTTTCCACTAACATCAAGAATTGTAGACGTCAGTTCTTTATTTCTGGGACCGGAATCTATAATTATATCTATGCCTGAACTAAAATATTTCTTTAACTCTTCAGCCGATGTTGCCGGTTTACACCCGGTAGGATTTGCACTGGTCGAAACAAGAGGTTTTTTAAATCTCTCTAATAAATGCTTGCATACCGGATCAGAAGAGATCCTTAAACCTATAGTACCTCCCCCGGCATTTAAAAGTTCCGGAACTGACTCGGATGCTTTAAAGATCATTGTTAAGGGACCGGGCCAGAAGGCATTCATCAATACCTCTGCGACTTCAGGAATATCTGCTGTTAATTTATGTACTGTTGATGTATCATTTATCAGAACAATGAGAGGTAAAGAATAATATCTTCCCTTAAGTTTATAAATTTTTTGGACTGCTTTTATATTGTAAGCATCACAGCCGAGTCCATAAACAGTCTCAGTAGGATATCCTATTACAGCACCCTTTATTAAACTGTCAATAATATGTTTCAGAGCAGGTTCAGATATTTTATGTTCAATCAATGTATAATAATCCATACTTTTTCTCATGTGTACATTATAAACAGTTTAAAAATATTAAATATACTGAAAATGCCATAACATTACCAATTATTTTTTATTATTGTTCATAATATCAACATCAATATCATTAAATTGCATTTTATATAATCTTTTATAAATCTTACAACTCTTTACTAATTCATTATGAGGACCTGAATCAATTATCTTACCATCATGTAAAACAACTATTTTATCTGCATGCATTATGGTGGAGAGACGATGAGCAATGACAAGAGTAGTTCGATTTTTCATAAGATTATCAATCGCTTCCTGTACAAGCCTTTCAGACTCAGTATCCAGAGAAGAAGTGGCTTCATCTAAAATCAAAATAGGAGGATTCATTACCACAGCTCTGGCAATTGCTACACGCTGTTTCTGGCCTCCGGAGAGCAGAACTCCTCTGTCTCCGACTATAGTATTATATCCATTCTCCATCTGCAAAATAAAGTCATGAGCATTAGCAACTTTAGCTGCATTTATAATATCTTCTTCACTAACCGTATCACTTCCATATGAAATATTATATTTTATAGTATTATTAAAAAGTATTGGTTCTTGCGATACCATACCAAATAATTTTTTTAAAGATTTATTTTGGATTTTACGTATATCAACAGAATCAATGGTTATTTTACCTTTGCTGACATCGTAAAACCGAGGAATAAGATCTACTAACGTACTCTTTCCGGCTCCGCTTAATCCCACAAAAGCCACGATCTCACCTTTTTTAATGGTTAAATTAATATCTTTAAGAACATAATTATCATTATTATAACTAAACCAAACATGGTCCAGTTCAATTGAATTGTTAAAACTTTTTATCACTCCAGCATCCGGAGCATCATAGATTTCAGGTTTCATATCAATTATATTGAATATTCTCTCAGCAGCAGCAAGCCCGGATTGAAAATTACTGAAAACACCGGTTAATGCTTTCAAAGGCTGAAACAATGAAAACAGAATGACAATAAAACGTATAAAATCTTCCGGTGACAGACCTTTGCCTAATAGAACCTGCGAACCCCCATAAAAAAGCAAGATAATAGCAGTAGTCACTCCCAGGGTTTCGTTCAAAGGAGAAGTAAGTTTTTCTAATGATTTCTGTCGTACAATTAATCGATAATACTTCTTGGTTGCTTTTTTAAATCTGTCTATTTCAAATTTTTCAGTTGCAAATGCTTTTACAATTCTTAAAACAGACACTGTCTCCTGTAAAATAGAAATGAATACTGCAGTCTGTTTATAGGTTCTGTGACTCTTTCTTTTAATGCTTTTACCAATCTCTGAAATCAAAAAAGCCATAACAGGTGCAATTATCAGTACTAACAGAGTCAACTTCCAGCTGATAATGAGTAAAGCCACACCAAAAAGAAAAATTTGTATAGGGGAGACAATAAATTTACCCAGCCCCTTAATCATAACATTACTTAATACCCGTATATCATTAATAGCTATTGATGAAATCTCACCTGATTTGAATCGGTCATAAAAGCTCAGTGACAATTTTTGTAAATGTTCGTATAAATTATTACGCAATAAATTTACGATGCGGTAATTAAGACGTACAATAAATATATTCTTTAGATAATCAAACAGATTCTTCAGTAAAAAAGCAGCAAAAATTAATACACAGACAATCTTTAAGGATTTTAGTTTAGAATCACGGCTGATTAATTTCCTGGTAGATCTTTTTATATATTTATTTAAATTAAATTTCTCTTTTATTGATTCTATACTCTGCAAGTTTTCAATATCAGTCTGTTCACCACTTTCTTTACTTATCTTGTTACCAGATTCTTCCACAGCTGTAGCCGAAGGAGAAAAAATGCTTTCAATAAAAGTTGCTGACAGCCAAATTGCAACTAAATTAAAAAAAGCAAAAAGAATCGAACAGATTAAAGCTGCAACAATTAATGTTTTAACTGATTTTAAATATCCCAGAACTCTTTTAAATACTTCCATATTATCTCAATTATGTTGTTCTATTTTCAGCATTATCAATCTTTAAATACTGATTGAGCAATCTTTAAATCTTCCGGAGTATCGATCTCCCACCATTTCTTATTCCCTGTCTTTAACCCTTTAAAAGGAATATTCTGTTCGATTGCTTCTTTAATTATCAATTCATAATAAGAATTCACATTGCCTTCATTAATATGCTTTTGTAATTTTTCACAAAAATAATTATCTGAAAATTCTTTACTGATTTTATAAAAATTTACTGTTTTATAGGCATCAGAATAATCAAACTCTTCACCTTGTTCCTTTTTTAGAAACATAGACTTAACCATATCATTGCTGTCAAGTTTTACCACTGTACCATTCATCTGAAAGTTAAATTTATCTATTAAGATCACATTTTCTGACTTTTCCTTTATTAACATATTGATAATTCCTCGTTCAAAAAAAACATCCGCTTCAAAAAGTAAAAAATCCTCATGTAAATACTTATCTGCCAGCCAAAGTGAATAAATATTATTGGTTTTATCATAAATATCATTTCTGATAAATATTAAATTAGTTTCATTCCCGCATTTTTCACTTAGATAATTTTCAAAATCATCAGCTAAATATCCGGTGACTATTATAATATTATCAATATTATTTTCAATTAAACTATTTATAAGATTGTCAATAATAGCAACATTGTTAATTTCTGTCAAAGGTTTAACCTGTTCTGCGCTGTATTTTCCTAATCGTTCTCCTCTTCCAGCTGCTAAAATTATTGCATTTTTTATTTGTCTCATGATGTTTCCTTTGTATTTAAAAGCTTTTCAACAATCTTTTTTACTCGGTAAGCTGATTGTCCATCAGTATATGAAAAAATATATTCTTTATCTCTTTTAATTTGTTTTTCCCTCTCCTTACAAGGATGTAATGACTGCTCAACTGACTTTCTTAAATTATCTCCCGGATTATGGTGAATAAAAGAATCTTTAAGCCATTCAGAAGTTTTATTCTCCAGCATGGAGGCACCATCACGATATGTCTGTGCTTCATCCGGTAAATTAATGATTATTCCACATCTTTCCAAGGCTAAAAACTCATTTATCACACTGGATCCATCGCTGATCATCGTATCTGCAATGAACATATAAGGTAAAATATCATGTTCATCCGGTCCGATCAGATGTAAATCGGGATATTTTGTCTGCATTCTTTCAAAAAATCTATGCTGAGAATGTGGTGCATATTTTCCTTTCCAGCTGTAAGGATGCAGTTTTACCACAATTCTATACCTATCAGCAAGTGAAACAATTTGATCTCCAATCATAAATATAGAAGTGGGTTTGTAGGAAGGAGCATATAAAACAATTTTTTTATTATCAGGAAAAGAAAATTTATCCATTAATTCTTTTTTATTGTAGTATCCATTAAAAAATTTATCTAGTTTGGGCAATCCGGTGATATAAATATCATGAATGTTATCCAGTCCGTATTTTTTAAATTTTTCGGCCCTATATTTACCTTCCACAAAACAAACATACTTTGTGTTCTTTTGCTTTAAAAGATGTCTGTATCGTAAGGTTTTTATTCCTGGTCCGTGATCCAGATTACAGAGTAACGCATTGCCAAAACGTTCTGGTTTTTTTACCTGTGCTCCACAAAAGACTACATTAAAATTGCTGGTGGTTCCTGCTATATTATAGCCATCATTTTTAAATCGTTTTTCTATCTTTTTTACCTGTGATTTTAAGAATATTTTTAAAATTCTTTTTTGATTTTTACCAGCTTTTATGTAAAGATCATACCGATCATCTTTGCTGAATTCATTATATACTGGCTCCAGACTTGACCAATAATATTCCTGCTCAATATAAAATAATATTTTTCTCATACTTCTATTCATATCTCCCTTAGTATTATACTAAATATAATAATTTTTATTGAAAAGTAAATTGTTATAAGTTTATTTTACTGTTTGAGTGGTTTTAAGAAAAAACGATCATATACACCGTGAATAAGTGAAAAGAATATTCCATATACCAGTAATTCAGCTGTAATAGACTGACCGGTAAAAATATGATAGAAGAGCTGTTCTGTGCTAACTATGAGTAAGATGATAATGACTGTAAAAGACAGATTAAATTTAGAAAAAAACTGACTTATTAAAAATCCGAGGGGGAAAAAGATTAAAAAATAAAAGTATATTCTTGAGAAATATGTTATGCCCAATTTAAATATACAGGGAAGATAGTTAATATCTGCCCGTATCAAATCAGGTGCCGGCTTTCCGTCCAGGAATGCTCTTTCTGTTCCACGGTCAAACACAGCAACAATATGATGTATATCTTTATCTTCCAGAACTGAGGAAGAAACAAGATTTATTTTTGAACCATTCAATCCTGTTAAAGGTGTTCTTACTCTAAGATGAATATCCTTATCATTCTGGCCAAGAGTGAAATTCCTTTTGTCCGGGTTTATGGAAAGCGATAGTATACGGGCCGGACCAGTCTGTGCCAGATCCAGAGTTCTTAACCAAATTTCAATACTCATTTCTGAAGTAGACTGTAACATATTAATTAATTTATCAGTATCTTTTATACTTTGCACTCTAGAATTACTATCAAGCCTGATCCCCAGATTCTCAATCCAGGTAATATTCTCTGCCTTTAGATTAACAGAACTCCCAGTATCCATTTTATCATGAATAATGTTTCCTGAGCCCTCACTGAAATCATATAATAATACCAGCCCTGAGCCTTTCCTTAGATTTACTGAAGTTGATTCATAATCCAGCCTGAATAAATTCTCGACTTCATCCTCAGAAAGCCTTTGATTGTAAAGTGCAACAGAAAAAATCTCACCCCTCCAGGGCCGATCAAAAGTTGCTTCATTTCCCAGAAGCAGATGATATGATGTATTCCAGTTTTCCAAAGTATTACGATGGTATGGATAATACAGTATAATAAAAATGAAAAAAATATACATACCAAGCAAAGATAACCGAAAAATCCTCTTACTCCATATTCCGGAAATACATGTTACTATTGTATGTCTGATATATCTGTTTTTCATTACCTGAAATCCGAGTACAGTACCAAGCATATTTGAAATCACATCCCAAAAAGAAGTAAACCGATCAGTAAAGATTTGCAAAACTTCAATACAAATGCTGAGCAATATACCTAAAACTACAGGAATATAAAGAACTGCCTTGTGTTTCTGAATAAAATTCCTAAAAATATAAAAAAGTAAAACACCAAATGGAATAAACAGTATGATATTGAGAAAAAAATCAATCAAATCCAACTGAAACAGCAGAGCCATTCTCTTTGAAAGAGAATAGGAAAAATATTTCTCCCATAATAGCAGAGATAGATCAAAAGGCTTTAGTGTTATACAGCCTAGATATATCAGATAAATGATTAAAAAATAAATAGATTTAAACTTCAGTACCTGATTGTCATTTTTTTTATACAAACGTATTCACCTTTTCTTTTTTTTATGACTTAACTGAAAAATAATCTGTCCAGCTTACTCCAAACATTTACTATAAAAACTAATTGTTAATACAGGCCCCTGCCAATAATACTATCACCAAATTTTTTTTTTAGAACATCTACTGCTTCCGCAGCTTTCTGACGTCTTTTATTTTCGTTATCAAATAAAGACAATTGATGTTCTGCATCCGGCTGCAGCTGTGATACACCTACACCCAGCAATCTTACAGGATGACCGATAATATCTAATTTATCATAGAGCAACTTAACTTCCCTGAATATTGTTTCACTTAAATTAATCGGATCAGAGAAAGTGGAATATCTAACCAACGTGGTAAAATCAGAAAGTCTTACTTTCAGAAAAACAGTTCTCCCCTGATAATTGTTACAACGAAGTCGATATCCCACTTTTTCAGAGAGTATGAGTAATGTGGTGCTTATTACTTCCGGATCAGTCTGATCATAAAGAAAAGTCTTCTCATTACTGACAGACTTTGCTTCAGTATGATTTTTAACTTTTCCGGAATCAAGACCGTGAGCATATCTCCATAAATCAACACCATTATTACCAAAGACTGATATTACATCCTCTTTAGTTAAAGAAGCAAAATCTCCTATAGTTTTAATACCCAGATTCTTCATCCTCATCTCTGTTTTTTTACCAATACCCCAGAGACATCGTATAGGCAGAGGAGATAAAAACGCTGTTATATTATCTGGTTTCACCACCACAAAACCATCCGGTTTTTCCAGATCAGAAGCTATCTTGGCAATGAGTTTATTTGGTGCAATACCAACCGAAGCAGTAAGTTTTTCTTCTGCTTTGATACGGGCTTTAATTTCCCTGCCGATGTCCTCCGGCTTTCCCTTTAGTCGGCCGGTGCCGGTTACATCCAGAAAAGCTTCGTCCAGACTGATTGGTTCAATCAAAGGAGTGTACTCTCTGAAAATCTTCATTATTTTTCGACTGACTTCAGCATACTGGTAACCGTGAACAGAAACAAAACAGCCATGGGGACATAATCTATATGCCTGAGAAATGGGCATGGCAGATTTTATCCCGTACTTCCTGGCCTCATAGGAAGCTGCTGATACAACCCCTCTCCCCCTCCCTTGTCTGGGATCAGCACCAACAATAACCGGTTTTCCTCTTAATTCAGGATTATCTCTCTGTTCTATGGAAGCAAAAAAAGCATCCATGTCAATATGTATGATGTTTCTTGTTTTCATCTGATCTCACATATTTAATAAGTAACAGGAAAACCAGTAAATTATAAAGGTTTCACTCAGGCTGATAAAATAATTCAGGAAAATGAGGATATACACTAAATTCTTCGGGTACTCCTCTTTTTTCTTATAATGACTTGATTTTCAAAAATAATATGTATTATAAACTCCTCTTAATCCCCTCCTTCGACAAGCTCAGGACAAGCTCTTATCAGAGGAGACTTAATTGTGATACTATTTTTGAAAATCATTCCGTCCGCGGATAATATCTGCTGACTTTTAACAACTGGTTACTGGCCTCTGACATCTGGACGCTTACATCCTTAAGTTCTCAAATTCTCATGTTCTAAAGCTCTTTAGCTCTATTTTTTCCTTTTTACTTTTTCCTTTTCCCTTTTCTTTAGTCTTGCCCCTTGCATCTTGCTTCTTGATTCCTGCCTCCTGCATCTTATTTTTTTCTTCTTGCTAACTCCTATCCGGACCTTCAGGCTTTTTCACTTCCTCAGGAGGATTCTTTTTTAGCTGTTCTAAAATATATTGGACTGCTTTTTCCAGCATTGGTTCTCTTCCTTCCTGGATCAGAGTAGGATCATCAAATACTTCAATATCAGGTTTAACACCATAATATTCAACATCCCACTCTCCTTCTGTATTCACGTAGGCAAAAGAAGGAACAGCCATTCCACCTCCATCTACAAAATGGGGACTGTAACTGTACCCTATTAAACCGCCCCAGGTAGTTTTACCCATAAGAGGGCCTAAATCCATTTTCCGAAAATAGGCAGGAAAAGCATCTCCTCCGGATGATGATCGTCCGTTGATCAGCATTATTTTAGGTCCTTCATGAGCTCTCATAGGGGTTGAATAAAGAGGAAGGTTTCTCTGTGCCCAATAATTCAGCACCGGATGAGATATATCAAATACCATGGGAGCCGGAATTGATCCTCCTCCGTTATATCTTTCATCAATGATAAGACCATCCTTGACAAATTGTTCCTGCCATCCTTTATAAAAAGATTCAAACCCGTTAAAAGAGGTATTGGGAACATAAATATATCCTACCCTCCCTCCGGAAAGACTGTCTACTATTTTACGATTCTTTTCTATCCACTGCAGATGACGAAGTCCCAGTTCTGATTCTATCGGTCGTACCTCTACAGTTCTTGAACCCTCAACTGTGGGTTTAATGTTTAATCTTAGTTGTACCGTTTTATCAACTTTATTTTCCAGATATTTATAAGGGTTATCATCTGTTGTTATGATGTTGTTGTCAATACCTATAAGATATTCACCTTCCCTAACATATATACCACTCTCAGTCAATGGAGATCGTAATGCCTGATTCCAGTTTCTTCCAGGAAAAATATTATCGATCTTGTAAAACTTACCATCACTTACGAACTCACACCCTAAAAGTCCAACCTTTACTCTGTCCACTTCAATATTATCACCTGAATGCACATAGCAATGACCTGCATTAAGTTCTCCTATGAGCTCACCAATAATATAATCCAGATCAGAACGAAGTACTGCATGGGGGACAAGTACAGAATATTTATCATACATCTTATACCAGTCTACTCCATGCATACCAGGATCATAGAACCAATCTCTCATTATTCTCCAGGCATCCCTGAAGATCTGCTCATACTCAACAGACGGATCAACCTTCAAAACCAGATCTTTTAAATTTAGTTTACCTGTACCAGATTTTTGATCTGAAGCAACTGGGATGATCCCGTACATATCACCGCTTATGTAAACAATATTTTTCTTATCTGAACAGAGATAATAACCCCGTATATTTTCCATAATTAATGACTCTTCTCTTTTCTCCATATCGAATTTGTAAAGATTATTATCTCTGATATAGATAATACCATTATCAACAGCATTAAGCGCTCTATACCGACCTGTCTTAACCGGAAGAGCTTTAACTCTGTGTTCAAATCCTTTAATGTCAATTTCAACTGCTAATTCTTCTTTACTATCTTTTTTATTATTCTGTTTTTCATCTTCTTTTACTTCATCACTTCTGGGGGTAAAAGGATTGTCCATATCAAATCGCAATGTACCAACATAAATTTTTGCATCAAAATTTCTGTCTCCCCAGTTATAGTCTCTGTTGGAAATAAAATAAATATAATCTCCTTTACATCCGAATACCGGACTGTAATCATCTCTGGAGTCTGCTGTTAGTTGAATGTTCCTTTTATTTTCAGTGGAGTATAACCATATGGAACTTAAATAATTCTTACTGTTTTTGGAATAAGCAATCCATCTGCTATCAGGAGACCAGTTATAACTGTTAATAGATGAATACGTACCTTTATCAATCAAGGTAGATTCTTTGGTATTGACATCAATCATTCTGAGCCGTAATTTTTTATCTGAAATCAGAATATAATTATTATCAGGTGACCATTCATATCCTGTCATCCAGCATTCTGAATTCTCCGTTAATTGAACCTCCTTTTCATTATTATGATAATTTTTAATAAATAATTCATAATCTCCTGCCTTTTCAGAAAGATAGGATATATATTTTCCATCCGGAGACCAATCAATACTGAATTCTCTTATTCTCTGAGTTTGAGTTAGATTGCGAATATCACCATATTTCTTAGGAATAGAAAAGATTTCTCCACGAGCTGAAAATAATACTCTGTTTGCTGAAGGTGAGGCTGCAAAACTTTCAATATTATCAGCTACATTTTTATACACAGGGCGTTTTGAGGGCTTATCACTGGAAATGGTTACTGACAATTTTTTCACCTCATCTGTAGCGGTATCCAGAATATAGATATATCCTCCATTCTCAAAAACAATGTGCTGGTGACCTCTGCTGGGCCAGAGACAGTCATATTCTGTAAAATCGGTTACCTGAGTGATCTCTTCTGTTTTAATATTATATTTAAAGATATTCAGTATTCCCGGTTCTTCAGAATCTACTCCTTCTCTGTCTGATATAAAATATATCTGATCATCTATCCAGAGAGGAAAATTATCTGTTCCCGGATACTGAGTTATTTGTTTTGTTTTATTTTTCTTAAGGTCGTAGATATAAATATCCTGAGCTCTTCCGGCTTTATATCTCTTCCAGGTCCTGAATTCACGGGATTTGATACAGTATGCAATTTTACTGCCATCTTCGGACAGACTTGCCGGTCCTCCTTCTGGAAGCTGAAGCGGAACTGCCATCTGTTTTCCGGAAGCATCAACCAAAAAATATTTACCTACTCGTTGACCATAAGGAGTTCTATTGGAATTATACAGGATCTTCTTACTGTCAGGAGTCCAGTCTACCGGGATATTATCCCATCCGCCGCGCGGAGGCATTTCTCCAACATCAGGGTAATAGGTCAGCTGTTGAGGTTCACCTCCATGAGAAGGTATGACATAAATTTGTCTGTTCCCGGAATACATACCTGAAAAAGCAATCTGTTTTCCATCCGGAGAAAATCTGGGAAAAAGTTCCAACCCTTTAAAGGTGGTAAGCTGCTTTGCTTCTCCGCCTTCAGCAGAAACTTTCCAGAGATCGCCGCCGTAAACAAAAACAACTTCATTATTGCAGATATGAGGCTGTCGTAAAAGACGAGCTTCCTGAGCATATAAAAATGAAATACTCATAAGCAGGAACATAACAGCACATATTTTCTTCTTCATAAGTCATCTCCTTTTTTTATAGCTGAATTACTGATTTCTACAATAAATAAAATAATATAAATACAATGTAATTTCAAATAAAAACTTTAAAATTAATTGATTTTTAAACTATTTTATAATATTTTGTATATATACATTTAAAAGGACATTATCATGAAAAAAAATTTTATGCTTTCAGTTATAAATTTTATTTTTCTCCTGGCTACTCTGACTGTGAATTATCTGGCCAATGCCTTGCCTATAAACAACAAAACTACCGGAGAAATTTCTGACAAATTCGAAGTTCTGTTTAAACCGGCAGGATATGCTTTTTCTATCTGGGGATTGATTTATCTTGGATTACTGCTGTTTGGAATATATCAATTACTTCCTCAAGGAAAAAAATCGGGGTTTATTGAAAAAATCGGATTATTTTTTATCCTCAGCTGTCTTGCAAATATAGGCTGGCTTCTGGACTGGCATTATGAATTGTATACATTATCAGTCATTGTTATGCTGATACTCCTGTTTTCTCTGATTAAAATTTATGTAAACCTTGAAATCGGGATTGCCGACGTCTCATTAAAAGAAAAATGGTTGGTGCATCAGCCCTTCAGTCTTTATTTAGGATGGATCAGTGTGGCAACTATAGTTAACATTACAGTATATCTTCAGTGGCTGAATTGGAATGGGTTTGGACTTTCTCCGGTATTTTGGTTTATACTGATAAGTATAGTGGGATTAACTCTCTCATTTTTGATTGCTTTTACCCGTATGGATTATATTTTTAATCTGGTTATTCTCTGGGCCTATATCGCCGTTGCAGTACAGAATGCAGATGTTGCTGTAGTGGACACCATCTCAAAAATCACAAGTGGATTGGCGATTCTTCCTGTTATTATCAGTGTTAGTTTACAAACAGTTTCACACAGACAAGAAAATGATTACTATTAAACTATAATTGATAATTACTATTAATAATTAGGGGATAATAACATGACTCAGGATGAACAGCATTTAAATCTACTTTCAATTTTTCACTATGTAGTAGGTGGCTTAACTGCACTATTTTCCTGTATTCCTTTTCTGCATCTTGGAATAGGGATAGCAATACTTAGTGGTGCATTCGAAGCCACAAATGGACCGCCTCAATTCATTGCCTGGTTCTTGATTATTTTTCCTGCATTATTTATTATTGCCGGATGGACCCTGGCCGGACTTATCATTATTGCAGGGAAAAAATTAAAAAACCGCAGCTCATGGACATATTGTCTGGTAATAGCAGGACTGGAATGTATTGTTATGCCTTTTGGTACTGTACTCGGTGTTTTTACTCTGGTTGTTCTTTTGAAAGATTCTGTGCAGAAACTTTTTTCTGATCAAAAGAAAGCGTAATTAGAAAAAAGACCACAGACAGCTGACAGCTGACCGTATAAATTAAGGCTAAAAGACTCTATGACTTCAAGACTAAAGAATAAAGACCAAAGACAAAAGGCAAGAAAAAAGAATCAGAACAAAGTAAAACAATAAATGAACTCCAAAACTGTATATAACAAAGGAATAGAGAATATACAACACTGTGCCGCTGTAAATAAAATATGCAATTTTTTTATCTTTGTGCATATATATCAGGGATATCAGAAACAGAGGCAGAATAAAAAAAGATCTACCAGATCCTGCCCTGTAGGAAAAATACGGCGATGCCTGGACTTCCATTGAAGAATTGTATGAAAAATATATGGATAAAATTGCCAAAGCCAGATTTGAAATCTACGATAAAAGATATTTATCCTGATGCAACCTTCACTCTCCGTCTTTCCTATGGCACAGTAAAAGGATATCCTTATAATGGAACTAAAGCACCGTATAAGACAACTATTTATGGATTGTATGACCGGGCTACCAGCTTCAACAATGAAGCGGATTACCAGCTTCCCCAACGCTGGTGGGATGGCAAAGACAAACTGGATCTGTCCACTCCGGCAAACTTTGTAAGCACCTGTGATATTATTGGTGGAAATTCAGGTTCTCCGGTTATCAACAGAGAAGCTGAAGTAGTCGGTCTGATCTTCGATGGAAATATTGAAAGTCTGCCGGGACGATTTCTCTATAATCTGGAAATAAACCGGGCTGTATCAGTGCATACTGCTTATATAAGTGAAGCTCTGCGAAAACTCTACGATGTGGATGCACTGTGTGATGAGTTTGAGGGAAAATAGCAATAAAAAGAACCTACTATTAGACAAGAAAGCATAACCTTAAAGGCTGAGTAGATGCTGTATAACTCAGCCTTTTTTTAACTTTATCTCAAATTGAAAAATACTATAAAAACAAACCCAGGGTGTCCGAAAGATTCCGGGTTTTTGGTACGTGTTAATTCTCCCTGGATCTGTCCAAAAAGTACGAAAAAACTTTAAACACTAAAATCACAAAAGGAGACGCAAAGATTATAAATATTTAATAATTATAAATTTATCATATTGCGATCTTTGCGGGCTTTACGTTAAAATTTTTTTTAGTCAATCCCAGGTAGATAACTATCTCAAAAGACCACTTCCTGTCAGTCTGAGCTCCGTCGAAGACTGACAGGAGGATAAAAATTATACCTTGTTGTGCAACCCCTAATAATCTCAAAACAAATCAGGATATACAAGTTATATTTGTTTTTCTCTTTCAGAAATATTATCTTTAAGAAATATGCTTATTATAATTTTAATTTTTCTATTCCTGATTTCCTGTTCTCCTGATACCACCGATCCGGAAGAAATCACTGAACCGCCCGGAATTACAGTTATTACCCGGGCAGAAAAGATTGAACAGTTAGTGGGAGATTTTGACCGGGAGAGACAGGATTCAACAAATAATCTTAATGGACATTACCGTCCTATCCAAATACCTGGTATTGACCAGAGAGCTTATGAAGTACCAGTGGAAGGTGTAAGTGTCAATGAATATATGTACATTTATCATACTACTGACTGGAATATGACTACTCAGAATATGGAACGAACAGTGTTAGCCCGTTCCGAAAATAACGGTTTCTCCTTTCAATATATTGATGACATTTCTTCCGATCATTTTATCAATATTTCTTTGATGAAAACAGACTTTTCAGACTGGCAGGGATTTCCTTTTCAACAAGGTCATGGTCTGGTTTTATTCGGTACTGGTGAGTACAGAAAAAGCAGTGTGTATCTTGGCTGTCAGAAAGCTGAGGATATTGAGGAGCCAGAATCCATTCAGTATTTTACAGGTGTAAATAATTCCAATATTCCTCAGTGGAGCAGTAATGAATCGGATGCAGTACCTCTTTTAAATCAGTCTGGTATAGGTGAACTTTCTGTTTTTTATTATTCTGAATTTAACAGATGGATTATGCTTTACAACCATCCGCATCCCCGGGGCATCAACATAAGAACTGCACTCTATCCCTGGGGCCCCTGGTCTGATGTACAGCTCATCTTCGATCCCTGGGAAGATGAGGGATATGGTCATTTTATGCATATGAGCTGGGAATATGCTAAGATGGACAGTGTGCACGATCCCGGTCGGGAAAATGAATGGGGAGGGGAATACGGCCCTTACCAGTTCGGAAATCTGGCTATTGACAGTAAGAATACCCTCACCATCTATTTCACCATGTCCACCTGGAATCCTTACACTGTGGTTTTAATGAAAGCGGTTTTGGGGAAGGAATAATGGAATAGGTTTAATGACTAGATTTTCAAATCTGACCGCAGACCGCTGACCGCTTTTCAAACCGCCGTCTGCCGTCTGCGGTCCGCCGTCCTATCTGTTTTCCGCCTTCTATCTACTATCCTTTGAACGCTAACCTATTCACGTTCTGAAGTTCTTACGTTCTAAAGCTCTCAAGCTCAGTTTTTTCCTTCTTCCTTCTTCCTTCTTCCTTCTTCCTTTTTCCTTTTCTTTAGTCTTTATTCTTTAGTCTTTATTCTTTAGTCTTGCTTCTTCACTCAACCTATTCCCTGTTTACTATTCCCTAAAATCTACTCAAGACTCTTCAGCTCCACTGTCATAGTCCCTCCACCCATCATAGGAGGAAGTTCAGCTTCCAATTTTACCATGTTGTATGGTTTTTCGGTATTAACATAAATGGTCTGTGCACCGGAACTTCCGTCCAGGGGAGTAACCTCGACTTTGTAGGTATCAAAGGAGCCGGCTGGTACGGAAACAGTTTCTTTACCGGCTACTTTTAGAGCATGAGGTACAACCTTTTGCTGCAGTAAATTAAAGGTTCGGAGAGTAGTGTTGAAGCCAGGTTTTAGATTCATGGCACTGACCACTGTTTCCAGGGAAGAGAGTATGGATGCATCCAGATCAACCGAAATATCATTTTTCTGACCTCTGAGCTCCATGGAACCGGTTATTTTATCCGGTTGATATTCCAGGGCAATATTTACACCTGTCTGATCGACAGTCTGTTTTTTAGGCAGAAGAGTGGTATCATCAAGGTAGTATTTGTTCTCAACTGTACCCTGTGGAGATTTTGATGTTTCCTCAATCAGGATATAATCTTTCCCATCTTGAGTAGTTTGAGATACTTTCTTGACAACTTCAACACTGATTTCCTGACCACCGGTCTTTACAGTCTGGGAATACTGTGCTTTGAATGGAATAATTTTTTCAGCATCAAGCTCAGGCAGAGGTGCAGTGGATGCATAGGCTTCCAGGGATGTATCAGCCAGAGTAACAGTGCTGACATCAACAATTAATTCATCATATCTGTTTTTAACTGTTTTGGAAAGCTCTTCCTGATATCGTCCGCCGAGATGCTTTGCCAGAAATTTTTCCAGTGCAGCTGCCACCACCAGTCTGTTTTCCTGCCCTGCAAATCCATGTCCCTCATCAGGTGCAACTATATAACCAACATCTAGTCCCCTGTCTCTTGCGGCAATAACAATCTGATCTGATTCTCTTTTATCAACTCTGGGATCATTTGCACCCTGAATCACCAAAAGAGGATCATCAATTTTGTCTGCAGAAAACAGGGGTGATTGTTTTTTGAGCCGTTTTGCATCTTCAGGATCCTCAGGATTACCGAGTCGTTTATGGAATACTTTTACTATCGGTCCCCAGTAAGGGGGAATGGATTCAAGTAAAGTGATCAGATTGGAAGGACCTACATAGGAGACACCTGCTGCATATACATCAGGAGTAAAGGCTAACCCGGCCAGAGTTGCATAGCCTCCGTATGATCCGCCAAAAATGGCAACCTTATCTTTATCAGTAATGCCCTTTTCAATTAAATACTGTACCGCATCAGTAATATCATGCTGCATATCACCTGTTCCCCATTCCTTATTGCCTGCATTTAAGAAATCTTTTCCGTACCCGGTTGAACCTCTGAAATTGGGCTGAAATACTGCATATCCGCGGTTAGCCAAAAACTGAGTATAGGCATCATATCCCCAATAATCACGAGCCCAGGGTCCGCCATGAGGCATAATAACTGTGGGTACATTCTCTGATTTTACTCCTCTGGGAACGGTAAGATATCCGGGAATTTCCAAACCGTCTCTGACTTGATATCTTACAGGTTTCTTAAATGCAAGATGTTCACTGTCAAGTTCCGGACGGGATCGATATAAAAGCTCTACATTCTTTTTTTGTCTATCATAGAAATAAACAGATCCAGGATCAACATCACGGGAAACAGAAACCAGAAAAAATCTCATATCACGAGTGGTTGATTGTATTGACAGCTCACCTTCAGGGAGCTCTTCTCTTAAGAACTTCAGATCTTTTTCAATCTGTTTGTCTTTAGGATATATTCTCACCCGGTCACCAACATAAGCAGTTGCAATCAATTCATCCGTTTGAGCATCAAATACAGCACCGCCGAAATCAACCTGATTTTCCGGGTCAGATTCAATAAAGGTTGCTTCACCAGTTTCGGGATACAGAAGAGTTAAGCGGGTAAGATCAACATCTTGACCTTTATTAGTGACAAAATAAACTTTTTCCCCATCCTTATGAAATCGTATAGGATAAATAGTTTCTTCAAAATTACATGTATAAATCTGAGTAAAAGTATTATTATCATACCGCAGGATTTCTGTACCACCGTCTTCTGTCTGTCTGGTTGCAAGTCTTAAATTCCCCTCCAGATCAAAAGTAAAGCCTGCCATTTTTTCAGTATTCTCAAATAATAAATCCCTGTTACCTGTTGTCAGGTTAACTCTGTAAACATCATGATACGCTCTGTCTCTGTCATTGAGTCCTACGAGGATCTCGTCCGGATTATCTTTGGGTAAGGAATAAATATTAGCTCTGATACCCTCAATAGGAGTGAGATCCTGAGCAGGGGGCACACCCGTCGTTTCATCTAATTCTGCAGTCGGATCAACTTTATATATATGAAAATTCTCGTTTCCTCCTTTATCCTGAACATACAAAACATACCGGCCGTCCCTGCTCCAGAAATATCCTGAGACCGGACGTTCATCAGCTGTTATCGGTTTTGCTTCTAGAAATGCCTGCTCCCTAATTTTAACATAAATATTTCTTACTTTGTTATACGGTTTAAGAAAAGTGATGAATTCTCCATCGGGAGATAACTGGGCTCCGGCAATCTGAGGATCACCGAAAAATAGTTCCCTGTCAATAAGCGGCGGCAGATTGTCAAAATAATCATCTTGAGCCAGAATATTACCAGTACCCATGGATAAAATAATAATGAATACAATCAAGCTGATATTTCGACATACTAAATATTTTATAGCCATTATTTCCTCCTGTCTTTAAAATTAAATTTTTTAAAATATAAATAATATTTACAAAACAAACCAGAAAAATTTTTATAATGAAAAAATAATAAAATTATCCGTACAGTATGCCTGCTAATAAAAACATCACAGCAGCTCCTGTTCCTGCATTAAGGGCATAGGGTAGCTGGGTGTTAACATGATCAATAGTGTCTGCCAGAGCTTGTACAGGATTACCATTTGCCAGAATTACTGTCCCTGACCATAATCCAATGATCAATGCAATATACACCTGTCTGAAGATAACTGCGATACCTATAGCCAACAAGGGCGGAATAACTGACAGCCAGAGATAGAGTTGTAGATCAAACATATATTTGAACCTGTCCTATAGTCTTTAGTCTTTGGATCTTAGGTCCAACTGTTCACATCAAATTGACCGCAGACCACTGACCGCTGACCGCATCTATTAGCTGTCTGCCGTCCGCGGTCTGCGGTCTCTTTGTAATATGGTTTCTAAACAGTGACTTTAGGGTAACTTTCTGAAGCTCTAAAGTTCTCATGTTCTATAGTTTTTAAGTTTCAAAACTATGATACTCTCACTTCTCAATGCTCACTCACTCTAATCAATATATAACTCCGGACACGTATAAAATGCCAGAGAACCACCTGAATGTAAAAACAGTACAGAATCATCCTTTGTAAAAAATCCCTCTTTAATTAGGATACTGCTTTTTTAAATCTTATACTTACATCATCCCAGTTAATTATATCAAAAACTTTTACTACAAAATCACCTCTTCGGTTCTGATACTGTAAATAATAAGCATGTTCCCACACATCAATGACCAATAGTGGAATTGCACCCCATTGAGTTAAATTCTGATGTTTTTCAGCCTGAAGAATAACCGGTTTCTGTAAAATCGGATGGTAGGCAAATATTCCCCAACCGCTTCCTTCCACTGTAGTAGTAGCTGCTATCATCTGGGATTTAAATTGTTCAAAACTGCCAAATGCAGCTGTTATGGCCTGCATAAGAGTACCATCCGGTTTACCTTTGCTTTCCGGAGAAAGATTATTCCAGAAGATTGTATGTAAAATATGTCCTGATCCGTGAAAAGCAAGGTTTCTCTCCAAAGATTTTATGTCTGAAAAATTTTGTGCTTTCCGTGCTTCTGCAATTTTTTCTTCGGCTGCATTTAATCCGTTAACATAGCCGGCATGATGTTTATCATGATGCAAATGCATTGTCTGTTCATTGATTACTGGCTCTAAAGCATTATAAGCGTATGGCAACGGGGGTAAGGTGTGAGATCCCGGAGAATGTGGTTTGTTTATATCAAATACTGAATTCCCCAATGTTTCCATAACTTTATTTCCCATTAATAATGCTCCGCCTCCCAGACCCATATTCTTTATAAAAGTTCTTCTTCCCTCATTCATTTTACCCTCCTTTTTTACATTTAATAATTCATATGTTTTAAATATATATAGATATGTATATAATTTTTAGAAAATTGTCAAATTTTTTTAAAAAAAACTTGACAAGAGGGAAAAAAATTATTATCTTTATTTTGAGCATATGCTCAAAACTAAATAGATGAAGCAAAGAAAATAATTATCTAAAGGAGAATCCTTGCCGAGACCCAAAAAAAACAGATGGATCAGAAACAAACCAGGTATTTCCTATTTTAAACCCCAGGGTGTTCCTTTATCAACCTTAGAACATGTCTACCTGGGTATGGATGAACTGGAAGCAGTAAGACTTGCTGATCTGGAAAACCTCAGCCAGGAGCAGGGAGCAGAACAGATGAATATTTCCCGAGCAACCTTTGGCAGAGTTGCTGCCCAGGCCAGACGAAAAATTGCAGATGCCCTGATTAATGGAAAAGCAATACAGATACAGGGTGGACAGGTTATGTTTCATCCTCAATTGGGTACATTCGGCAGAGGACGTGGGCGTCACAGAGGAGGGAATAGAGGTGGAAGAGGTGTGATGTAATGAAAAATAAAATAACAAAAAAACGGAGGTAGATTATGCCACGAGGTGACGGAACAGGACCAGCAGGTATGGGTCCTATGACTGGAAGAGCTGCCGGATACTGCGCCGGTTATGACCGGCCTGGATTTACGAATCCTGCCGGCGGTAGAATGGGAGCAGGTTTTGGATGGGGTAGAGGAAGAGGAATGGGATACGGAAGAGGAATGGGCCGCTGGGGATATCCCGCAGCTGCTCCTTATAATGCTCCCTATAACCCTTACGGACAATATGGCTATACTCCTGAACAGGAAAAAGAAATACTTCAGAATCAGGCTAAATCAATTGAAAACGAGTTAAAACAGATACAGAAACGGTTATCAGATCTGGAAGCTGAGTCTAAAGAACAGAAGAAGTAAAAAAAGCAACATCCTGAAAAATTATGTCTGAAGAGGATAAATCGGCCACAGAGATTCACAGAGTAAAAATGTATTCACCAAAAATTCAGCGTTTGAATATTCATCATTTAATTCTTAATTTCTCTGTGAACTCTGTGGTTTCAAAATAATAAAATAATAAAAATTATATTTTTATTACGATATATATTGATTAATTTAAAACGATAAACATTGAAAAGGAGATATCAATGGCACATGTAATAAATGATGACTGTATCAGCTGCGGTGCCTGTGTAGATGAGTGTCCGGTGGAAGCTATCAGCGAAGGAGAAGATAAATATGAAATAGATCCGGAATTATGCACTGACTGTGGCGCCTGTGTTGAAGTCTGCCCGGTTGATGCAATAAGTGAAAAATAAAACTAAAAATAAGTATATATTTACTTATTATAAAAGGAGGTAAATCATGCCAAGAGGAGATGGAACAGGCCCCAGTGGTCAAGGCCCAGGAACTGGAAGAGGAATGGGAGGCAGTGGTGGCGGTGGAAGAGGACAAATGGGTGGAACCAAAACCGGAGCTGGTCCGGGTGGTGATTGTGTATGTCCGCAGTGCGGAGCAAGAGCCAAACATACTCGCGGTACACCCTGTTTTAATATGAGTTGTCCCAAATGCGGTGCCAAGATGGTGAGAGGGTAATCTATCAAAAACTGTTATATGTGATTAATATTATTTTTAATCCTTTTATCAATTTTGATTTTTTGAAAAAAGATAAAAGTTAAAGGATAAAAGATAAAAAAATTATTTATCAAAGATAAATATTAATAATTGACAGTCCTGACTGCCAGTAAATTATATTGAAAATTACATAAATAAAATAAAGGAGAAAATATATGAAAATTGCAATTACTTCTCAGGGGAAAGATCTTAATGCAGAAATTGATCCTAGGTTTGGAAGGTGTGGATATTTTATTATTTATGATACAGAAAATGATGAATTCGAAGCTGTAGATAATACAAATGCAGCAATGGGTGGAGGTGTTGGCCCTCAGTCTGCCCAGACAATTTCAGAAAAGGGTGCTAAAGCGGTATTAACAGGCAATGTCGGACCAAATGCTTATCAGACCTTACAGGCAGCAGATATCACAGTCTATGCTGGTGTTTCGGGAACAGTGTCTGATGCTGTAGACAAATTCAAAAATGGCTCTCTAAAACCGTATGATACTCACTCAGTGCAATCTCACTTCGGAATGGGGCAAACACCACAAAAAACTTCACCTCAAGACAATAAAAAAAAAATAGCAGTAGCAGCTGATGATGATGGAGGTATTAATGCTGAGGTGAGTGCACATTTCGGAAGATGTCCCTATTACACCATTGTAGAAGTGGAAAATGATTCTATACACTTAAGTTATAAAGTAGAGAATCCGTTTTATCAAAAACATGGCCCTCCCGGTCAGGTTCCTGAATTTATACGGGATCAGAATGCAAATGTAATAATTGCCGGAGGTATGGGGCAGAGAGCAGTCGGCTTTTTCGATCAATTTGGCATAGAAGCTGTTACCGGAGCCGCAGGAAAAGTTCAAGCGGTTGTAAATGCTTATTTAAAAGGAGCATTAAAAGGCACAACTCCTTGTGAACATTAAAATATAAAAAAATAATGGAGCCACTAAAACACAAAGAAAATATGAGTTTTTAAACCATTATCTAAAAAAGGAACAAAAAATATGAACCAAAATTTAGATAGAAATAAACAAATTGAAGAACAGAATAAACGCATCGATGAAAGATTAAAAATAATTAAATATAGAATTGCTGTCTTCAGTGGTAAAGGTGGAGTGGGAAAAACTACAGTAGCAGTTAATCTTTCATATGCACTTATAAAAAAGAAAAAAAAGGTTGGATTACTGGATTCGGATATTACCGGTCCCAATGTACCCAAAATGGTTGGAGCTGATATTCCTCCTGGTGTTGATGAAAGCTCCAAACAAATAACTCCTCAGGTTAAAGAAGGCCTTCAAATCATCTCCATTGCTCCCATGGTACCCAGTGAGTCCCCGGTGATATGGCGCGGTCCTTTGCGTTCAGGTGCAATATCTCAATTTCTTTCTGATGTTGTGTGGGGGAAACTGGATTATCTATTAGCCGATCTTCCCCCCGGAACTGGAGATGAAGTATTGACTGTGGGACAAAAAATGAAACCTCATATGGCAATTGTAGTTACCACACCCCAGGAAGTGTCTCTGTTAGACTGCAGAAGAGCAGTGAACATGGCCAGAAAAATGAATATTGAAAAAGTTGCAGTAGTAGAAAACATGTCAGGTCTGATCTGTCCTCATTGTAATAAAGAGATAGATGTTTTTGATACTGGCGGCGGAGAAAAAATGGCAAAACAAATGAATGCTGAATTTCTTGGAAGTATTCCCATGGAAGTGGAAACCAGAACCAGTTGTGATAACGGAAAACCTGTTGTCCTATATAGTCCGGAAAGTAAAACCGCAAAAGCATTTAATACTATGGCAGATAATGTTATAAAAGTGCTGGAAAATTAGTGAGAAGATAGAAGAATGAAGTGAGAAGATTGTGATCCTTCCATTACAGGACGAGTTGTCTGTTTCCATCATCTCACTTCTATCTTCTGTAAATTAAAGAAAGGAATCTATGAATATTCAATATGAATGCATCCCCTGCTCCCTTAACAACTATGTCCGGCTGATAAAATCCGGGATAATCCCGGAAAATCTGCAGGAAGATATTTTGCGTAAACTACTTGATTTTTTTTCACAAGTCGATTATAATCAGTCTCCTCCTGAATTAGGTAAAGTACAGCACCGCTTATTACGTGAATATTTACAAAATCCGGATCCTTACCGCGAGATCAAATTGGAATACAACCGCATGATGATGGACAGATATGAAGACTTCAAAAAGATTATCGATGAATCATCAAATCCTTTTGATACTGCAGTACGTTTAGCCATTGCAGGAAATGTCATCGATTTCGGATCTCATCACCGTCTAAATGTGATGGAAACAGTTGAACGGGTATTGAAAGCTGAACTGGCAAAAGATGATTCTCATAAATTAAAACAGGAGATAGCTGATGCAGATACTGTGCTTTATCTTGGAGATAATGCCGGCGAGATCGTTTTTGATAAACTGTTTATTGAAACAATGGACCATCCTAATGTTTTTTTTGCTGTACGCGGATCACCGATTATTAATGATATTACTGTACAGGATGCTGAAATGACCGGGATTGATGAATATGCAACCATTATTTCCAGCGGTGATGATGCTCCGGGTACTCTTTTAGATTCCTGCACCCCCGAATTTATTAATGTATTTAACAAAGCAGATGTAATTATATCCAAGGGCCAGGGTAATTTAGAAGGATTGATTGATATTGACCATAATATCTTTTTTTTATTAACTGTGAAGTGCAGACTGATTGCTGAACATCTGGGTGTGGATGAAAAAGAATTTGTGGTGTTTGGCAGTTCTGTATCTCATAATAAAAATAATTAATATAAAAGGAGATTCAATCATGAAGCCGACACAGAGATCAAAGTTAAATTTTATTATTTATGTTTTGATGTTTATTGTAATGATGGCTATTGCCGGAATAGGGTTTCTTATGAAATTTGTTCTGGTTCGAGGAAGTCAGGTATGGGAGATTTACGGAAAAAATCTGGACCTCCTTTTATGGGGATGGGACAGACATCAATGGGGATCATTTCATCTTATTTTAGGATATATTTTACTTGGCCTGTTAATCCTGCATATTGTCTTTCACTGGAAACAGATAGGTGTTATGTTTAAATGTTTAATTACCAAAAAATCTTTTCGAATTATACTTACCATAATCTTTATAATTCTGAGCCTGTTGTTTTTTCTTTTCGCTTTCTTTGTAGAAATTGATAAAGTTACACTTAAAACAGGAGAGGGCAGGCACCGGCTTGAGCATATTCATCAGGAAGAACATGAGCAGCCCTCAACTACTTTAAAGCAGAAGATGTCACTATCCTCTGAAGTTAAAAAAAGTAACGAAGAAAATAACAACCACCCGGAAAGTTCGGTTCAAGTGGAAGGTAGAATGACTTTAAAGAGTATTGCTGCTACTTATGAAGTGCCGGCTGACTCCATAAAAAAATTTCTTGAAATTCCCCTGAGTATATCTGATTATGAGAATCTGGGCAGATTACGAAAAAGATATGGTTTCCATATGAGCGATATTGAACGGTTTATTGAAAAATACAAACAAACACATCAGTAATGATAATCAGTATTAATCTGTGAAATCCTTGGTAAAGTAAATTTGAATAAGTTTTTGTTTATATAGAATGACCTGGAGTCATTCATTTACTGATAAGGAAATATAAATGAGCCAAATTATAAAAGAATTAAAACATCATGCTCCTTTCACCAGTTTCGGGGCTTTAACTGGTATACTTATCATGATAGTTTCTATAAAAATACCCAGACAAATATCATATAATATATTTTACGTACTCCACCCAACACACGTGGTGCTCAGTGCTCTGGTGACTGCTTCTATTTATAAACTGCATACCTGTGATCATTTAACCAAAAAATGTATTAAGGGAAAATGTAATCTCTGGATCTTATTGCTGATCGGGTACATCGGTTCCATAGGTATTGCCACCTTAAGTGATTCAATAATTCCTTTCTTAGGGGAAATACTGCTCAATATGCCAGACCGTGAAATTCACCTTGGATTTATAGAAAAATGGTGGTTGGTTAATCCTCTGGCTATAATCGGGGTTATATTTGCCTATTTCAAACCAACCACAAAAATCCCCCATGCCGGACATGTGGTGCTCAGTACCTGGGCCTCATTGTTCCATATTCTCATGGCAGCTGGAGGATACTTGCACTGGTCTTCTTACATTGCTCTCTTCCTGTTTTTATTCATTGCTGTCTGGACACCCTGCTGTTTAAGTGATATAGTGTTTCCGCTGTTATTTGTAAAGAATAAACAACCTGAAAATTCACAATGAAATCCTACAGTAATAAAAGAATCAAACAGGAGTTGATAATATAAATATTTTTTATGGGGAGATATAACATGTATAAATATTTATTTGGCCCCGTACCTTCCCGGCGTTTAGGTATGTCATTGGGGGTTGATCTTGTTCCTCATAAAGTATGTACATTGAATTGTGTGTACTGCGAATGCGGGCCAACCACAAATTTAACTCTCAAGAGAAAAGAATATGTTCCCTATAATACAGTTATAAAAGAATTACACCAATATCTGAAAAACAACACCTCACCGGATTATATTACCTTTTCCGGTTCGGGAGAACCTACTCTTAATTCCCGTATTGGAGAAGTTTTAGATCATATCAAAAAAAATTATCCTGCTATCCCGGTGGCTGTACTTACAAATAGTACTTTATTTTCTGAACAGCGGGTAAGAAAGGAAATTCTAAATGCAGATATAGTGTTACCTTCTTTAGATGCGGCCTCAGATAAATGTTTTCGTAAAATCAATCGACCCTTTCATAAACTCAATATTGAAGAATATATACAGGGTCTTGCAGATTTCAGGAAAGAATATTCAGGAAAAATCTGGCTGGAAGTATTCATTCTGCCCGGGTATAACAATAATATAGAAGAACTTAAGCTTTTAAAAACTGCATTCAGTAAAATTAAACCTGACAATATTCAAATAAATACTCTTGACAGACCAGGAACAGTCGCCAGCTTAAAAGCAGCAAGTAAATCTGAATTACAAAAAATTGTAGATGTATGGGGTCTCAATAATGTCGAAATTATTGCAGCTGCGCCTGAACGAAAACAAATTAAATCCTATCGCGAAGACATCGAATCGGCAATTTTAGAAACAATTTCCAGAAGACCCTGCACTCTTGAAGATCTTGCGGAAATTTTGGGATTACATATAAATGAAATAAATAAATATCTGGATGTCTTAGAATCTGATAATAAAATTAAAACAGCAAAGCAACCGCGGGGAATCTTTTATCAGATTAAATAGGAGAAAGGAATGGAATATAAAGGTATTGCATTAACCATAGCAGGTTCTGACTCAGGCGGAGGAGCGGGAATACAGGCTGATCTCAAAACTTTCCAGGCATTTTCAGTCTTTGGTGTCTCTGTTATCACCTCAATCACTTCACAGAATACTCTTGAAGTTCGTTCAGTTCAGGACATTAATCCTGACATTGTTGGTGATCAGATTGATATGATTATGGAAGATATGGGATGCCATGCTGCAAAAACTGGAATGGTTTCAAATATAAAAATTATCGAGACCATTGCGGACAGAGTAAAAAAATATAATATTGACAAACTTGTTATTGATCCGGTTATGGTTTCAAAAAGCGGAGACAGATTATTAAAAAAAGAAGCTGAAAACACTTTAATAAAAAAACTGCTCCCTTTATCATTTCTCATCACTCCAAATGTTCACGAAGCAGAGATTATAAGCGGAATGAAAATCTCCGGCATTGAAGATGCTAAAAAAGCTGCAAGAATAATTGCTGATTTAGGTGTAGATAATATTCTGATGAAAGGAGGCCATTTAAAAGAAAATAAAGCAATTGATATTCTGTACAGTAATAAAGAATATACAGTTATTGAATCAGAAAGAATAGATTCTAAAAATACACATGGTACAGGATGCACTCTTTCATCAGCAATAACAGCCGCTCTTGCACAGGATCATAACCTTGTTGACTCAGTAAATATTGCAAAAGAATATGTGACCCGGGCAATAAGAAATGCTCCACATATAGGGAAAGGATTTGGACCGCTGTATCATAAAATTATGCCTAAATCCATTTCAGCCTTTAAAACCGATGCCAAAGATTTTGATTTCTGGTTCAGTAAAAATAAAAATATCTTTGAAGCTGAATTTCTTGCAGAAAAAGAACTGTTTCCCGATCTTGAAAATGCTGTCAGTATAGGTGTGGGAAGTGGGCTGTTTGCTTCCATGCTTGGGATTACCAAAGGAGTTGAACCCTCAGAAGACATGGCTGCATTAGCCAGGAAAAGAGGAATAGATGTCAAAATTGGTACTGCTGAAAATATTCCTTTTGAGGATGAAACATTCAATACTGTTCTTGTTTCTACAGTACTCAGCTACTGTGAAGACCCCTTAAAGGCACTGAAAGAAGCATTCAGAATTCTCAGGAAAGGAGGCCATATAGTGGTTTCGTTTCTCCCCAGGGAAGGATCTTACACCATGTTTTATGATCTTGCCCGAATTCAGGGAGAATTCGATCCTGGAAGAACACCAGAAAATCCCTATCCTTTGAAATTTATTGCGGGTGCTACCTGGCGCTCTATTGAACAGGTAAAGAAACTTATACAGCAGGCAGGATTTACTGAATTAGAATATACACAAACATTAACCAAACATCCGAGATATTCCAATGAAGATATTGAAAAACCCATAAAAGGATATAAAAAGGGAGATTTTGTAGTCATAAAGGCAAAGAAACCATGAGATTATCAGAGAAACTTAAAAAAGATACTCAGGATATATGGGAAAAAATTTATAACCATCCCTTTGTAAAGGAGTTATTTGAGGGCTCTTTACCTGAATATAAATTCAGAAACTATATTCTGCAGGATTACAACTATCTTGTTTCTTCCATAAAAAACTTTTCTCTTCTTGCTGCAAAAACTGATGATGTGAACATCATGAAAGAACTCATTAAAATGGCATATACCGAAGCTACGGGAGAATTTAAAGCATATGAGAATTATCTCAAAAAATTGAATTTGACCATTCAACAAGCCAAAAACGAAGAGCAGGTACCAGAAGCTGTTTCATATATTAGTTTTCTGTTTTTTACTTCCTCATTTAAATCTTCAGAAGAAGGAATCACTGCTGTTCTACCATGTTACTGGACATATGCAGAAATTGCAAGATTTCATCAAAAAAAACTCAGCAGTAACAACAATCCTATCTATACAGAATGGGCCTATTACTATTTAGAAGATGATTATTGTGCATTTGTGAACAAAATAAAAAAGATAGTGGATGGAATTGACAGTAATTTTCCCTACCATAAATTAAAGTATGCTTTTAGAATGTCCAGCACATATGAATATATGTTCTGGGATGCAATGTATAATAAGGAAAATTAAATGAATGTAAATGGTT
>CAZETW010000017.1:38665-41150 GCA_964515295.1 uncultured bacterium | reverse complement strand
AATGATTGCTTCTTTTACTTCTTGATAAATCTGATCAGCAGTAAAATGTTTAGCACGAATCGCACCAGAAGGACAACTACCGACACAATTTCCACAACCTCTACAAATTGCCTCATTTACAACGCAAATTCCCCTATCTTGGTCGTATGTAATTGCTCCATAACAACAAACCTCCATACAGGTCTTGCATCCCATACAAAATTCTGGAAGGATCTCAGAGACTTTCACTTCCGGTACGAGTTTCTTACCAGGAATTAACTGTGTTACTATTTTCCCGCTAACGGCTTTTGCCTGGAACATTGAGTCTGATATTCCTTTCGGTCCATGACATCCACCAGCTATATAAATACCTTCAATTGATGTCCCGACAGGATTTAACTGCTGATGAGCTTCCTGAAAAAATCCAGTTTCATGTAAGGGAATGTTTAACTGCTCGGCGAGTTTTTCTGTACCTTTTGCAGGAACCATAGCAGGAGCCAGAATAATCATATCTACATCAGCTTCCTTCTTTTTTTCTTCAACATCTTTATAGGTAATATGATTACCTTTAATCGCAATATCACTAAATCTAATGAAATCAACATTATTCTTCTTTATCTCTTCAAAAAACTCTTGATCATTTTTATGAGGCAGACATAAATCCTTGTAGAAATCACTGATTTTGATATCTTTTGACTGTTCTGACAAATATCCAATAATTTTTAACATATAATTACAGCATATTCGTGAGCAATATTCTCTCTCTTCTCTTCCTACACAATGAATTAATCCAACTGATTTTGGAGACTTACCAGAGCTAAGTAATATCTTACCTTCTTCTTTTATCATATTCTCAATTTCGAGAGCAGTATAGACATCATCCTTTTTAGTATACTTATAATTCTTAAGTTTATCTGTTGGCATTAAGGAAAAACCTATAGTAACTACAATAGCTCCTACAACTAATTCACTTACTTGCTGATCATCATTTACATTTTTTATCGTAACTTCAAAATTCCCAAAGAATCCCACTGATTTTTCCAGTTTCGAATCTAAGAAGATTTCAATATTATCATGTTCATTCACTGCTGCTATTTTCTTCTCAATTAAATCATTATTTTCTTTTTGCTGAGGTAGTAATTCTTTAAAAAACCTAACATTACCACCTAACTGAGAATCTCTCTCAATTACATATACTTTTCTTTTCTCACCAGCCAGTGAGAGTGCGGTTTCCATTCCAGTAATACCACCACCAATCACAAGAACATTGGGATTACTATCTAAACTTTTTTCAAGAAGTTCCGATTGATGCAACACCCTATTTATTGCCGATTGTATATAATGAATTGCTTTCTCAGTTGCTTTCTTTTTATCTGGTAAAATCCAAGCACATTGTTCACGAATATTAACCATTTTATATAAATAGGGATTCAATTCTGTTTTTTTACAAATATTAATGAAAGTAGTATCGTGATCTCTGGGAGAACAAGCTGCAATTACCAAATGGGTCAGTTCATTTTCATTTATTTCCTTTTCTAAAAATTTCTTTCCTTCATTAGAGCATAATAGTTTATACCGTTTGATGATTAATTCTTTATTTTTATACTGGGCAGAAGAGGATAACTTTTCTACAACTTCATCAATATCAATATTATCCGCAATATTTGGTCCGCATTCACAAATATAAATACCAATTTTACTACTCATTTTATTAACCTTTCATTTATCCTAACAATGAAACTACTTCACCTACTGCAGATTCTGCCTGAATAACAGAATCTTGTATATCTTTAGGGCCTTCAGCACAACCAATAATAAATATTCCATCAACAGATGTCTGTACAGTACCCAAATTTTCTTTCTGGGTTTGGTAAAAACCTTTATTGTCAAGCTTTAATCCTAATGTTTTACCTAGAATTTCTGAAGTTTTTGAAGGAACCAGGGCACAGGCAAGAATTACCATATCTACATCCAGTGATTTCTTTGAATCTTTACTGTTCATTAAGTTTATATTTATTTTTCCATTATTTCCGGTTATTTGTATTTCCTCAGGAGAGGATTGAAAAATAAATGTACTCAATGAATTCTTTATCTTATCATAAAATTTTTGATAATTTTTATTTGGAACACAAATATCAGAGTAAATATTATAAATTTTCGTATCTGGTAATTTATCCTTTATAAAATGTGCATATTTAAATGAGTACATACAACATACACCTGAACAATATCCCAACTCTTTTCTGCCAATACAATGTATAATTGCTACAGATTCAGGCGTCTTTTTCCCTTTACGCAATGTTAATTTACCCGATGTCGGACCATTTGAAGCATAGAGTCTTTCAAATTCCATGGCAGTATATACATTGGGCAATTTACCATATTTAAAATTTGATAATTTTTTTACATCGAATAACTCAAAACCCGTTGCAACAATAATTGCCCCTACATTTACTTGTACTTTTTCATCTTTTTCTGAATAATTAATCGCACCAAACATACAGGC
>CAZETW010000017.1:0-38565 GCA_964515295.1 uncultured bacterium | reverse complement strand
GGACCCAATTTTTTAATTTTCTCAGTAAAACTATTAACTACTTCAGCATAACGATTACCTTCAGATGCTGAAATCCAAGAAAGTTGCAGCCGTTCCGGATCAATTTTTAATGTTTTAAAAATACTTTTTAACATAGCATATCGTCTGCGAGTATAATAATTACCTTTATCATAATGACAATCACCAGGATGACAACCACCGATTAAAATGCCATCAGCGCCGTTAAAAAATGTTGTTAACACTAAATTAAAATCAATCCTGCTTGAACACATTACCCGGATCACAGTTAGATTAGGAGCAATTTCTAATTTAGATGAACCTGCCAGATCAGCAGCAGCATAGGTGCACCAATTACAAAGATACCCTACGATTTTTGGTGTAAATCCATTGTTTTCTTTAGAATCCATTTTATATATCCTGTTTTAAAATAAAAACTCTAACATCAATATTTCTTAAAAGAATCCTTCTTTAATTAAAAATTGTATAAGTTAATAGATTATTTTTGTCATCATTACACCAAAAATAATCTATTAACTATAATAATTATTATATCTGTATTTGAGCCTTATGTTTACCGCCGGCATCAGTAGTACACATAAGCAATGTTTTTCCTGTTTTCTGACACCATGCCTTTATATCATTGGGAAAAGAGTCACAGTCAGCTTCAACTTCCAGAGTATCACCTGCATTTAACTGAGGAAGCATTGCTGCTACTTTTAATATCGGTTGGGGACATTTCATTCCTAAGGTGTCTAATTTTTGTACTGCCATTTTAATTTCTCCTTTTATTAATTCAAATTATTTCATTACTAATGATCAGAAAGAAAAGGTCAATGTTGCATCTCCTGCCTCATTGACAAAAGTAGTAGCACCAACTACTTCAACTTCATCATTCAAATCTTTTTTTGTGAAATCATGAACATCAAATGCCAGTTCACATACAAGTATTCTACCACCTAAACTCAAAAGACCCTTATACATCTCTTCTAAATCCGGGAGAGCTGGTGCAGCTTCGTTTAACTCTTTGATTTTGCCTTTTTGCATTGCCGGAGCCCCGCCTGGACAAAAGAAAATAATCACCTCGTCACCGCTGGCTGCAGCGGATGATCCTAAAATAAAGGGCGGATACACATTTTTGGTCTCTGCGCCGTTTACTGTAATTGCCATTTTTGCCATTGAAATTCCTCCTTTTGGTTAATAATCATTTTAACTGAATATATAAATAATACAATATTTCATAAAAAAAAATATTTTACTTTGTCATCTCAATAATTTTTTTTGTATAGTGATCAACAACTTTATAACAAACCCTTGTTCCTTCTCTTCTCCCTACAATAATCCCCGCATTCTTTAAGATTCTAAGATGTTGGGAAATAGTCGACTGAGGCAAACCGAGTTTTTTCTGAATTTCGGTAACATTACATTCATCCTTTCTTAAACCATGAACAATTTCCAATCTTGCCGGATGTGCTAATGCTTTCAATACTTCACATATGTTATTATATTTATTCATCTATATATACAAAATATTATAACTACTCAATAGGACCTAATTGATTTATTTTATCATAAAATGTTTGTACTTCCTGTTTTAGTTTCGCTGCTTCTCCTTTATCAATCCATGATAATTGTAATCTTTCAGGATTAATGCCCATTTGGTGAAGCATTATTTTTAATAATGCAACTCTTCCTACAGTCTTATAATTCCCATCATGCTCACATGCATCCTGAGGACAAGCTGCAATCAATACTCCTCCTATCTTTTTCTGAAATATTTTTAATATTATTTCAGGTGAGATACGTCCTGAACACATGCTTACAATATATTTTTGTTTTGTACCTAACTCATAGGCCGGAAATCTAGACAATTGTAATCCTGGATTTGTAGACCAATTACAGAAAAAAATAACAGTTTTGGTATCCATTATTACTCCTTTATAAATTCTTCAACTTGTTCAATCAATTCATTCTGGCTCAAACCAAATCCTTCTCTACTGTGAGCTGCTCCAGAAGGACAAGCTGCAACACAACATCCACAACTCTGACATTTTACTCTATCAACTACAATCTTATCGTTTTTCTCATCATATGATCTGGCTTCATGTTTACATACCGGTATACAAATCCTGCAGCGGCTGCATAGATCTTCATTAGTCCGAGATGTAGTACCTAAAACTTCATAACCTGCTTCAACAAAATCAGCTTTGGCATCAGTAAGAATATCTGTTACTTCAACTTTGGCAGAACAGGCAGCATCACATCGTTTACACATATAACATTCAAACATTATTTCTGCAATATCCTCATCAGGCTTAATATCTCCTTGCATTAATCCATAGAGTGTAATTAACTTTCCTCTGGGAGTATCAGATTCCCAACCTGTAATTTTGAAAATATGACAATTTTCAAAACAATATCCGCACCGAATACACACATGCAGTTTATCCTGCCATTTTTGTAGGTTATTAAATTTCATTTTAATCCTTTATAATTTAATTAATTGACATTATATCTCAATTTCGTGGCTGTAACCCAATCATCCGGTGCATCCATCATTTTACCGGGATTTAAAATATTATTCGGATCCAGAGCACGCTTAATAGCTTTCATAAATGGTAATGAATCTTTCTTTTCCAGTTTAAATGCAGGAGCTTTGGATAATCCGATTCCATGTTCAGCAGAAGTTGTACCACCCATTTCTGCAACATATTCATAGATTTCTTTTACTGCATTTTTGGCATTATACCATTGTTTTCCTTTGGTTGCATCCATAAGTATCTTGGTATGCATACAGCCTGATCCACAATGACCGTAAGCTGTCATAATAACATTGTTCTTTTTGGCTATTTCATGAATTTTTCTGGCCATTTTGGTCATCTTTGAATAGGGAACAGCCATATCATCAGCAAGTGAAGTACAGGAATAAAGATCTTTATATTTGGAAAGCGCTGGAAAAAGTTTCTTTCTGCCAGCAAAAAGTTTGGTTCTTTTATCAGCTTCATAGCTGTATTCAATACCAAATCCTTTATTATCTTCACAAATCTTTTTCATTTTTTCAATCTCAAAATCAACTGCTTGTTTAACCATCCCATCAGCTTCAAACATCAGTATTGCCTCTACATCTGGTAAGCCCATATCCATGGTTTTATTCACAGCAGTTATGGCAACATTATCCATCAGTTCAAGCAGGGATGGTTGTGCACCACTGGCCATTATAGAAGCAATAGTATCACCAGCATCTTCCAATGAATTAAAATTTGAGACTCCAAGACATCTGTATTTGGGAATAGGTACAAATTTCAACATAGCCTCTACAATAATTCCTAAAGTACCTTCTGAACCAACCATTAATCTATCCATTTGATATCCAGCAGCTTCAACTCTGGTTCTAGAGCCTAAATGTACTAATTTACCATTTGCCATTACTACTTCCATACCAAGCACCGAATCCCTTACTGCACCATATTTAACTGAACGAACTCCACTTGCATTATTCGCAATCTCTCCGCCAATAGTTGCTACTCTGCTTGAAGCAGGGGCAACAGGATAAAAAACACCGTGTGGTTTTAACGCCCGGTTTAAATCATCATCAATAACACCTGCCTCTACTCTGCAGTATCCGTCTTCAAGATTTATCTCAATGATTTTATTCATCTTTTTTAAATCCAGTACAATTCCCCCTTTAATGGGAACAGCTTGTCCTGACATACCTGAACCTGATCCACGAGCAATAACTGGAATTTTTTCAGAATTGGCATAACGGACAATTTTTTGTACCTGTTCCTTTGTTTCAGGACGAACAACAGACCAAGCAAATGCTTCATGTACAGATGAATCTGAACCATATACATACCGCGTACCAGGATCATCCCTTACATTGTCTTTACCTACAATTTTTTCTAATTTTTTATTATCTACTTTAGCCATGGTTTTTCCTCGACTCATATTAAATTCATATATTATTTAATGCTATTATTTTCGCTTTAGCAGCAGCAAATACTTCACCACTACTGTCTTTCATAACACCTCTGCCTATCAATAATTTACCTTTGTTTTCAACTATTTCACCATTGATAATAAATTCTTTATTTATTGGAACCGGTTTTATAAACCGTACTTTTAATTCTGCAGTGACACCAAATGAGTTAAGAGAAGTGTATGATGCCCAGATAATAGCATCATCTAAAAGTGCACTGATAATACCGCCATGTACAATATTTTCGTATCCAATATGTGTTTTATTTGCGATAAATCTTGTCTCTGCTTTTTTATTATGCAATGTAAATTTTCTCTTTAATCCTTTAGGATTATTCTGTCCACAGACAAAACAATTTGGAAATTCAGGAATAGATTCTTGTGTTGTTTTTTTCATTTCTATATATAACTATTAACTTAATACTCTCTTCATTGCAGCCCCAATCTCAGCAGGTGAATCAGCAACTATTACCCCACAGGAGCGTAAAGTCTCTATCTTTTCTTTTGCTGTTCCTTTTCCTCCTGCAATAATAGCACCAGCATGTCCCATTCGTTTCCCGGGAGGTGCGGTTCGTCCCGCAACAAAACTGACTACTGGTTTATTAAATTCTTTCTTTATATATTCTGCAGCTGTTTCTTCATCACTGCCTCCTATCTCTCCAATCATGATAACTCCTTCAGTTTCCGGATCATCCTTGAACAGCTTCAATGCGTCAATAAATCTGGTTCCTATAATCGGATCACCGCCCAAACCTATGCAAGTAGTCTGTCCCAGACCTTCTTTAGTTAGCTGATCAACAGCTTCATAGGTTAGAGTACCACTTCGGGATATTACTCCGATTTTTCCCGGTGAATGAATAAAACCGGGCATGATACCAATCTTGCATTTTCCGGGAGTAATAACACCCGGACAGTTCGGTCCAACCAGGCGAACATCTTTATCATTTAAAAAGGTTACAACGTTGATCATATCTAAGGTAGGTATGCCTTCACTGATACAGATAATTAATGAAATACCACTGTCCGCAGCTTCCATAATGGCATCAGCAGCAAAAACCGGAGGAACAAAAATTACAGATGTATCTGCGCCAGTCTGTTTAACTGCTTGTTCAACAGTATTGAATACTGGTATTCCCTCGTGCTTGATTCCTCCTTTACCAGGAGTGACGCCTGCAACTACCTTTGTACCGTACTCAATCATTTTTTTGGAATGGAAAGTCCCTTCACTTCCAGTTAAGCCTTGTACAACAACCTTAGTTTTTTCATCTATGAGAATGCTCATTATAACCTCTAAAATTTATAATATCCATCAATATTAAGTACTATTAATAAATTATTTTATTTCTGAGCTGCGGCAACCGCTTTCCGGGCTGCATCACCCAGATCTTCAGCAACATCAAAAGCCAAATTAGATTTTTTAAGTATATCAGCTGCCAGATCACTATTAGTTCCAGCCAGACGCACAACAATGGGGACTGAGATATCAAGTCGTTTTGCTGCTTCAATAACGCCATTTGCAACCCGATCACAACGGACTATACCTCCAAAAATATTTATCAAAACTGCTTTAACATTTTCATCGGAAAGAAGAATACGAAACGCATTCTCTACTCTTTCAACTGAAGCAGCACCGCCAACATCCAAAAAATTAGCAGGCATGGAACCATGATGTTTGATGATATCCATAGTAGCCATAGCCAGTCCTGCGCCGTTTACCATACATCCAACATTTCCATCTAGTTTTACATAACTTAAATCGTATTTAGAAGCTTCAACCTCTGTTGGTTCTTCTTCATCGATATCGCGTAATCCTTTGATATCTGGGTGGCGGTCTAAGGCATTATCATCAAAATTAATTTTTGCATCCGCTGCCAATAATCGTTTATCTTTAGTAATAACTAAAGGATTAATCTCAGCCAGAGATGCATCGCTTTCATTGAAAAGTCTGTATAAATTCATGATTAGCTTAGTACCATCACGTAATAAATCCTTGGGTAGATTTAATCCAAACGCTATTTTACGAGCCTGAAAAGGCTGAATGTCCACACTTGGATCGATTGCTACTTTAATGATTTTTTCAGGTGTTTGAGCTGCAACCGTCTCTATCTCCACTCCTCCTTCTTCAGATGCGATAACTGTTATCATAGCATTATCTCGATCGATTACCATTCCTAAATAAAGCTCTTTATCCACTTCAAGTGCTTCTTCGATAAGTACCTTTTTTACATGTTTGCCTTCCGGACCAGTCTGATGAGTAACCAGATTCATACCGATAATCTCACCAGCTCTATGTACAGCTTCCTCCGGGCTATCAGCTATCTTAATGCCTCCCCCTTTTCCTCTTCCACCAGCATGAATCTGAGCCTTAACCACTACTTTCTTATCAATTCCCTTGGCTATATCACCAGCTTTATCTTTATTATCGATCATTTCACCTTCTGGAACAGGAATAGAATATTTTTTAAATAATCCTTTAGACTGATACTCGTGAATTTTCATAGTAAGATCCTTACCTAGTTTGATTCTTCTTTTTTTAGTTTCATGCCAAACTCATACCCTTTATCAAAAGCTTTTAAATTTTTATCAATAAATCTTTCTGGTACGGACTCAGGAATTGTTTTTTTCATTGACTCAACTGAAACAATCCCGGTAACAGCAGTTACAAACCCTATCATAACAACATTAGCAAATATCCGATTACCTAATTCTTCTGCTAAACGGGTTGAAGGAATTGAAAGTATTTGTTTTTTAGTGTCAGTGCTTACCAAATCTTCATCAATTATTAATACACCGTCTTCTTTAACTTCTGGTTCAAACTTATCACAGGCCTCCTGTGACATAGCGATCAGATAATCCGTTCGTGTTACATAGGGATATAGTATTTTTTCATCAGATACAACCAATTGCGAGCTGCATGCACCTCCGCGAGCTTCCGGACCAAAAGATTGGTTCATAGTAGCAAAACCTTTATCATAAATGGATGCAGCTCTTCCTAAAATAATTCCGGAACGAATTATTCCCTGTCCACCAAATCCTGCAAATCTAATCTCAGTCATATGTAATATCTCTCATTTTATTCAATCTTTACAAATTTATCACCTAAAACATTTGAAAGCTGTTCATTATAAGCATCAATAAATGTTGGCCTTTCTCTGTCAATAAATTTTCCTACAATAATCTTTTTATCAGGAACAATTTTTACTTCTAAGGTATCCTCACCTGGTTTCTCTTCTGAATGTTTATAATAAAAATCAAGTAATTCCGGAATATGTGATATTACATCAATAGTAGTGAATCCTGTTTTATTTAAGGCTTCAGTAATTGATGCACTTAGTTTATCAGTATGAAGTAAAGTCCATCTGGCTACGTACACACCTCCGCAAGATCGTGCCAGATGAGGTATATTAAGGGGCTCTTCAAATGATGCGTATGGCAAAAAAGGAACCCGGGGAAAAGATACCGGAACTTCCTCTCCGTTAATTTTTTTATAATTAAAATGATTAATACAGATAACATTAATATCCATATTTCTTCTGCCGGCATGTACAAAATGATTTCCACCTAAAGTTGCAAAATCACCAATAATAACTACCGGAATTACCTTTGGATTAGCAAGTTTCATCCCTGTTGCAAAAGGGATAGCACGTCCTCTGGAGGTATGAAAAAAATCTATTCCTAAATAATCGATTGCTTCCGGAGAATAAGCAATATCTGATACCATACATATTCTATCTTTCTGTACATCTTTACTTTCAATACTTTTTTTAAAAACTTCAATTATTTGATCCATAGTATACCTGCTTACTTTTTAATCATTTCGGTTAAACTGCCTTTAAAAATTGATTTTTCTAAAGAGGTAGTATATTCAATAACATGATCATATTTTTTATCATCTTCAGCAACTTTTTTTATTGCTCCCAGGATATCTTCAGGCTTATGTACTGAAGCACCACCATGAGGAACTAAGATTGTATTTGCCATCCCATGACTACACCGGTCGACTTCAAATACAATTTGACCATAGTTGATCTCAGGTACAACAAAGCCCTTAACTTTTTCAGCCAGTTCTGTGATTTTTTCATCCGGAAAAGGCCATACAGTTACCAAACGAAGCATTCCGACTTTTAGACCTTGTTTTTTTGCCTGTTCATACGCTCTATATGCAACCCTCGATGTTATTCCATAAGAAACTATTACTACCTCAGCATCATCCAGATCCTGTTCCTGTAATTCAATTATATCGTATTTGTTTTTTCTTATTTTATCAACTAAGAACTTATTGGTTGTTTTTTTATTTTTTGCTTTTGCTTTACGAATATCAGGAAGTGATTTACTGTCTAATATTGGATGTCCTTGTTTATCATGAGCTAATCCGGTTATATATAATTTGTATCCATCTCCGGCTTTGACAAGAGGAGGGACAAGATCTTTGTCACGCTCATAAGGAATATAATCTTCTTTTTTCCCCTTATAAAATTTCCGGGGTTCAACTTCGATCTCAGAAGCCTCGGGAATAACTACCTTTTCAGTCATATGTCCGACACATTCATCAGCCATGAACATAACGGGTACTCTGTATCTTTCTGCTAAATTAAATGCTTTAATGGCAAATTCAAAGCTTTCCTGAGGTGAATCAGGAGCTAAAGCAATAACTTCATAATCCCCATTAGAACCCCACCTGGACTGCATTATATCAGCCTGTCCTGTACTGGTAGGTACACCAGTTGAAGGTCCGCTCCGCTGAATATTGATTATTACAAAAGGAATTTCCATGGCAGCTCCGAGTCCTATATTTTCCATCATAAGAGAATATCCAGGTCCTGAAGTTATGGTCATGGATTTTTTCCCTGCCCAGGAAGCGCCTAAAACAGAAGCAATTGATCCTAATTCATCTTCCATTTGAATAAATTGTGCACCTACATACGGTGCTTTTCGTGCAAAAGCTTCTGCAGCTTCAGTCGAAGGTGTAATAGGATAACCTCCTAAAAATTTGCACCCGGCAGCAATAGCACCATAAGCAGCTGCTACATCTCCATCTATATAATATGTGCCGGTAAAAACATCTTTTGGATTTGCTTTCAAAGTTTAACCTTCCTTTCCTTTTAACCAATTTTCTAATGCTTCAGAAAATGTAGGTCTTTCGCGATCCACAAACTTTCCTACTATTATCTCCTTCTGATAATCAATTTCCAGATTATCTGTCGGTTCTCCGTGTTTAATAACTGAATTATCATAATAAAATTTCATCATATCCAATCCATCACCCAGCCTATTTATTCTGGAATAGTACATTGCACAGGGTGAGATAACTTCCACAACAGAAAACCCCGGTCTTTGCAATGCATCTGTAATTGCGTAGGTGAGTCTTCGCATATGAAGTGCAGTCCACCTGGCAACATATACAGCCCCGGCGGCTTCAGCTATTTGAGGAACATTGGAGGGGGTTTCAAAATTACCAAAAGGAGATGTGGTAGTATAGGCTGGAATTGGAGTTGTTGGAGCGACTTGACCTCCAGTCATCGCATAAATAAAATTGTTTACGCAAATTACTGTTAAATCGATATTTCTGCGAGCTGCATGAACAAAATGATTACCTCCGATTGAAACCAGATCTCCATCTCCGGATATAACCACAACCTTCATATCCGGATTACCAAGCTTAATACCGGTTGCAAACGGAATAGCCCGGCCATGGGTTGTATGAAAGGAATCAACTTTTGTATACCCCGCTACTCTACCTGTACAACCAATTCCTGATACCACACAAATTTCATCTAAATCCAATTGTAATTTATCTAAAGCTTCAGCAAATGCACTTACAGCATTACCAATACCACATCCAGGACACCATATGTGTGGTATTCTGTCCATTCTCAGGAGATTTTCCATCGGGTGCATTTTTTCTTTTTTAATGTTAGTATTTTCCATTTTTTACCTATTATTTTGTCACTTTTTTTAATAATTTAATAATATCTTCTGCTGTCCCAACTTTTTTTGAATCATGATGAAGAAAATGTGTTTTTGTTTCACCCCGAGCACAGCGTTCAACTTCTAAAAATATTTGTCCGTAATTTATCTCCGGGACAATAAAATTTTTTATCTTCTTGGCCAATTCAAATATCCTTTTTTCCGGAAAAGGCCAAATAGTTTTTAATCGTAAACTTCCTGCTTTAATACCCTCTTTACGCATCCGTTTAACTGCATTAAGAGCATCATTGGATGTTGTGCCGTAAGAAACAACTACTATATCTGCATCGTGGGTCAGATCTTCTTCAAAATCAACAATATCTTCAGCAAATAATCTGATCTTTTGTACGAGACGATGTACATTCCATTCCTGACATTCATCATTCATCACCGGATACCCTTGTTCATCATGAGTCAAACCGGTGACATGAAATCTATATCCATTTTTAACATCAACCATAGGAGGAATAAGGTCTTCAGGATCATATTGAAAGGGAAGATAACTATCTTTCTTACCTTTATAATATTTTCGAGTACTGATTTTTATAGCTTTAGAATCGGGTATTGTTATTTCCTCTTTTTTACTGCAAATATCAGTATCTGTTAAAATAACTACAGGAGTCCTATACTTCTCAGAAAGACTGAATGCTTTAATAGTCAGATCATACATATCCTGAGGTGAATTTGGTGAGAGTGCAATAATTTCATAATCTCCATGTGATCCCCATCGTGCCTGCATCACATCACCTGCACCCGGATTACTGGGAATTCCTTCTGAAGGGCCATCTCTCTGTACATCAACAATAACACAGGGTGTCTCAAGCATTATTCCCAGACCAATATGCTCTGCCATTTGAGCAAAACCAGTTCCTGTGGTAACAGTCATAGCCTTTCTACCAGTCCAGGATGCTCCCAGAACAGCTGCCAGAGCAGAAATTTCGTCCTCCATCTGGATAAGTATACCATCAATATCAGCAAATCTTTCTGCATACCTTTCTACGATATCAAAAGAGGGTATTATCGGGTAGTATCCTAAAAAAGAACATCCTGCTGAAAGAGCACCTTCAGCACATGCCTGACTGCCGGTTAAGGTATGAGTTCCGGTAAGTACAGAAATATTTGATTTTTTCATAATTTAATGCCTATGATTAATATTGTATTTAAACTTTAGTTTTTTCTTTCTTTTTAGCTTCTCTTCTTTCTTTTTCTACTTGGGTTTCCTCTACAATTGTGAATATAGCAAAATCCGGACAAACCACCTGACAAAAACCACAATATACACAGTCATCTTCATTTACTGCTTCAGGAGGATGATACCCTTTACTATTGTATTTATCTGAAATTTCCAATACATCTTTTGGACAATATTCAACACAAAATCCACATCCTTTGCAGCGGTCTTCAATTATTACAAGTTCACCTTTGGGTTTGGACGGTTTTTCAAATCCAAAAGGCTTTTCTCTATATCTGATACTCATTTTTTTACCTCATATTATCGTAATGTTCCCACATACTTAGTGGTAAGCTGCTTTTCTCTGACCTCAGGATTGCTGTAATCAGGGAGAACCATAGGCGCTACCCTTCCGTTAAGCTTTACACCTGCTTTCTCAAGGGCTTTATTATATTTTTTTACATGATTTAGGGTTAATTTACCGCTTTTTGCTTTCTTTTTGGCATAATCAGCTGCAGTGACTCCTGCAATTCTTCCAAACACAGTTACATCTAAAAGAGAATTCCCCATAAGTCGGTTTTCCCCATGGACACCACCACTCACTTCACCCCCGGCAATGAGACCCGGTAGTACAGTTTCACCTTTTTTATTAATTTCGAGGCCACCATTCTGATAGTGAAGAGTTGGAAAGACCAACATTGGTTCCTTGGTAATATCAATGCCATATCGATGGAACAATATCCATTTCCCCGGAAATTCTTTATGTACATATCCTTCTCCTTTTATTAAATCAATCATTGGAGAATCTAACCAGACACCGAATTTCCCTGTTGGTGTAGGAACACCTTTGCCCCTCACTGTACATTCCCGAATAAAAGCAGAAGCTTCTACATCTCTCGGCTCCCGTTCATAAACAAACTGTTCACCATCGATATTAACTACATTCGCACCAGCACCTCTGAACTTTTCTGTAATAAGAAGACCCTCAGCCTGTTCAGGGAAAACGGCTCCTGTGGGATGATACTGAACTGTATGGAGAAATTCTATGGGTACACCGGCTCGGTAGGCGATAATCAGTCCGTCCCCGGTTGCACCGTAGTGATTTGTGGTCATATAATCCTGAATGTGAAGTCTCCCTGATCCACCAGTAGCCATAACTGTTGCTTTAGCTTTTACAACAATATATTCTTTGGTTTCTAAATTATATAAAACAGCCCCGCTGCATGTTCCTTTATCATTCAAAATAAGTTCAACAGCTGGTGAGAATTCCAGAACTTTTATTTCATTCGGATAGTTTTTTGCTTCATCTCTGATGGTTCGCATTATTTCAGCACCAGTAATATCTCCTGCATAGTGCATTCTTCTGCGTGATGTACCGCCTCCATGGAGTGTCATAAATCGTCCGTCTTCAAATTTAGAAAACATGGCACCTAATTTATCCAGCCATGTCATAACTTTAGGTGCTTCCGTAACCAATGTTTCGACTAATTCCGGATCATTTTTAAAATGCCCTCCTCCTATCACATCTAAATAGTGATAGTAAGGTGAGTCTTTTTCACTTTTGGTTGCGGCTTGTATCCCACCCTCCGCCATCATAGTATTAGCATCACCGTGACGGAGTTTAGTGGCTATCAGCACTTTTGCTCCCTTTTCTCTTGCTGTTAATGCAGCAGAAGTACCCGCTCCTCCTCCGCCAATAATAAGCACATCTGTTTCATAATCCGGATTAGAAAGATCAATCTGATCCGGATCCACTCTGCTTTTAGCATGCAAAAGTTCAACCATCTCATTAGAAATCCTGTATCCCTTATTAGGACCAACTTTAATCTCAGAACGGCCTTCTTCTTTGAAATCAGGATGATACTTTAGAATATCCTCCCTTTCCTCAAGAGACATTTCCGGAAACTCCTCACCTTTTTTCTTTTTTTCAACTCTGGTCGGTCTGGTTTTTTCTACAATTTTAATTAATTTTTTCAATTTTGGTGTATATGACATAGTGATCACTCCATCAGAATAAATTTTTTTTATTATTTTTGATTACCAACAACATATTTTTTGTTTTTTGGTGTCCAGTCTTCTTCAGCCATTTGCGGTTCGGATTCCCGTTCATTGTATACCTTTTTTAATGTCTCGATATTCATTTTTTTCAGTTCTTTTAAACCCTTATCAAATTTTCCTTTTTTGATATACTCAACAGCTTTTTGTGCATGCTTTGCCCTGGGAACTATATGTCTGCCGTAAAGACGGCGGGCTAAAATACCGACATTATACTGTGCTTCCTCTGCAGGACAACGCGCGCTGCAAAGACCACACATGACACAGTCAAATGACAGCTGTGCAGCTCCGGCAATATCTCCGCGAATTGCTTTGGATATATAATCCATGACATCTATATCCATGGGACAACTTCTGGTACAGGTTCCGCATCCCACACATTTAAAAATCTCTGGGTACAGAGCTGCAATTGTAGATCCGGTTGGCTCCAGTTTCTCAATGTCATAGGTTGCTTTGTTTGCCGGGAAAAACGGTATTTGTGTTATATACATATTTGGCTCAACAACTGTCTGGCAGGCTAAACCAACTTCTATTCTGTAGGAATCCGGAAAGCGATACACTGTACCACATGCTCCACAAATACCGCCACGGCACCCACAGCCTCTGATCAGCTGAAAACCAGCATATTCCATAGCTTTTTGGATTGTGAGGGATGCCGGCACTTCATACTTTTTCCCCATAATGAAAATTGGAACTTTGTTATCAGCAATTTTTTCCTTTTGTTTAGCAGCAGTTTTATTACTCATTTTTTATTCCTCTTTATTTAATGCCATATCTTCAATATTAAGTGCACCTAATTTGCGAATTTTATCTGTAAATTCATTCATAGAATGAACAAACTTTTTACCTTCTGCAGCAGAAATCCATTCCAGTTTGAGACGTTCAGGATTTATACCAAATTTTTCAAGCATAGGCTTAAAAAGAATAATTCTACGCAACGTCTTATAATTTCCTTCTACATAGTGACAATCACCGGGATGACATCCACCGATAAAAACTCCATCAGCACCCTGTTTAAAAGCATACAGAATGTGCTGAGGATCTATGCGACTGGAACACATTACCCGCATATTAATTGCATTCGGATCGTACTTCATCCGAGATGTACCAGCCAGATCAGCTCCAGCATAGGTACACCATTTACACAGAAAACACATAATTTTCGGTTCAAACATAATTATTTATCCCTTTAAAATTGCTTTAACCATAGAAAATATTTGATCATCAGTCTGATTCCGCTGTTGTGCAGCTCCAGAAGGACATGCTGCTGCACATGCACCGCATCCTTCACATAAAACTTCATTGACTTTTACTACTTTTTCTTCCATATCCAAAGTCCGTGCTCCATAAGGACATACAGGAACGCATATACCACAACCACTGCAGAGATCTTCATTAACCGGGACAATAGTTGGTTCATGGAGAAGTTTTTCCTGTGCAAACAGGTCACCTATTTTGGCAGCTGCCGCAGAAGCCTGTGACACTGTATCAGGAATATCTTTGGGGCCATGAGCACATCCAGCCAGATAAAATCCGGCATTCAAGCTCTCAACCGGACGGAGCTTAGGATGAGCTTCGGCCAGCCAACCACTTTCATCTGTGTTAATTTTAAGTTTCTTCAATAAATCTTCTATATTTTCGGATTTTACCATAGCCATGGCAAGAACAACCATATCAGCTTCAACTTCAATTTTCTTGCCAGTCAGGGTATCTGACCCCCAAATGATAATTTTTTTACCTTCCTGGAAGATCTTGGATACTTTGCCTCTTATATATAGAACTTCATCTTCTTCAACAGCACGTTGATAGAATTCTTCAAATCTCTTCCCCCCGGTTCGTACATCAATATAAAATACTGTAGCATTTCCGTCTGGTACCCGGTGTTTGTAGAGCATAGCGTGTTTTGCAGTATACATACAACAAATCCTGGAACAGTAGGGATTATGGTTTTCCGGATCTCTGGATCCGCAGCACTGTATGAAAACTACATGTTTGGGAACTTTACCATCTGATGGCCTCAAAACCTCACCACCAGTCGGACCGGACGCTGAAAGTATCCGTTCGAATTCTAATCCGTTAACAACATCATCATACTTTTCTCCCCCGTATTCACCCAGCGCTTGCATTGTATACAGATCATATCCGGTAGAAACCACAATTGCTCCAACCTGTTCTTCAATAATTTCTTCTTTCTGATCATAATCTATTGCATTCGGTTCACAGACATCTTTACATCTGCCACAGCGTACCGGCCACATTCCGAGACAGCTGTCTATATCCAACGTATATGTTCCCGGAATGGCCTGGGGAAAAGGTAGATAAATAGCTTTTCGGTAGGACAGGCCCATATTAAATTCATCCTGAACAACCTGCGGACATACTTCTTCACAATCACTGCACATTGTACATAAATCTTCATCGACATATCGGGGTTTCTTTTTTATTCGAACATTGAAATTCCCTACAAAACCGGATATGGATTCCACTTCATGATATGTCATGATTTTAATTTTCGGATGACGTGAAGCTTCCACCATTTTCGGCGTCATAATACATTGAGAACAATCCAATGTAGGAAAGGTTTCTGAGAGCTGGATCATATGTCCTCCGATGGAAGGATCCTTTTCGACCAGCAGAACCTCATATCCATGATCCGCTATATCTAATGCTGTCTGAATTCCGCTTATACCACCCCCGATTACCATTGCTCTGCGGTTAACATCAATTTTGATAGGATCAAGACTTTCATTAGCACGAACTTTTTCTACCATTGATTTAACTACTTTAATGGCTTTTTGAGTGGCTTTTTCCTTGTCAGTGTGTACCCAGCTGCCTTGTTCCCGTATATTTGCAATTTCTACCTGATATGGATTGAGTCCTGCAAGTTTAGCGACATCCTGAAAAGTTTTTTCATGTAATGTTGGAGAACATGCAGCAACAATAAATGCATCTAATTTTTGTTCTTTTATTGTATCTAAAATCAATTGTTGTCCGGGATCTGAACACATATAAACATAATTTGTAGAAAGTGTTATATTCGGATAATTCTCCATTTCTTTGGCTACTCTCTCCACATCAACAACACTGGCGATGTTTACACCGCAATGACAAACAAATAGACCTATTTTCTTTTTCTTTCCATTGTTACTCATGTTTTTACCTCTGATTTATCATCTGTCCTCAGAACTGAACGAGGATTAAAATAATGCTGATCAAGTCCTAAAATTTTTTCTTCAACTCCTAACGCCCAGGCGAGAAGCTGGGTAAAGAATAAAACAGGCATACCCATAAAATCAAGAAATTGTTCTTTAATTCTATCCTGCCTGCGATCTAAATTATAATAACAAAGCGGACAGCTTAATGCTACTGCATCAGCTCCGTTCAATCTGGCTGAACGGAGAATATTATATGAAGCTTCTGTGGCAGCCTCAGGCATGGAAACCGAAAGATATGAACCACAGCATTCCTGTTTAAAAGGAAAATCAAGAACAGTACAACCAATATTTTCTAAAAATTCTTCAAAGATTGTAGGATCATCAGGTTCATCAATACTCATGTTACCTTTGGGTCGGAGAAGACGACAACCGTAATACGGAACAATTTTGATATTACTGAGATTTCTCTTTAACATCGAACGAATTTTATCATAACCAATTTCATCCCGAATAAATTCAAGTAGATGATAAATCTTAACATCACCTTCGTATTCCGGGAATTCAGTGGTTTTATCTTTGGTTTCATGATTAATTTTAATATCATCTTTTAGATATGCATTAACTCTTTTATATTTAAGGGGATCAGCCAATAATGCTTCATTGGTTCGTTTTAAAACATTAAAACAAAAAGAACATACTGTGAATACTTTATCCCCTCCTTCAATTTTAACTTGCCTGAGGATACGGGTAGGAGCTGCCAGACCGATTATTTTCTCCTCATTCAAAGGAAATTCTGCTCCACAGCAAGTCCAGTTTTCTGGTTCAATTAATTCATACCCTAATATTTCCATTGATTTGCGGGTAGAATCATCCAGATTGGTGGTTTTTTCCTTTAACGTACATCCTGGATAATAATGAAGTTTTGTTTTCTTATTTTCCATATTATTAACTCTTTTTTATTTACTAAATTTTCTATACACTGAAACCAGTACCTGTTGAGGAAGTTCATCAGCAAGTTCAACAGGAATTTCATTTGGGCCACAATGATCTTTTCCTTTGGGATCAATTAGAGATCGTACTGCTTCAGCTACATTAGCAATATTTATTCCTTTTGGGCATCGTGACTGACAGGTAAAACAGGAAGCACAAAGAAAAAGTGCTTTTGTCCCAATTAATTCTTCCTGCTGGCCCAATTGAACCAGTCGAATCATCTGATTGGGAAGTATATCCATTTCAAACGCAAATGGACATCCTGCAGAGCAGCGTCCACATTGATAACAACTATACACATTCTCTCCGGAAAGCTCATTGACCTTGTCAATAAAATCATTTTCTTTTTTGTTGCGTTTTAATTTAATCCGCATATTTATCTCCCATAAACTTAGGCAGCAGCACTGTGATAAAGCTTGTTTAATGAATCCTCAACAATGCCTCGTACTTGACCACTCTTTTTTTCTTTTTTGAGAAGCTGTTCAAGTGGTTTTATTGCCCTGCTATCACCGATTTCTCCTAATAATCTTGCTGCCCTGAATCTAGTCGTCCATGAAGAATCTGACAGCGCTTTAATAAGATCAGGAACTGCCTTTTGACCAAAATTAATTAATGCATTCTCGGCGCTTTCTCGTACGCTCCAATGCTTATCAGCAGTGGCTTTTAATAAAGGCTGAATGGAATTATCATGATGAAAATTTCCCAAAAGTCTGGCTGCCTGAGAACGTACATCTCTGGATTTATCTTTTAACACTGTAAGTGCAAGCTCTAACACCTGATGATGACCAACCCCAATTCGACGTAAAAACCGTACTGCTTCGTAGCGAATATAAGAATCTCTGTCTTTTTTTACAATATCCACTAATGAGTTCACAGCTTTTTTTCCACCTATCTTCGCTATTGCTCTTACTGCTTCCAGACGAACATTATCTGAATCATCTTCTAATGAATTGCACAATGAAGGTAATATCGATTTATTTTTCGTATCACTGAGCACCATAATAGCGCAGCATCTTCCCCATGCTGCACAACCAATCCGTATTAAGGATTGAGTTGCAGCATCTTGGACTTTATCTGAACCGGCCTCAACAAGTTTTTTTAATGTACCAACTGCTCGGTGATCTTCCAGCCCTCCGAGTGCTTTTATTGCCCGTAATTGAAGTTGTATATTATCATTATTTTTGCCATCCCGCAACAGTTGATTTATATCCGAAGTATTAAACGAAAGATACGGAATAAGGATGTCGATAACATCTGATGAATTAAATTGTTTTAATGCCTTAACTGTTGCCATTCGAACAACAAAATAGCTACTGCGAAGGTGGTTAACTAATACAGGTATTGCATTTTTATCACCGATTTTACCAAGCGTTAATATAATCACCCTGAGATTGAATTTATCTTTTTCAAATGATAGTTTGTTTAGTAAAGGATTTGTACTTAATTTGCTAAAATTTAAAAGTGATTCCATTGCCTTTTTTTGTACTTTTTCTACAGTATCCGACAAAGCGGTTACCAGCGGATCAATTGCTTTTCTGTCACCAATTTCTCCCAAGGCTGTTACTACACTTTCTCGAACCTCCCACTTTTCATCATCAATTATATCAATAAGAGAATCAACAGCTCTGAAAGAAGTAAGTTCACCCAAAGCTCTGGCAGCATTTTTTCTCAAAATTGGCGACAGAGAATGAAGTGCATCCAGCAAAATATTTACACTTTCTTCACCAAGAGCACAAAAACCCTGGATAGCAAGTACAATTATTTCTTCATCATCCAGAGAGAGGAGTTTAAGAAGAATACGAGAATGAGTAATATTTTTAAGTTTTATGATTTCCTGAATTTTATCTTTCAGCACTGTCACTGCCTGGTTTCTTACAATCCATTCCTTATCACCTAACATTTGCAACAAATGATCAATAATATGATAATCACCTAATTGGCCGACAGCGATAATTGCAGCCCAGCGTATATTAGTGACTGATGAATTGAAAATTTTTGGTTTAACCAGTTCCTCTATAGCCTGAGGGTTTCCTAATCTGCCTAATGAAATAATCGCTGCATGTTGAATACTTGAAGAGTCATCATCAAGAAGTTCAGCTAAAACCGGGTAAATATCTTTATGTTTCTCATACCCTAAATCTATAATAGCTTGTCTGCGGATTACCAGATCTTCACCAGTACGGGCTTTTTTAATTAATTCGGTAATTTTTTTTGTGTCAGTATTATTCATTATACTCGTTCAATATATCCTTTACATACACCATCTATATCGAAGTCCTGTACTTTATAGTCACAATCAATATTTGCAAAAACTTTAACTGCCGCTCTAAAACATCCGATACGCGCACAGGTCAGATCTCTTATAGAAAAACCCTGTTCAATGAGAGAACTGCAACTTTTTTTATATTTACAGTTATGTACGGTAATAGACAACCGAAAAGGAGTAATCTCTTCTAAATCAAAATCACTGGCATCTCTGAACAGACCAGCATCAATTCCCAGTTGAATATAATTATTCACTGCCTGCCGAATAGAGTCTGCCTTTGCAACTCTGATACCATATTCATTGCCAAGTCTATGTATAAAATGCTGTACTGAATGTTCATAGGCTCGTTTTGCAAAAACATGTGGTCTAGTTCCATGAAAATCCCGTGCTGTTTCTTCCAAAGCACTTAACCAGCTTAAAGCAATGATCCATCCGGATTCTTCTTTATTTATCTTTGCCAATAGTATTATCCCTCAACTTTATTTGTTTCAGAAGGATTAGATAATCCTAAAATATTTAATTTTTTCTTAACTGATTCTTCTTCAATATTTTTTCCAATTTTTTTATTTAATTTTCTGGTCAATTCTGATATAGGAGATTTAGGATCTTCAGCCCAAAGAAGAACCAATTGTGCTTTTTCATCTTCGCTGAGATCAGTAATTTCTTCCTGTGCTTTTTTTGCAGTACTGACTGGTTTAGATTTTTGTTTATATGATTCTAGAATTTTCTTTGTATCCCTGGCAATTGCGAGTTCTTCATTCGTGGGAATAATTAAAATTTTGATCTTTCCAAGACTTATTTTTGTTTTATTCTCATTATTAAGATCTAAATCAATCTTTATTCCAAGTTTATCGAGATTTTTTAATGAGTGTTCTCTTACATAAAAAGATTTCTCTCCTACTCCACCAGTGAATATAATAGCATCTACCCCACCAAGTATTGCAATATATGCTCCTATATATTTTCTTACTCTATGACAGTAAATATCAAGAGCCAATTTATGTTTTTCATTTCCCCTGAAGGCTTCTTCTTCAATTTCCCTCATATCATTCGTTGTTTCTGTTAATCCCAACATGCCACTGTTTTTATTCATAATTTGATCGATTTCTTGAGTTTCCAATCCTTCTCTTTCCATAATATAAGGAACTAAAGCAGGATCAATATCTCCACATCTGGTACCCATGACCAATCCTTCAAGAGGAGTAAATCCCATAGTTGTATCAACAGAATTGCCTTTATCAACAGCAGTTATACTGGCACCATTTCCAAGGTGACAGGTAATAAGCTTGAGTTTGTTTATAGGTTTTTTTAAAATTTCTGTAGCTCTATTGGCAACAAATTTATGAGAAGTACCATGAAAACCATACCGGCGAATACCAAGTTTTTTATACAGCGAATATGGGAGTCCATATAAAAATGCCTTTTCAGGTATAGTCTGATGGAAAGCTGTATCAAATACTGCAACCTGAGGTATTCCAGGTAAAAGTCTTTCACATGCTTTTATTCCACTCAAATTATGAGGATTATGCAGAGGAGCAAACTGGATACATTGTTGTATAGTTGTCTTTACTTTTTCTGTAATAAATACAGAATCAGAAAAATCTTCTCCTCCATGTACAACCCGGTGACCTATACCGTCTATTTCATCCTTTTCCTTTATTACTCCATGCTGAGGATGGAGTAATAAAGAAAGAACAATTTCAAGAGCTGTATCATGATTAAGTACTTCCTGAATTTCTCTTAATTTATTTTTATCTGCCGGTTTGTAAGTTATTATTGCATCACTGGATCCAATCTTTTCAACCACTCCCTTGGCTACTACTTTCTCATCTGTCATGTTAATCAGTTGAAATTTGACTGAAGAGCTTCCACAATTTAAAACAAGTATTTTCATTTATTCCATATCCACCCTTGAATAAGGGATTAATCTCTCTTGAGTTGTTCCACCAGATTTTTATTATGGTCATAAATCTTAACAATCATAGGCATTTCCCCAGGGAGTGTATGAGTGGCACATCCAAAGCAGGGATCATAAGCACGGAAAGCCATCTCAACCATATTTAAAAGACCGTCATTTACTTTGCCTTTTTTAATCAATCCTTGTGCAGCTTTTTTTACAGACATGTTAATGGGGGCATTGTTATTGGTTGTACCTACAATTAAATTTGCTTCAGTAATTATTCCATTTTCATTTGTTTTATAATGATGATAGAGTGTACCCCGAGGAGCTTCTACCGTTGCAATACCTTCATTTGGTGTTTCGGTAGGTACTACACGATAATCAGGACCTGTTATTTCCGAATCACTTGCAAGTTCTACCCATCGTTCTGCAGAATAAAGGAGTTCAATTATACGAGCCCAATTTGTAGCCAGGGTCTGATGTACTGGCTTGCCACCCAAGGTTTCATACATCCTATCATGCTCTTCATTAGCCAGCGGTGTTGCCATCCCATCTGATGCGTTTAACCGGGAAAGAGGCGTAGCTTTATAAACCCCGCTCTCAGGCCCGTCTACAAAACCCTTCCACCCTAACTTTTTAAGAAATGGAAACTTAAGGTAAGACCAGGGTTCAACATGTTCCTCAATATGTTTAAGATAATCAGCTGGTTTGAATTTCACGAATTCTTTCCCGTCCGGACCTGTTACTCTGATTTGCCCGTCATAAAAATTGGGGTGGTTATTTTCATCCACTAAACCCATATTATAGGTCTTATGAGCAAAAATATCATTGAGTATTAAATCTACATACTCCTTATTCTCTAATACCACATCATTAAAAAGTTTTATGGTGAATTTACCGAATTCTACAGCTTCTTTGCCATCTTTTATTAGCTGTTTTTGTTCTTCCTTGGTAAGCCCCTTGCTCATCCCGCCTGGTACAGCACCTACTGGATGTACTGCTTTACCACCCATTTTCTTTATCCATTCATGACACATTCCACGTAATCCGATTACCTTGCTTCCAATTTCAACTCCTACTTTATGAACAACACCCAGAATATTTCTCTGTTCTTTGGGTGCATCTGGACCTACAACAAAATCCGGTCCGGCCAGTGCATAAAAATGTGTGGTATGGTCAGTAACAAAAAATATACTATATAAAAGTTCACGAAGCATTTTTGCTGTTCTGGGAATTTCCACATTATACACTGCATCACATGCTTTGGCAGAAGCCATTAAATGAGCTTCAGGACAGACCCCGCATATTCTGGAAGTAATACGTGGCATCTCTTCAACAGGTCTCCCCTGGCAAAATTTCTCAAATCCACGAAGTTCCGGAATTTGAAGATAAGCATTTTCAACATTACCTTGATCATTTAAAAATATTTCAATTTTTCCATGACCTTCTAACCTTGTAATAGGATCTATGGTAATTTTTTTCATTACATTTTTCTCCCTAATAATGAACTGGGTAAATTAAATCTATAAAAGGTTCCGACAGGATCAACAATCTGATTAACGATTTTTTCGATTTCTTCAGGGTCATCACTGTCAATTATTGATCCGATTGCTCCAGCAAGTTTGCCCCCCATATCCTGGATACCTTCTGCTGGACCATAACAACCTCTGCACCCAAGATTAACTGCAGGACAAAGTGCTCCACATCCGGCTCTGGTTGCCGGACCATTACAAATCATTCCCTGTTCAAGCAAACATTTTTCAGGATCAATATCCTTTGGATCAACCATATGAGGTCTCTTAAACTCTTTAACTTTTTTCTCATCTGTTTTAGTTCTTTCGCATTCATCACAAACGGTTTTCTCATTAATTCCAACCACAGATCCTTTTGGAGGAAGTTTATTGGATAGTACAGCTTCAATCACTGCCCATATTTGCTCAGCTACAGGGGGACAACCGGGCATAAAATAATCAACATCCATCACTTGACCTAAGGTTCGAACATATTTGAACATTTTTGGGATAGATAATTCACCTTCCTTGACTTTTGTTTTTACTTTTGGATGAATTTTTTTCGGATTTCCGGTTGAAGGTGATTCTTCATATACATATTTCTGTATATCTTCACAATTGGTTAAGTTTCCCAATCCAGGAATACAGCCTTCAGTTGCACATGAACCATATGCAACTAATACCTTTGATTTTTTTCTTAAAAGTTCTGCAATATGCAAGTTCTCCTCATTCCTGATACACCCATTAAAAAGGCAAACATCAATTTCATCATCAGGCATCGCTTCAATATCTTTATACTTTGTATCCATAATACAGGGACAAAACACCAGGTCAACAGCTTTATCAACATCAAGTATCTTTTCTCGAATGTCAAGAAAGGCGATTTCACATCCTCCACAACTACCTGCCCAGTAAATTGCAAATTTTGGTTTAGCCATTTAATTTTCTCCGATTAAATTAGTTTTAAAAATTTAATTTTCATCAGTAATACTATTTTTACTATTTGCCTAAAATAAAAAAACCTGATTAGATATTCCATGCCTCCAATCAGGTAATTAAATTATTCTTAATATATAAATTTTGTTTAATTAGCATTTTTACTTCTATTATTTTTTCTACATAAAAATCACTAGAAGTTATAGTTTAAAATTAATGTACTACCTCTTGTATTATAAGTCAAGAAAAAAATGTTTATATTTATCATTAGCGCTACTTATAATAATAATTATTAATAAAATAGATTCTAATATTATCCTTGCCTATTCAATTATTATTTTGTATATTATTAATAACATAATAATTTTTAATAATTTATAAATTATTTATATAATCAGCTGAACAAAAATATAAATGGATATACAACGATTAAAAGGTTTTTATTATAGTGCAAAATTTGGCAGTTTAACTAAAGCTGCAGAAAAAATGAATATTACACAATCGGCGGTGAGTCAACAGATTGCTTCATTGGAAGGGGAGTTGAATACTAAACTCTTTCATCGTTATGGCCCTCAAAAAGATTTAACTCATGATGGTAAAATTTTCTTTAAGTTAATATCATCAATTATTGTATCAATTGAAGATTTAAAAACTACTTTTGAAGATATGAGAGGCACTGAAAAAGGAATACTTACTTTTGCAGCAACAACCTTTATTATAATGAATATGCTTCCTGAGATAATAACAAAATTCTCAGAAAAGTATCATGATATTAAATTCAGAATTTTAGAACGGCGCTGGCAGGAAATAATATCATTAACACAATCCGGAGAAATTGATTTTGGTATAACACCAATTCATAATAATATTCCAAAAAATTTAAAAGTAATAAAATTAGAACCTATTGAAAGAATTTTAATTACTTCGAAAGGGCATGAATTATCCAAAAAGAAAAATATCACATTATTTGATATTCAAAAATACCCTATTGTTACCTATGAAAAGGGATTAATAGCAAGAGAAGAATTAGATGAAAATTTTAAAAAACACAATCTGAATCCATATATCATTATGGAAGCTACAAATGCAGAAACAATAAAACAATATGTAGAAAAAGGTATTGGTATTGCTATAATTCCAAAAACTGCAATATATGTAGAGCACAAATTATTCCTGGAAGTTATCCCGATCAGTCATTTCTGTAATAAAAGTCTTTATGGGATTATTATCAAAAAAGGTAAATATATTACAAATTGGACGAAGAAATTTCTTACAATGCTGCATCCTGAATGGGAAAATGAAATGGAAATTAAATAATTATATTAATATATATCCATTTATAAAAGTATTTGATTATTTTTTAGGCAATGATCTCCACTGCAGTTTCTGACGAAGCAGTTCAAAAAAATCATATTCTTTAAAGGTTACTAAATTAATATCAAAATCATTTTTTGATATTTTAACAGTTATCGGTGCAGTACAGTATAGATTTTCCTGCCCATCAAGGGTTAATAACAATTCTTTTTCACTTTTTGTAATATTAATTATGAGTTTACTGTCAGCCGGAATAACTACCGGACGAACAGTTAAGGCATGAGGGCAGATGGGATTGATGATCATGGATTCCAGCGAAGGAATCACTATTGGTCCTCCTGCGGATAAGGAATAGGCAGTGGAACCTGTAGGAGTGGATATGATAATTCCATCAGAAATATATTTATTAAAAAAAGTGTTATTTATACTCAGATCAATATCGATAACTCGGGAACTGGTGGACCGCTGCACCACAAAATCATTTAAGGCGAGAAATGTACCGTGTGAAGACTTGCTCTCAACTTCACACTTGATGGTCATTCTTTTATCAATAGAATATTCATCAGCGATCAGTTTGGAAAGCTTATCATAAAGTGAATCCAGAGAAACTTCCGTCAGAAATCCTAATCCACCCATATTAACTCCCAAAAGTGGGGTTTGAGAAGATCCTACCAGTCTTGCTGCGAATAAAAGTGTACCATCCCCACCTAACGTCAATATCATATCACTTTCAAAAGCAAGATCTTTTCTGTTAACAATTTTTACTTTCTGTTTTTTTAATCTCAAAATTTCAGATAACTGAAAACTAATAATTACTTCAATGTTATGTTCCAGGAGCCAATGTATTAAAGATTTGGCTACATCTTTAACCTGAAGCTTATTAATATTGGCAAATAAAGCGATCTTCATACAATTACTTACTAAAATTCAATTTTGAAAAAAAAGTGTTTTTAATAGAAGCCTTACGAGATATCTTTGTTATCTGTTCCGATAAAGAATCGATGTCTAATCCAATTTCTTTAAGTAAGAGATCTGTATCTCCATGGGTAATGAATCTGTCAGGCAGTCCTAATCTTTGAAAAATCAAATTATCATTTAATCTTTTTTCAGCAATTATCTCTGCAACCCCGCTGCCTAATCCGCCAATTATACTATTATTTTCAAGAGTGAATAAGACAGAAAACTTTTTAGCAGTTTTTATGATCATTTTACTATCCAGCGGTTTGATAAATCTGCAATTGATTACACAGACAGATATATTTTCCTGTTCAAGTCTTTGAGCAATCTTCACTGCTGGAATCACTCTATCTCCGATAGCAAGAATGGCAATATGCTCTCCAGGTTTTACAACCTCGGATTCACCAATTTTAAGTGCATTTAAATCATATTTTTCAGATAAGTCCAGGCATTGACCTCTTGGATAGCGTATTGCAATCGGGCCCTTGTTATAGTTAAATGCAGTCCATAACATATCACGGAACTCATTTCCATCCTTTGGTGACATAATAATTAAATTTGGAACAAATCGTAAAAAACTAAGATCAAAACTGCCATGATGTGTGGGGCCGTCATCACCCACAAGACCTGCTCTATCCAGAGCAAAAACCACTGGAATATTTTGCAGAGCAATATCATGTATAACTTGATCTAAGGCTCTTTGCAAAAAGGTTGAATAAATTGCTACAATAGGTTTATAACCATTTAAAGCTAATCCGGAAGAAAAGGTCACTGCATGCTGTTCTGCTATACCGACATCAAAAAATCGTTCAGGAAACCGGTCAGCAAAATATTTTAATCCTGTTCCCTCAGCCATTGCAGCTGTAATACATACTATCTTTTTATCATTTTCTGCAATCTGAGTAATTGTTTTACCAAATACTTCGGAATAAGATGGTAATTTTTTTGATTTTGCAGTACCTGTTTCCGGGCAGAATTTGCCTATTCCATGAAATTTAGTTGCATTTTCTTCAGCAAATTTATACCCTTTCCCTTTTTGAGTTAAACAGTGCACTAAAATAGGGCCTTTTAATCTGCTGACATCACTAAAAACACGCAACAGTTCTTTGATATTATGACCTTCTACTGGTCCAAAATATCTGAATCCTAGATGTTCAAATAATGAACTCTCTACTACCATAGTTTTTAAACCATCATCAATTCTTTGTACAGCAGTTCTCACTTTATTTGAACCCATTGGCAGCTTACCGGTTAACCACCAGACATCTTCTTTGATTTTATTGTATAATGGATTAGTAATAATCTGAGTAAAATATTTTGACAAAGCACCAACATTAGGAGATATTGACATCCGATTATCATTTAAAACAACAATTAAATCTTTTTTTGAAGCACCAGCATTATTCAGTCCTTCAAAAGATAATCCGGCGGTCATTGCTCCATCACCTACCACAGCGATTATTTTATTATGTTCATTCTTCAAATCTCTTGAAGTGGCAAATCCTAAGGCTGCAGAGATCGCGGTAGAGGAATGTCCTACTCCAAAACAATCATATTCACTTTCTGAGATTTTGGGAAAACCGCTTAATCCTCCGTATTGACGAATTGTATTGAACATTTTTTTTCTACCGGTTAAAATTTTATGCACATATGCCTGGTGTCCAACATCCCAGACAATTTTATCTACAGGTGTATTGAATATATAATGTAGAACAATGGTTAATTCAACTACTCCAAGAGAAGGAGCAAGATGGCCTCCTGTTTTGCATATATTGGTAATAATAAAATCTCTTATTTCCTCTGCTAGTACTATCAGTTCTTTGACATCAAGTTTTTTTAAATCAGACGGATAATTAACGGTATCTAAAACTTTACTCATATATCACCTATGTGTTGATATCTTCTAGTCTAAAATCACCCTCACCATTTCTGAGTAATTTTTTAAATTTATTTTCAGCATCTTCTAACTTCTTATTACAAAAATCAATCAACTCCATACCTTCTTCAAATATTTTCAGTGATTCTTCTAAATCAGTTTCACCGTTTTCAAGTTTTTCAACTAATTCTTTCAACTGATTATATGCTTGTTCAAAACTTTTCTCGTCAATGTTTTTTTTCATGATGAACTCTTAATATTTTTTACAATAGAATCCACGTTCCCTTGTGCAAATTTTGTATTAATTATATTATTCTCTTTTAATTCTCTCGACTGATTAATTATTTTTCCATGAGGTAACAAGGTTGTAATACTGTAACCTCTCTTAAGAACTGATTGAGGATCCAAAGCTTTCAATCGCCCTTGCAAATTATTTATTTTTGATTGCTTCGTATTATAATTATGTTTTGCTATTGTTATAAAATGAGTTGTTATATCATCAATTCTATGAGAATATTCACGAATTTTATCAACCGGACGCCTTAATCCATAGCTCGTTTTTAAACTTTCAATATTTTCATGATATGCAGTAAATAAACTTAAAATTATTTGTATTAATTTATCCTTATATTTAAAAATATTTTTTAATAATTCTTCTCTGTCTGGTACCGCTATTTCTGCAGCGGCAGATGGTGTTGGAGCACGTTTATCGGCAACTAAATCACTTATGGAATAATCAATTTCATGCCCAACAGCTGATATGACTGGTATTTCAGAATTATATATTGCTCTGGCAACTACTTCTTCATTAAAGGCCCATAAATCTTCAAGAGAGCCTCCACCCCTGCCTACAATAAGCAGATCAACTTTACCATATTGATTGAAAGCCTCGATACCTTCTGCAATCTTTTCCGCTGCACCTTCACCCTGTACTGCAGAAGGCCACAGAATAAGTTCTATAGAAGGAAATCGTCTTTGTAAAACACTTTTTATATCCTGCATAGCGGCACCAGTCGAAGAGGTTACAATCCCAATCCTTTGAGGGAAAAGGGGAATGCCTTTTTTATGTTCGTTATTAAAAAGACCTTCTTGATCTAGACGTTTTTTTAATTTCTCAAACTCAATGTACAAATCGCCTTTTCCCAGAGGACGAATTTGCTGAACATTCAGCTGATAACGACCTTGTTGCATATATATATTCATACTGGCAAAAACAAGGACTTTCATTCCATCCTGTATGTGGAATAATAAATTTTTGTTCCTGTTTTTCCACATAACACAGGAAATCTGAGATTCAGCATCCTTTAATGAAAAATATAAATGTCCTGATGAATGTTTTTTAAAATTTGTTACTTCTCCCTGAACCCATAAATATGAAAATTGTTCTTCTAATAATTTTTTAATGTTTTTGGTTAATTCTGTTACTGTTATAGCTTCTCTGTTAATTAAATTTAAATCAGCAACATCATTTCCATTACTATACATTATTTTTTCTTCTTTTTATGACGATTCTTACGTAAACGTTTTTTTCTTTTATGAGTTGTTATTTTTTTACGTTTTCTTTTTTTTCCGCTTGGCAAATTAACTCCTCCTTTATTAAATTACAAATATTTATCTAAATCAGAAAAAATATCTATTTGTGATTTCGACTCATTCGAAACAAACTTACCTTTTTCTTTCATTGTGTTCATAACCGATTCTTTAAATTTTTTTGAAGGTTTGAAATTTGGAACTACACGATGTGGAATTTCCATCATCTTCCCGGTTTTCGGATTCGGTGTTACTTTTTTCTTTCTTTCATGTAAAGCAAAAGTACCAAAGCCGCGCAATTCTACCTTATCTCCATTTTGAAGTGCATAACTGACAGTTGCTAAAAAACCATCAATAACTGCACCAGTCTCAACTTTAGTAAGACCTGTTCCTTTTGAAATAATATCTATGATATCTGCTTTAGTCATGATATGACTCCGATAAAAATTACAGACTATATTTTATAATCGAGCCACTGCATAAACGTACAAATCCTTCAATTTTCTGGAATAATAAGTCAAATAAAGAAACATCATATTTTCTTCTTCTTACTATTGTAGGTTTTCCTTTAATCCCACCCAATTCAGCAGCAAGGTCTACAGCAGCCTGATAATTACCTAACATATCAACAAGTCCGTATTCAAATGCCTGCTTTCCTGTAAAAACTCGTCCATCGGCAATATTTAAGACCTTATCCCGTGACAATTTTCTTTCTTCCGCAACAACATCCACAAATTGCTCAAAAGCATCATCTACCCAGGATTGTAAATATCTTCTGTCCGCATCATTTAATTCTCTATAGGGCGATCCGGTATCTTTAAATCTACCGCTCTTAATAGATTGAAAAGATATCCCGATGTCATCCAATAATTCTTTAAGGTTAATAAATTCAGCTATAACACCTATACTTCCGGTAGTGGTACCAGGATTAGCAATAATCGTATCAGCCCCACATGATACATAATACGCTCCTGAAGCAGCTACATTTCCCATAGAAATAATAATCGGTTTACCACTCTCTCTCAGTCGTTTTACAGCACTGTATATCTCTTGAGAAGAACCTATCACACCACCTGGACTCTCTATCCTTAGTATAACTGATTTTATAGATGATTGTTCCTCAAAAAACTCAATTTCTTTAACTATACTGGAAGAACTGTATATAGTTCCATATAAATTAATGACTCCAACTTTTTTTCCGCTTGAACTGATATTGATGAAATTGGATGCATTCTTTTGAGATTTAATATTCATTATAATAATGATTAAAATTAATGTTACAAGTGCAATTATAATACCGATCATTAAATCATTTTTTCTCTTCACTTTTTTTCTCCATTACTATTACAGTAAAAAATCATCATCATCATATAATTTTGTAAATTCTTCAGAATCCTTTTTTTCTGTCTTTTCAGTAAGAGGAAATTTGATTCTGATAACAGTTATATCATTTTCTTGTCCGATGTTGTACTCAACATTTAAAGTTTCAAGATACATATTTATTACCTGCAGAGCAATTTCTGTGTTTGAATTTCTTTTTGAATCTCCCCCCTTTACCGACGGATATATTATTTCAGTCAACTGCTGCTCAAAATTATTATTATCCGATAATTTAATTTCAAGAATATTTATATTATTTATGGAACGGGTCGATACAAAAAATTTATCAGTGGTTTCTTTTAAGGATTTAACTGTTGCTTTAAAAATGCATCCTAATAATAGTGAAAAATTTTTGCCAATACCATAGACAGGTGGTAATGACTTGTCCATTGAGGCCTCAACCACAAATGAATCTGTATCCATAGTTGATTTCAAGAAATTTAATTCCTGATATATTATTTCATTTAAATTCCAATTGGTTGGAATTGTATTTGAATCTCTAACTCTTTTATTGAGCATGGTTTCCATTATATTTTTTGACTTATCCCATGTTTTAAACAGGCTATCGCATTTGTCTTTTTCATCAGGATAATTTTTATTTAAATAATCTATAAATTTCGTTGTTGTATTCATTGGTTGAATTATTTGATTATAAAATGAACTGAATAAAGACAACATATCATCTAAGTTTTGTCTATGGATTAATTTTATATGTTCAGTAAATGATTTATCTGAAGTCTCAGTTTCTTTTTTTATTACACGTCCAACATGTAGTATAACAATATAATTTTTATATGGAATTTTTTTTGCATTAATATTCAATTGTATAGTACTCCCGTCTTTTTTCTTCCAAACAGTATCATAGATATAACTGTTGTTATTGAATTTGTACTCAGCAGGTATGATACTGAATTCTTTACTTATACCCAGATCTGAAATGCTCATTTTTCTTAATTGTCCTGTAGAATATCCGGTAAGAGAAGAAACTGCTGAGTTAAATAGTAAGAAATTTCCATTATAGGATGTTAAGAATATAGCATCATCTGCTTTTTCTATTAATAATTTATACTTTTGAGAAGATTTCTGTAATTTTTTCTGCAATCCTTCAAAATCTTTCTGCAGTAACTCTTTTTCTCTTTTCAGTTTTTCGAATCTCACTCTTTCTCTCCCACTTAAATAACCGATAAGTGGTCCGAGAATAAAAAACATTATCCACAATAAATCAGACGCCCCGATAGTATTGAAGATGTACTTTAAATTATATCCAATTATTAAACCAGCAATACAACCAATTATTACATTTTGAGTTACAGCACTTAATTTTGATTTAGTTTCAAGCATATAAAACCTCTGAATATAGAATTATATGATTAAAAATGACTTATAGATAGATAGAATCACCTTTTCTTAGGCTCAATACCATAGGATTTTAATTTCCGCCATAAGGTTGTTGTTGAGATTCCGAGTATAGAAGAAGCTTTTTTCTGATTCCAGGAATAATTATCTAATATTCTTAAAATATATTTTTTATTGAGCTTTTCCAGAGTGCATTCCTCTTCAAAAGTATCCTTACTTTTTATTTTGTTTTCACTTGTTAATAAAAAATCTGGTAAATCATCAGGAGTTATCACATTATGATTTGACAAAATGACTGCTCTTTCCAAAACATTCTCTAGTTCCCGAACATTACCTGGCCAGTTATAGCCTGAAAGAATACTCATAGCATCTGGTGATACTTCTTCTATTTTTTTATTTGTTTTCTTTTTAAATTTTTCTAAAAAATGATTAACAAGTAAAGGAACATCATCTTTTCTTTCTCTTAAAGAGGGCATATGTATTGGTATGACATTTATTCTGTAAAAAAGATCTTCTCTGAAGTTATTTTTCCCAATCTCTTCTTCTAAATTCTTATTAGTCGCAACCAATAACCGAACATTTAATTTTAATGGTTCATTTTCACCAACTCTTCTTATCTCTCCATCTTGTAAAAATCTGAGAAGTTTTACCTGTGTAGATGAAGCTGTTTCTCCGATTTCGTCAAGAAATAAAGTACCTCCGTTTGCTTCTTGAAATAATCCTACCTTATCTCTTACTGCACCGGTAAAAGCACCTCTAATATGACCAAATAATTCACTTTCCTGAAGATGTTCAGGAATTGCCCCACAATTTATAGTTACAAATGACCTGTTTTTTCTTTTACTGTTTATATGTATAGCATTCGCAATCAATTCCTTACCTGTACCGCTTTCACCACTAATGAGCACTGTACTATCCATGGGTGCAACCTTAGACACCATTGATATTACATCAAGCATTTTTTGCGAATTACCAACAATATTTTCAAATTTATATTTTTCCTTTAATCCTTCCTGTAACTTCTCAACTTCAGTAAGTAGATGTTTATGTTCCAAAGCTTTGGAAACAAGAATCAAAAACTCATCATTTTTAAAAGGTTTCAGGATATAGTCATAAGCTCCCAGTTTCATTGCTTCAACACCACTGGCTACTGTTCCATATGCAGTCATTACAATAACTTCTGTCATGGGGTTTATCTCTTTTGATTTCTTGAGAACCTCCATTCCATCGATAGGTTTCATTTTCAAATCAGTTATAATGAGGTCATAGAATTTCTGATTTGTTTTCTCAATAGCATCTTGGCCATTAGAAGATTCCTCTATATTATATCCTGCTTTTGTTAAAAACATTGAAAGTGTTGTACGTACTGATTTCTCATCATCAACCAATAATATTTCTGGCATCTTACATCCTCAAATTTTATTATTATTTAGTGAGAGGAAGTAATATTGAAAAAGTTGTTCCTTCCCCTTCAACGCTATCAACCAATAATTCTCCCCCATGGTTATCAATAATTCTTTGACATATTGCCAACCCCATACCAGTCCCCTTCTCTTTTAAAGAATAGAAAGGCTGAAATATTTTCTTCATCTCCTGTTCTTGGATTCCCATCCCTGTATCACTCACTGAGATTCTCACTACTTTTACTCCAAATCTCTCCTCTTTGTTTGTTTTAATACTTATTTCTCCGCTTTCTCCTACAGCATCCAGACTATTCATTAATAAATTTGTAATTACTTGTTGAAATTGATGCCGGTCCAATTCTATCTTTGGGAGTTTAGAATCATATTTTTCTTTCCAGATAGTATCATCTTCATTCCATTCTTTATGCCGCTTTACTACATGAGTGATCAATTCATTAATATCTTCAAACTGTTGATTAAGCTGCTGAGGTCTGGCAAATCGCAAAAAATCATCAACAATAACAGAGAGATGATCCGATTCTTCTCTGATAATTTCTAAAACCTGACGACCATCATCAGACATCTGGTCTTCATCTTCCAGTAGATTTACAGAGTTAATAATTGAAATGAGAGGATTTCTGATTTCATGCGCTATAGAAGCAGATAATTCCCCTATAGATGCCAATTCTTCATTTCTGAAAAGTCTTCTTTCCAACTCTCTCTGCTTGGTTAAATCAATAATTGAAACCAAAATCTCGGAAAAATCACCAATAGTCGTCGTTGAAAGATGTATTTGCCGAATATTTTCATGCCTGTCAATAAATTCCAGTTCACAATTTTGAGGTGGCTGGTCAAGTATTTCTTTTATATTCTGATCAGATGTTTCTTTTTCCTGTAAAAAAAAATCAATTTTAGATTTTCCTATCAACTCATTCTTTGAATATCCGCTTAAATCTACAAAAGCTTTATTCACTAACTGAAAAATTCCCTTCTTATCTATGATCGCCAGACTGGGACCGGCAGCTTCAAATAATATTCGATAGCGTTGTTCAGAGTTTGTTATCTTTTCATACAAAATTGCATTTTCAATAGCGAATGATCCATATTCTGCCACACTCGTTAATGTTTTAATGCCTTCTTCAGTAATTGGCTGGTCTGTTAAGTAATAAACTCCTATAACTCCTAATGACTGATCTTCGCTTTTGATAATAGGCACATAAGCAAAATTAGCAAAGTTGAATTGCTTAAAATATTTTTTTAGTTCCTTATCACTTAATTCATTAACAGTTTCATATACTATTGGTCTTTGTTGCAACAATGATTCAACTGCAGGATGTGAAGACTCCGAAGATACAGGAATAGCTGTGTTGATATCATTTTTTTTAAAAACAGGTCCGTATCCAGACTTTCCTTCGATAGTTTTCTTATTACTATCGATAATTCCTATCCAGGACTGATCAAAACCAAGATATTTAACTAAAGATTTCGAGATATCCTGTAGCACTTCTTTTACAGTACCTAATTGTCTGGTCAGCGCAATTGCCCGGCTTATTGACATATACCGCCTGGTTCGAGTTTCTGCCTGTTCATAAAGATTCGCATTTCTTAAAGAAAAATAAAGGGTTTCAGAGATATCCCCAAAAAATTGTTTATTATCATTAAGATTATCAGAACTGTTTAAATAGAAACCAATCATCCCCACTATATCATCAGCAGCCTGTAAGGGTACTCCGTAATAACAATTGATATTTTCTTTCTTAATAATACCCTTTTTTAAATATTCTACTTCTGATAGATCATTGACTATAACCGGTTTTTTTGCTGTTTTTACTTTTCCGGGTAATCCTTCCTTAATATCAAATAAATCAGAATTAATCAATCCTGGTGGAATCACGGACTGTTTCTGCAGTTTTAGTTTTTGTTCACTCCCATCAAGAAGATAAATTTCAAATGCATTTACTGAGGGTAAGTAATCTTTAATATACGAGGAAAAAATTTTTAAGATTTCGTCCCGTTTTAGACTCTTCCCTAACTGAATTGACAAATTAAATAGAATTCTATCTTTTTTCTCAATCATCTTGTGTATTGATTAATGCTAACTACATTAACCGATAAATACATCAGGAGTGAATATGTTTAAAAATAAATTAGATATTACACCTATTATAATATAAATTACAATCATAGAAACAATTATTACAACAAAGAACGGTAAAACTTTTTCTTTCGGTATATCCAGTACAATTGGCAATCCGAAATATAATACAACTAACGTGTATATTCCTACTAATCCGACTAACGGACCCAAGGAAGGTATGATATAAAGAATACCAGCAGCCAAATAAGGTGAATAGCTATAAGCTGCTAATTTAAAAGATTTAACATCATCCTGTACTGCATTGAATTTTGGTGCAAAAAAGCTTATAACTTTTGACACTGCCCAGATACCTACGATCAAAATCACATACTCAATTAATGTTGTAACTAATGATTCACCAAAATTTAATCGAATAGATCTTGAAAATGGAACAGGATACCCAATAATCATTCTTCCAAGAAATTTTGCTACCAAAGGAACTGCTGCTAATATCAATAAATAATTTTTAAAAATCCCGCTAACTGTTGCTTCTTCATCTTTTATTACTGCCCAGGTATCTTTGGTTTTAAAACTGATTTGTTTTACCCGCTCAAAAATTTCTTTGAATTTCTCTTTCATTGTAACCTCCATACATTATTTTGTTCTTTTAATTATATGATAACCCAAACTGGTTTCAACAATTCCGCTGATTTCTCCAACCTTTAGTTTAAATACCACATTTTCAAATTCAGGATTGAGATCCCCACGTGAAAAACTCCCTAAATCTCCGCCGATTCTTCCACTTGATTTATCAATTGAATAAACTCTCGCCGTCTCTTCAAAAGAAGCTCCTTGTTTTATTTTATTAAGAATTTCCTGTGCAGTATCTTTTGAATTGACTAAAATGTGACTTGCCTTTATAGTATAACCTGCCACCATGCTCTTATCTTCAGTTAAGGATTCTTTCCAGATCCAACCTGTTATCTGAACTTTCATCCATTTAGGATTATCGTCTAAAACTTTACATTTAGTTCCAGAATTAAGTTTTCCCAATATTTCTCCATTAGGCTGTAAGCGCAGATTCTCCTGATCAACTTTTATGTATGTTTCAGTTTGCTGAGAATATACATTAATACTAATTATTAATAAAATCAATATAATTAGCATTATTTTCAGGATATTCACCTAAACCTCCATACTCTTAATTTTGCAATTTGTTTCATTTTGAAAATAACAATTTTAAATGATAATAGCAAGCATAAATTAATCATTTCGCATAAATTATTTAATCAATTCCAATATTTCTTTAAAAAAATCACTGCTATATCTTTTTACCATTTCAAAAAAAATCATCTCTGTAGAATCAACCGCTATACCCTCTTGCACCATACGTTGTAAGGCGTTCTGATAATCTGTTTCTTTTCTGGAAGAAATACAATCTTTTGCCACTACTACCTGAAAATCATTACTGAGAAAATCCATTGCAGACTGCCAGATACATACATGAGATTCTATACCACATAAAATAATTTGATTCAGTTTATGAGATCTGACTTTATTGATAAAGCCATCTATTCCGCAGCAACTGAATGTTGACTTTTCAATCGGCTCAATTTCTCCAATAGATTTCTTTATGATTTTTGAAGTCTTACCTAAACCTTCGGGATTCTGTTCAGTTAAAAAAACAGGGATTTTTAATATAGTACATCCTTTTATTAATTTTTCACAATTTTTAATCAATTCATCTTTATTAAACATTGTCTTTAATAATTTTTCCTGAATATCAATGATAAATAATCCAGAACGATCTGGTTCTAATAAGGTTGAGTTTCTAAACATATACACCTCCAATTTTTTTGGGGTATTCCAAAAATTTATTTTAATATATATCGACTTTTAGAAATAAGGTAATAAATTAAAATATTAATTCAAATACATTCTTAATACTATGAATTAATAACTGAAATCTTCATTTGCACCGATGGCCAGACTGTTTTCCTGAATGCCCTGAGGATTTACATAAAAGGCATGCAGAGATTGCTGATCATTAAAAGTGTCAATATTCAGACAGATCCGGTCATCTGAACAATTTAATTTACTTGAAATTGTAAAAATCTAATAGTACATTTATTGTTATTATGAATCAAATACAAGGGACAATTTTTGACATAAAAAAGTACTCGATTCATGATGGTCCGGGAATACGGACTACAGTATTTTTAAAAGGGTGTCCTCTGCGATGCTGGTGGTGTCAGAATCCAGAAAGTCAGAACATGAAACCCGATATAGTACCAGCTGGTATAAGTAAAAGGAAATTTCACATCCGATACCAAAAAGATACAGAATTGATCGGAATGGAGATGACAGCAGAAGAGGTAATGGCTGAGATCAGAAAAGATATCATATTTTATGACGAATCCGGGGGAGGGGTTACCTTCTCCGGCGGAGAGCCGCTTTATCAGCCGGATTTTCTCCATCAGCTTCTTATTGAATGTAAAAATGAAGATATGCATACAGCTGTGGACACCTGCGGGTATGCATCCAGAAAAGAGCTAAAACGAATCATTCCGTTAACTGATTTATTTCTTTTTGATCTGAAATTAATGGATGATCAGGAACATAAGAGATATACTGGTGTACGTTTTCAACCTATAAAAGAAAATTTAATTTTTTTATCTGATCGGAAGAGTATAATAAATATCCGAATACCGGTTATATCTGGCATTACTGATACTAAAACAAATTT